>JBKDPB010000106.1:0-28541 GCA_046342615.1 Planctomycetota bacterium | reverse complement strand
GTCTCATACTGGCCGATGATCTCAAGGATACGAAGCTGATTGGCCGCCAGAGTGCTGCCGGTCTCGACCAGGTCGACGATCGCGTCCGCGACCCCGAGGGAAATCATGATTTCGACCGATCCGTTGAGATCCACCAGATGCACCGGCGCATCGTGTTGTTGAAGAAATCTCTCGGTGGTTCTCGGAAAACTCGTCGCCACCCTTTTTCCGGCCAGATCGGCTGGTTTTTGGTAAGGCGATGCGGTTGGAACGCAGATCGCCAGCTTGCAGCGTCCGACCCCCAACTGCATCCGGATGTCGACCTTTGCGTCGGCTTCGGCGACCAGATCGCTGCCGGTGATCCCCAGGTCGATCGCCCCTTCGGCGCAAAGGGTAGGAATGTCGTCGGTTCGCAGAAAGGTGATATCGGCTGGAATACCGCTGACTCGCGCGAAAAGGGCCCTCTCCTGACGGCGAAAGGTCAGTCCGGCCTGGAGAAGAAGTTCGGTGGTCAACTCGCTGAGTCGGCCTTTGCTCGGTACGCCGATCCGCAACAGGTGATCGCTGAGGCTCATGAACGGTTTCCTTGTTCGTTGGATTGCGTGCGGTTGGCTTTTTCCTGCAGACCCGACACTCCTTCGCGCCGTTGCAGCTCGCGCCGGAGGTCGTTGACGTCGATCCCCCGGACGGCCAGTAGAACCCACAAGTGGAACAGGACATCGCAGGCTTCGCGAACGGTGTGGTCGCGGCCCGATGCGCCAGGTTCGCTGGCCGCCTCGATAACTTCCGCCGTCTCCTCCTGGATTTTTCCGGCGATCTTCGGAATTCCCCCCCGGATCAGTTGGGTTGTGTAGGAGCCTTCGGGTAGTTCGGTAGCTCGCTGGTGCAACTGGGCCATCAAGCGATCGAAGATGTCAACGTGCGTCATCGGTCCAAGTCCTGGGTTGTTTGATCGAAAATCGTAGGGTTTCCTGGGGAGTTTGTCGATTCCAAGTGGTTGCCGTTTGGGTACACTAATGCGGATCTTTTCTTTTCAGGATGGAGAGCACGCCGTGGTCATGCAAGAGGATTCAACGTCGCCTTGGGTTCGAAAACCGCTGGATGAAGCGATTTTTCTGACGGGGCCGACCGCGTCCGGCAAAAGCCAGTTGGCGCTCGATTTGGCGGATCGGCTGGGAGCGGAGATCATCTCGGTCGATTCCATGGCGGTCTACCGCGACATGGATATTGGGACCGACAAACCGACGGCGGATGCCCGGCAGCGGGTCCCCCATCACCTGATCGACTTGGTCCCGCCGACCGAGGACTACAGCGTTTCTCAGTTCGTCCAGGATGCCCACCGCCAAGCGGAATCGATTCGGAACCGGGGGCGTCGCGTCTTGCTGGTCGGCGGAACCCCTCTGTACCTGAAGTCTCTTTTGTGCGGCATGTTCTTGGGACCGCCAGCGGACTGGGAGTTTCGCGAAGCGGTCGAAAAGGATATTGAAATCTATGGCATGGAGGCACTTCGGGAGCGGCTGCTGCAGGTCGACCCGCTTTCCGCCCATCGCATTCTCTCCGGGGACAAACGCCGCATGATCCGGGCGTTGGAGGTGGCCAAGGTCACCGGCATTCCGCTGAGCCATTGGCAAACGCAGTTCGAGCGATTCTCCATTCCAACTCGCAGTCGAGCGTTTTCGATCCGTTGGGATCGGAGCGCCTTGCACCGTCGCGTCGACGCGCGGGTCGACAGCATGTTCGATCGTGGATTGCTGGAAGAGGTTCGAGGACTGAAGGACCGCTACGGACAGTTGGGGCGGACCGCGTCGCAAGCGGTCGGGTACAAGGAACCGCTCGCCTATCTGGCTGGAGAGATGAGCCGGGAGGGGATGATCGAGCAAGTCAAAGCCCACACGCGGCAATTTGTCCGACGCCAGGAAATTTGGTTTCGCTCCATGCCTGGCATGGAAGCGATTTCCGCTTCCGACGACAGCGAATTATCCCAGGCGGCCTCCGCCATCGCGTCATCGCTGAAAGATGGGTAGATACCCCAGATCCAACTGCATCATGATCAGGTTGCACGCCGTGATGTAGGCTTCGTTGATCTGCCCTTCCCATGAGCCATCCCCGCGCTGCATCGACTCAATTTGCGAGTAGAGTCGGTCGCGGAATGGTATCCACTCCTCGTCTCCTTGGCGATAGACCACTTGGCTGTAATACAGGTAGGTGTAATGCCAATGACCGAATGTATCGTCGACCCGTTTTACATCGTGCAATTCCTTGCGCGAGTAGGCCAACATCTCCGGCACCTTCTTGCTCTCGTAGTCCCCGGCATTGTAGAGGGCGGCCAGGCTCGCCGCTGTGATCGCGGGGCGCGACGAACCCATCTGCTGGCTGGAGTAACTGATGCCGCCGTCCGCATTTTGGCATTTGTAGATGTAGCGCTTCGCCGATTCGATGATCTCGGAGGGAACAGCGACTCCTGCGTTGCGACACCCGCGAAGTCCCTGTACCTGCGTGATGGTGGTCGAGCCCTCGTCGTAGTCTTGGCCATCCTTCGCGCTGACGTATCCCCAACCGCCGGCTGGCGTTTGAGCCTTGCCGCAGAACGCAACCGCCCGATTGAGGACGTCCACCAGGTCATCCCGCCGATCTTGCAGCCCCTCCTCCCCGAGTACCTGCGACAAGAAGAGCATCGAAAACCCGTGCCCGTAGGTGTAGCGCTGATCGTTCTCAGGATCGCCGATGAGTCCGTTCTTCCGCGCTTGCCCCAGCAGGTAGTCGGTCACACGGCTTATCTGTTTGGCATACGGACCTTGCGTAACCGTCGACCCGCTACACAACAGGGCCAAGCCAGCCAGGGCAGAAATCGCGATCGGGTAGGGAGGTGTATTCCATTGACCTCGCGACGATTGCGTGCGCGCCAAAAAATCCAAGCCTCGACGGACGGCCCCTTCCCATTTCGGGTCGCGACCTGCCCCGAACAGCGCTTGGGATCCTGGTGCAATGCCCGCACCCACCAATCCGCAGGCAAGGCTTCCCCTCAACCATTCTCGTCGATGCACCTTCAGTCTCCCAATCCGCTAGCGATGAAACTCGAACAATCCATTGTAGCGGATTTGGGACGACGATCTGCAGGCGTCGGTCTTCGATCAGGCCCTCGACACACTCCGTCGATCGGTCGAGCCATCGAGGGAATGCTCGTGGATTGCCGCCAATTGCATCTGAACCGACCAGCGTCCGGACGGACCGCCTGAGACGATCCAATGGGGCATCACGCACACCGATTGGTGCACCAATTCAAAGCCACCTTCGCTTTGGCTGACCGTTTCCACCGGAAAACACCATAATCCTGAGGGGCGATTGCAAGTCCACTGGACATTGATGCCGAGCCATTGATCGATCAGTCCAAGAAAATCGCTCTTGTCCAGGCTGAGCGTAGTTCCGAGATGCCCCCAGGACGCTCCATGGGTGTCGTAGAAGAACCTGTCCTCCGCCCCACCTGGCATTCCTGCAAAATTGAATTCGACCGCGAACAAGAATTTTTTGTCGCTCGGAATATTCTCGATCATATACGTCAATTCAATCGCATGGCTACCGGCCTGGATTCCGACTCCCTTGGTGACCGTGATCGGTGAATCGCCCACGCGACCGCGACGCTGGAACTGGGCCTGAATCCTGCTCGGAGTCCGCTTGAGCTTGGCGTCGTACGGAGCGACGGCAAAATCCCCTCGCTCGACGGCTCGACCGTCGCGAATATCCTCGACCCGGACCTCGGGATCGAAGAAATGATCGATCAGCGTCTTGCGAGGCGAAGCGTCGTAGATCAAGCGTTGATCGAGCCCCGATTGCTTGAAGACGACGCGATCGTGAATGCTGGCCGTCGATTCACCGTACTCCGAGGCGCCGCGACGCACCTGGTTGTGATACTCCTCCGGTCGACGCTGAATGGTAGCCAGCAAGTTATGCTCTGCATCGCGGAGATCCCATTCGTAAAGCATGCCGCCGCGGGCGGGAGAGAAGTAGGCGATCATCCGATCGTTCGCGAGCCGGATTTCGGGAAAGAGATCCTTGTCGTAGTCCTCGGTGGTGACATCAACCCATTCCTCGGTCCGGCCGCTGGCACGTTCGATCAGATTGTCCGCAATGATCAATTCGCGATAGTTGGCGTTGCGCAGGTGCGGCAGATAGATCCCGCCAAAAGCCCCGTGCCAGTAAGGGCAATTGCATTGACCGCGATAAAGATGGTCCTCGGCTTTGGCCAAAAGGCTCCGATCCGCATGGCTTCGCCGAGCAAATTCCAAACGCCGACTCACCTCCAGCATACGGCAGTACATCTCGTTGGCTTCGGTGTACTTTACACGGAAGTTCCGCCAATTTCCCGCGCGGATGAACTGCCGGATTTGGGGCCAGCGCGAGTCGCTCTCCAACTCGTGCACGATGCTGTGATAAGCGATTTGCCGTTCGACCGGCAGCGCCCACTCGGTCATCTCCCGATAACTGCAATCCGGCAGATAGATCGTCCCCGCCGGCGTGGAATCGTTGATCGCCTCGGCGAGCGTCGAAGTCCTCAGCCATTCCCGGTTCTGCGTCAGCAAGTCAAAGAACTGCCTCAGCCATCCTCGGTGGTAGCAATGCTCATGCGTGTTGGGCCACGTCCCAAACTTTTCTCCGTCATCTCCAAACACCAGGGTCGCTCCCGGTGCCCGGGCGGCCACCGATTGGCAATAGTCGATCGTATCCGCAGGAGGAGCGAATGGAATCAAGTAACGCAGCGGCTCGCTGCTCGGAAAGACTCGCAAGACATGACCGTCGTCCTCGGTCAAAAAGTAGTTCGTCAACTGCGATTCCTGCCATCCCGCTGCCAGGAAATGGTGATCGTCCAGAAGTGTGTACTGGATTCCCGCAGGCACAATATCGCGCGTCAGTTGGCTCTCCCAGACCCGTTCCGGCATCCACATGCCATAAACGGGAGCTTCAAAGCGAGCTTGAAGCCATTTTCGGTACTTCACGATTTGCCCAACGCGATCCCGGCTTGGAAGCATTGTCAAAATCGGCTCGTAGATTGGACCCGCAATCAATTCGATCCGCTCCGCCATCACCAAGCGATGAACACGATCCAAATACTCCGGATGGTATTCAGCCAGCCAAAACATCAGCGGTCCCGACGTGTGCAGAACGATCCGCAAATGCTCATAGGGCTCAAAAACCTCCAGGAACGGCAGATAGCTATCGCGGTAGGCTTGTTCAATCACATGATCGAAATTCCCGATAGGCTGGTGGTTGTGCAGGACAAGGCACAGGCGAATGGGCTGGTTCATGGGATGCAATCCGTTTACTAGGCAACAACTCTCACTCCGCCGGTTTTATCGGCACATCCGGCACAATTGCTTCATTCCATTCCGTTGCAACGGCTTTCCTGCCACCCCAGCGCGCTGTCGGCTCCGCTCACCTTCGCTTGAACTATTTCTTGTATTGAGAGCATTTCCTTCAAGAAAACAGGAAGAGCACCGGCGGGACAGAACTCGGGTGCCAGAGAACCATGACGACCACACTGCGCGATCTCTTCGGCCTTGCGACCCTCGCAGCGATTTTCTCGCTTGCGGGCTGCGGCAAACCGGTTACCCCCTCAACGGACAGCTCCAAGGGAGGCAGCCTCTGGCAATTGGATTCGCACCCAGACCCGACCAAGCTCATCTCCGCCAACGTCGAAGATCAGGCACTGGTTCCACCACCTCCACCCAACCCGCCCGTTCAACAGGACCTGGGCATCACTGCCCCGAACTCAGCTCCAAAGCGTCCCCCCTCATCCAACGCGAAACGTCCTCCCATGTTGGCCGTGACGCTCCGAAGCGGAAAGGTGGAGGGAGTTCCCATCGGCCTGTTCTCGGACAAAACGTTGCTCATGAGAACCAACGGTTCGATTGTGTTTCTGGACCGGGAACAGATTGTCGGCCACAAAGTCACCAATCAGCCCTTCACGCCTCAGGATTTGCAGTTCCTGGTCTCGGACTTGCAAACAGAGTTCGGGAACCATTACCGCATTCGCAATGCCCTTCCCTATCTGGTCATCGCCAAACCGAATCGCATCAGCATTTGGTGCGAGCGGTTTGATCGCATCCACCACTCCATTTCCTTATATTGCAACACGCACGGCATCCCTCTCCGACCTCTCGAGTTTCCCTTGATCGCGATCGTCTTGGGGTCCCGGGCGGAGTTCGATCAGTACGCCAAACTCGAGGGCGCTGCCGTTCCCCCGAATTGCGTCGGCTACTATTCTCAAAAGACGAACCGGATCGTTTTGTATGAGAATGAGGGTGCCAGCGAAACCCAGTCCACGCAGGAAACCATCTGCCACGAAGCAACCCACCAATTCGCTTTCAATTCAGGACTCCACCAACGCCTCGCCTCCACGCCCCTCTGGATGATGGAGGGTTTCGCGGTGCAGTTCGAAGCACCGGCATACTCCGATTATGCCGTTCGAGACCGCGCATCCCACTGGCCCCCGTCCCAGCGGCAAGCCTGGGATGCCCTCAAACGGGATCGAAAACGACTCCAAGCCCTATGTCAGGAATTGATCGTGTCTGACAAACCATTTAAAAGCGATACGCTGAATGCATACACGGCCGCTTGGGCCATGAATTGCTACCTCTCCCAACGCCGCGGCCGACAGTATGTCGAGTACATTCAGAAAATCAGCAGCATGAAGCCATTCGAGGAGTACACGGAGGGAGAACGACTCCGCGATTTTTCCGCAGCCTTTGGTTCCGATCTCGGAATCCTTCTGCGCGAGATCGTCCTCCATCTCGACCGGATGCATTAGCGGTCAATCTCTCCCCACACATGCCCCGAAACCGACACGTGCGCTGACGCGGCGGGACGGGATGGTGCGCGCCTTGGGCGGAAAAACATCCCCCAATCCCCAAAATGCCTGTCTGGACAATGATTGTTCAGACGACTATATTTCTAAGGTGATCCACGGCGTTGAAGGTCTCAAAAATGGGTAAATTGGGTAATTCTGCGAAAAAGCGGCGTTTTGATTCGGCCGAGCAGCAGGTTTATCTGTCCCTTTGGCGGACGTACGACCGGTTGCGAGCCATCGAGGAGGCGTTGTTCGATCGCTGGAACTTGACAGCCCAGCAGTACAATGTGTTGCGTCTTCTAGAAGCGAAGCATCCCGAGCCGATGGCAACCCTTCAACTCTCGGCCAAGCTCGTGTCGCGAGCACCGGATATCACCCGGATGCTCGATAAACTCGAAGGCCAGGGCTGGATTGGGCGGGAGCGTTCGAGCGAGGATCGCCGAGCGGTCTTGGTGGCGTTGACCCCCAAGGGATTGGCTCTTTTGAAAGAGATGGCCGGCCCGGTCAAGCACATGCATGTTGCGCAGACGGGACACCTGACGGTCGATCAGATGCGGTCCCTGCTGGAGTTGCTCGAGATCGCTCGAGCGCCCCATGAACCCGTGGACAGCGATTGGAAGAGTTAAACAGGCAGAGGGAGACGAAATCATGATTCAAGCGGAAAACCATTGCGATGTGATCGTGATCGGTGGGGGCCCGTCCGGGGCAGCGACGGCGACCTTGATCGCCCAGCACGGGTACCGCGTGACCCTTTTCGAACGGGATCATTTCCCTCGCTTCCACATCGGCGAATCGCTCATTCCGCATTGCTACCAGACCATGCGGCGGCTCGGGATGATCGACAAGATGAAGACGAGTCACTTCACGAAAAAATACGGCGTCCAGTTCATCAATGAACACGGCAAGCTCTCCGAGCCCTTCCGCTTCGAAGAGTACGATCCGCACGAGCGATCCCAAACGTGGCAAATCCTTCGGAGCGAGTTCGATTGCATGATGCTCGACAACGCTCGCGAGCACGGCGTCGTCGTCCATGAGGGGGCTCGCGTCCTCGATATCGAGAGGGACGGGGAACGCGTGGTCGGCGTTCGAGTCAAATGCGAAGGCGAAGAGCCCAAAACGGTCCGCTCCCGCATCGTCGTGGATGCCAGCGGACAATCGTCGCTTTTGATCGATCGCATGAACCTGAGGGAATGGGACCCCGACCTGAAAAAGGCTGCCGTTTGGTCTTACTTCCGCGGCGCCAAACGGGAGCCGGGGAAGGACGAAGGTGGAACCATCGTTATGCAAACCCAAGGCAAAAAGGGTTGGTTTTGGTATATCCCGCTTCATGACGACGTCGTGAGCGTAGGAGTCGTCGCCGATTTTGATTACTTGTTCAAGCACCGCGATACCAAGGATCCCAAGGAGATCTTCTACCAAGAAGTCGAGCGATGCCCGGGTCTGCAACCTCGCATTGCGGACGCCGAGTGCGTCGATCAATTCCGAATCATGAAGGAATACTCGTACAAGGCATCCAAGGCCGCCGGGGACGGTTGGGTTCTGGTCGGAGATGCCTTCGGTTTCCTCGATCCCCTCTACTCCTCCGGTGTGCTGCTGGCACTCGTGTCGGCGGAGATGGCAGCGGACACCATTGTGGAAGCTCTCGGGGCAAATGACACCGGGGAACAGCGGCTGCGCGCTTGGGAACCTGAGTTCCGGAAAGCCATGAACCGCATGAGAAATCTCGTCCGCGCGTTCTACGACGGGCTGAACTTTGGACAACTCGTTCGCAAGCACCCTGAGAAGAAGCACCTCATTACCGATATCCTCATCGGCAATCTCTTCAAAGACGAAGTCGACGAACTCTGGCCTCTCATCGAAGCCCTGCGAGAGGAAGAATTGGCAGCCGTGTAAAACAGCAGCCGTGCAAAACGGCCGTCCTGCGCGGGAAAACGTTCCTAGCGCTCTCCGATCCTCAAGTTTTTTCGGATCGTGCTCGGTGAAGGCTCGCTCAAGTTGAATTCCTCGAGCGAGAAATCGGCATCGATCTTCCGAACGCTTTTGAGTTGGACATCTCCTTTTTCTGGATCGATGTGGTAAACCGCAATCGTTTGCCGCTCGGGATCGACCAAAACGAGCTGCTGGAAACCGTTGGTCAGCGTGGCACTGCTCATCAAGTGCTTCTGGCTCGCCGCCGCGTGCGATTCCCCGGAGACCGAGACGCCCGAGGAAGGTGCGTATCCAGCCGCTCCGCTCCAGACGCCCTGATTTTGGCTCCAGGTTTTGGGTAGATAGGTGCAAAGGACCAAGCCCATCGCGAGAACAAACGGGTAAACCAGAACCGATCGATGGGAGGTCAGTTTTTTCATGAGCCGGCAGTCCCCGAGAACGGAAAACGTGGAAACATCGTGTGTTCGGGAAAGTACCGGTTGTCACTCCCTGACGCTAGAGCATCCTGTGCATCTCCTCTAGAATGCGCGGTCGATCACTTGCATTCCTCGACCGCAGATATGTAGGACTGAATGCCCCGATTTGAAAGCATTCTCGACGGCAGCTCTCGCTCGATCGCTTCGCACATGCTGCGAGGTGGGTTGTGGGTCGCTTCGCAACCTTACGGGATCGCCGTGCGCGCCCGCAATTGGATGTACGACCGCGGCTGGTTCGAATCCAGATCGGCCCCCCTGCCTGTCATATCCATTGGCAATTTGACGGCTGGGGGGACTGGCAAAACGCCGGCCTGCGCGATGGTGGCGCGTTGGTTTCGAAACCATGCCATCCGCGTGGCGATCCTGTCGCGAGGCTATCGGGCGTTGGAGGACGGAACGAACGACGAAGCTCGCGAGTTGGAAGCCCTGCTCCCTGACGTTCCGCATCTGCAATCCCCCGATCGTTGCGCGATGGCTCAACTCGCTCACGAAGAGCTGGAAATGCAATTGCTGCTACTGGATGATGGCTTTCAGCACCGGAGGATTCGTCGCAATTTGGATATCATCTTGATCGATGCGACCGAACCGTTCGGGTATGGTCATTTGCTGCCGCGCGGACTGCTTCGGGAGCCGATCCGCTCCCTGCGCCGGGCCGACATGGTCATCGCCACCCGTTCCGACCAGGTCGATCGCCAAAAATTGGCGGAACTGAGGAATCGGGTACAACGCTACAACCCGAAGGCGGCTTGGCTGGAAGCGGAACATGCCCCGATCGATCTGGTCAATTGTCATGGAGAACGACTGACGCTCGAGTTCCTTGGCGGGAAGCATGTCCTCGCGGTCAGTGCGATCGGGAATCCCGGCAGTTTTGAGGCCGGGCTGAAACGCTTGGGCGCCCAGGTTGTGGATCATGCCATCTTTCCCGACCACCACCCTTATTCGCGAGTCGATATCGAACGGCTCGAAGCCCGAATTTCGACGCTCCATCCAAGGCCGGATTTCGTCGTGTGCACCGGCAAGGATTTGGCGAAACTTCAAATTCCTCTGCTGGCGGGGGCACCGCTGGTCGCACTGCAAATCGCCATGCAGATTGTCGCTGGCGAAGCCATTTTCGAGGAGCACATGCAACGTATCTTGGCCCTCGTTCCACCGTCATAGCGAATAAAAAAAGGCTCCCGGAAGTGAACGAGTCCCAGGGGGGGACGGAGGACTACGAGCTACTGTTCCGGGAGCCAAGCTTAGGAGATGCAGACCGAGTGCCATCCGTGGACTCCGTCTGCACAGGAGTGATGATGGCCGCTTCGAAAATCGCGAATCCGTTCGCAATCACCGAAGCCGTCCTCGGCTTGCCGAGGAATCATCGCTCCGTTACTTCCTGCTGTGCGATTAAGTTTCCAAAGATCGGGTGCTGCGTGAGCAACGAGGGGTAGAATAGAGAGCTCCCCAAATCGGGGTCAATTGCGATTTTCGCGAAAATGCCTCTTTAGTACGGTAGTTTTGAAAAGATTTCTGCTTGCATTGTAAAAATGGGGACGGCCGACCTTGGTTTCTCCAAGTTGTGGAGAACCAAGCTTGTCTCCGCGTCCTTCGGGAGCGTATAAAACAAGGTAGTCCAGGTGGCGTGTAACGTTTTTTCCGATTCGGCACGGCGATTGCGAATGAACCGAATGCAGAAGCGCGAAACCGCCATCCGCTCCCTGAGTCATGATCCTTTGCAGAACGTCACTGCCAATCCTGGCCACTGCAAAGAGCATCATTGAAATAGGGGGCACAACCAGGATGGATTCGCGAAGCGGCACATGTGGCATAGGAAAGGATTTCTTGGGGGTGACGCAGAAATTGGACGATACTCCGGTCGCTTTCGCTCGAAAGCAGCTTCTTTGCAAAGTCGCTCCGACCTCGAGTAAGGACGGTTTTTCTGCGACACGGACTGCGAAGACGAGGATCGAGCCAGTGGCATCCCAGGATGCCTATCCGCACGGTAGCAGTCCCAAGATTTTCCGATTCCCAGCCCCAACGGTCTCCGTTCGGGCTGAACGCTGTTCGTTCAAAAGAAGTGGGGTAAACTGAAGATGCAGATTTCGAATAACTTTTCCGTCTCCGGTGTCGACGCAACCCGCGCTTCGGAACGAAGCAATGCTAGCAAACCGCAAACCAATCCAGGGTCACCGTCTGGGATTGAGATGCCGAACGATTTGCTCGACTTGTCTCCTGAGGCCCTTGCCGTCGGGAACCCGCCGGCGAGCGAAACCTTCCGCGCCGATCGCGTGGCTGAACTCCGCCAAGCGATCGCCGAAGGGAACTACGATACCGACGAGAAACTCACCGAGGCCCTGAGCCGCATGCTCGACCGTCTCGCCTAATCCCGCTCTGCCCCAGTCGCCTCGGGGTCCACCGACTTCCTGCCGTTGCGCGGGACATCGCAGGACGGCCTTCCCAGGCCGTCCCTCTCTCGGAAAAAATTCCAGGCACTTGCCTCGCGGCCGCAAAGGACGCTTTCCCAACGAGCCGCAGGCACCCGCCGCTGGCGGATGCCTGCCAGCGGCGCCTCGATGCCATACGCCCCATCACGGAACCCCGCCAAGTCCAACAGCGACTCTCTAAAAAATTCGGAAATTTCCTCACGGTCGCCCGCTTGGACACTTAGTATTTGAGCAGGCATCTCCTGCCCAAGAATACAGCACTCGTTTACACACCCCCTCCACTGGGTTGCTGCACAAAAACCGTGCAGTGCTATCAAATCGCCATAAGCTATTGATATCAATCGATTTACGTCGACGCTATTGACTGCATTCGCATGATGGGGTGTTCTCGCAGGAGAGGGGGGTCGCCAGGAGTGGCCGCCAACTCGACATGAAGGTCGAAGCTGAGAGGACAAGGAGGTTCGAGGCGGTGGGTCGGGTTTCGAACTTGGAATTGGGCGACCTGCAAACTTACTCAACGGACCGTTGAGCTTACCAGGAAGGGAATTCGATATGGATCTGGAATATCGCGAGGGCGTTTCGTCGGCAGCCACCACCTCCACCCCTGCGGCAGCGACCGCCAAAAAACCCGCTGAGTCCGGAGAAAAACTCGCGGCCGAAATGAAAGTCTTCGAGCAAGTCGCGGCTGAATTGTGTGGGAAACGGAATCCCGAAGCACCCCACGACGCACGCTGCAGCCAAGTCCTGCGCGAAGCATCCGAATTGTTCGGGGTCGCTCCCACGTGGACCGCGTTCTATCGAGCCACCCTCGGAGTGGGGGGATGCATTCGGCACCTGTTCCCCACCCCGGAGGAAATGCATGCTTACGAATGCAGTGACGCGCATGAAAAGGTCCTGGAGATGCTCACCGTCCTCCGCTCGCGCGATGTGCCCGAGTGCGATCCATGCGAACCGCAACGCATGATCACCGTCCGAATCCCCAAGAGCCTTCATGACAGCATTTGCGCGGAAGCCAATGATTTGGAGGTGAGCGTCAACAAGCTCTGCGTCACCCGCATGTTGCAGCGGATTGACCGCCAGCTGATTCCGACTTCCAGCCAGAAACGCCGAGGTCGGCGCCCGGGAGCGGAGTACAGCAAGACCGCCAACAACGGGGCATCGCACGCCAGCGACGGCATGGATGCGACCTCCCCAAGCTAACCATGGCCGGGCGGGCGAGCAGCGGTTATACTTTTTGGTGAGCGGGAGGTCGGGCAATCGCTGGCGCTGCGGGAAACCGTCGAGCGTCAGAGGAAAGTCCGGGCTCCGCAGGGCAAGATGGTCGATAACGTCGACCGACCGCAAGGTTAGGGAAAGTGCAACAGAGAGTAGACCGCTGGTCCGATCGCTCGGACCAGTAAGGGTGAAACGGTGGGGTAAGAGCCCACCAGGGCGGAAGGTGACTTTCGTCGCTTGGTAAACCCCATCTGGAGCAAGATCCAGCAGAACGAGTCCGGGAGACCGGACACGCCGCGGCCCGCGGCGATTCGTTCGGGTAGATCGCTTGAGGTCGCGAGCAATTGCGATCCTAGAGGAATGATTGCCTGTTCGCTCGGGGCTTGCGCCTCGGCCGAGCAACAAAACCCGGCTTATAGACTTCCCGCTCTTTTTTCCAAGGCCCGTTTTGTTTCCTCTTGCACCCTAGTCGAGTCTCGATGCCCGCAGCATCTGATGACGATGTTTCGAGACGCTTCGTCGTGGCGGCCGCTGCAGAGATCTGCCTCGGCTTGCTGGGACTTTTCCTCGGCTGGTGGATTGGGCCGGATTCCCGAGCGCATGTGCCAAGCCTGTCGGATGCGGAGAGGCTTTCCGAAGGGATCGTCCTAGGGGTATGTCTGGGAGCGGTCTTGGCTGCGGCGGTGTTCGCCTTGTCCGCCTTGCCATGGCGCGGCTTGAAGGAACTGCAGGAGCTGATGGAATCGCGATTGGCGGGGTTTCTCCATCCCATGACGCGCGCGGAACTGATCGTGCTGTCGATGGCTGCAGGGTTGGGGGAGGAATTGCTGTTTCGCGGATGGCTTCAACAAGGCCTGTTCGAACTTCTGGGAGCTGAGCACAACCTAGGGATGGGCTTGCTGGCAGTGCTGATCGCTTCGCTCCTGTTCGGGCTCGCCCATCCGATGACGCCCCTTTACATTGTGCTGGCGACCGGCATGGGGATGGTTCTGGGTGCGATCTACTGGCTGACGGGCAATTTGCTCTGCGCCATCGTGGCCCATGCGGTTTATGATGCAGTCATCCTGTTGAAGTGGAACCATGACATGAATCACGAAGCTCGCGAAAGGAATGCTTCATGAGCTTGAAGGATTTGGTGAGCGACCCTGCGTGGCTGTTCGATCTTGGGTTTTCCGTTCGACGATGGCCCGGCACCGTCGATCCTAGTTCCCCTGCATCCTGGCAACTCGGAGACGCCTATCGATTACCGGCCGTCAAATCGCTCAGTGGAGACGAGGACGCGAGCGGCTCTTGGATGGCTTGGTCGGATCGCGAGATCCTGCTCCAAGTCCATCTGCCTCAAGCCAACCCGGCATCCTCGCTCAACACCAACATCTCGCTCGATTTCTACATCGACACGCGGAGCAGTCCAGGAATCCACCGCGCGAATGCGTATTGCCATCTTTTTCAACTCCGCTTTCGACAACCGGCAGCGATTCCGCTGGAGAACGCGCCTGCCGATGTGCGGCCGGGCTTGATTTCTCGCGCGAAGGGGTTTCCGATTTATGCACGTGCAAACGAGGTTCGAGGGTGGCTGAGTGCGTCCCGTTCGCGACTGGAAATGAAGATGACCCTACCCTACACGTCGCTGGCTGGATGCGACCCGGTCGAGTTCCCTGAATGGGGCGTGGCTTGGGTTGCGAGCGATGGTCGCAAGCGATACGAGTTGGCGCGAAACTCGTTGAGTGTTCCCGTCGACGATCCGAGTCTCTGGTGTCGCGCTCGCTTGGTGGAAACTTCGGATGCTTGAGCTGACGTTAAAGGGAACGCTCGATGAACGGGTCGACGGCTCGGCCCTCGTGCCGGAGCGATTGGCATCGATTCCCTTAGCGGAACTGATGGCCATGCCGTTATCGATGTCGAGCTCGCGCACAGTGCGTCTCGAGGAATTGTTTTGGGTGCAATGGCCCAGCGGTCCATCGGAAACGATGGTGATCCGGGGCGATTGCCGCTGCATGGACGGACTCGGGAATCGGATGACGGGGGGCACGTTGGTGATCGACGGCCATGCTGGCGATCGCCTGGGCGCGGAAATCCGAGGAGGAACGATTCTCGTTGCCGGCGATGCAGGCCACGACGCTTGTGCAGGCATGCGTGGCGGAACGGTAGCGATCACGGGCAATTGCGGCGATCGATTGGGAGGGCCGCTCCCCGGCGAGCGGAGCGGTCTCCGCGGAGGCGATGTGATCATCGCTGGAAATGTCGGGTCCCGCGCGTGCCATCGCATGCGCCGCGGCACCGTTTGGATTGCGGGTGACGCGGGTGATTACCTGGCCCCCCAGATGATTGCTGGCACGATCCTGGTTCAGGGCAAAATTTCCTCGCATTGGGGCGTGGGAATGCGCCGAGGCAGTCTCCTGTTCGCATCGGTCCCCGATTGCGAATCGGGTGCATCTCTCTCCCCAAGCCGCAATCTGGAACTGAGTTTCCTGCCACTGGTATGGAACCATTTGCGATCGCTTCAAATCGGACTGGCGGAAGCTTGTGCACCGCTCGAAAGACCGCGATGGCTGTCGCTGGCCATTCCGAGTACGCGTTGGGTCGAACGCCGGATCGGCGATCTGGCCACAAGAGGCAAAGGAGAGATCCTGGTTCTGCAGCGACTCAGTTCGATGCCATCTCCCTACGAATCGACTTCCTCGGAGAACACGTCCCCGGCACCATGACCGACAGCTCACAGGTTCAACGCATCGGTATTTTCGGTGGATCGTTCGATCCGATCCATCACGGCCATTTGATCATGGCGGAATCATTTCGCGAATCGATGCATCTGGATTCGGTCGTATTTCTTCCCGCGTATGTGTCTCCCTTCAAAACCGAGACCACTCCGACAAACGACAAACATCGCGTCGAGATGCTCCAACTTGCGATTTGCGGCAATGACTCATTTCGTTTAGATGACCGTGAGATTCAGCGCGGCGGCGTCAGCTACACCGTCGATTCGCTCAGGGCGATGCACGCGGAGTTGCCGGCAGCCGATTTCTACATGCTGATTGGATCCGACTCGCTGGTGGGCTTCGATCGATGGCGAGAACCTCACGCCGTTCTCTCGCTGGCGCATCTGGTGGTCGCCCATCGCGGGGGTTGGGGCGACCCTGCATGGGACGATCTCGCCCGCGTTGCAAGCCCCGAACAACTCAGCGCGGTAAAAAGCCGAATCCTGGATGTCCCGCAAATCGAAATCGCATCGAGGGATCTCCGACGACGTGTGCGTGAGGGTCGAACGATCCGTTACATGGTCCCAGCAGCCGTAGAGGCGTACATCCGCCAACATCGCTTGTGGGCGTAGCCTGTCGCCGCACAAGAAAAATGGTCAGCCCCGAGGGAACATCATCCCGTACCTGACTCGCTGGTCGGTTGCAATCTTCAGCGTCTTCCCGCATCAGCTTGGGATGCTGGGCGACTTCTTTTCCATCCGATTTTCGACGAGAAGTTGAGCCGGACGATCGAGGTACGCGAGGACGCCTTGCGCTGCGAGGGCTCCCGAACGGAGCGCTCCCTCCATGGTCGCCGGCCAACCGGTATCAATCCAATCTCCCCCGAGGAACAATCCTTCGTTCGCGAAGGCTGTCGAGGATAAACGGCTCGAGGCGTGGCCGGGCGTTACGGAAAAAACCGACTGGGGATCGGTAACCACTTTTCCTCGCAGCATCTTGGCGCTGGCCGCCTCCGGGAACAACTCCTTCAAATCCTTCTCCACCGCGGCGAGAACAGCGTCGTGATCTCCTCGCGGCAATTGCCGAGAACCACTGATCACAATCTGATAGTACGTCTCGCCCGTCGAGTTCTGTTGAGCATCCTCGGGGCCGGGGAATACCCACTGGCATAACCGATCGATCAAGATCGCATGCGGCTGCTGCAACCAGGGTCGATCCCACCATGTGTGAACTCCCGTGATGGGAGACGACTCGAGCGAATCGACTTGTCCCAGCAAGGGCGCAAGCGAGTTGGGCAACGCGGCATCTCGAAGCAACCCGCTGATGCGATGCCATGGCACGCTAGCGACCACCGCATGGAAATCCTGGCTCGCATCGGCATCGAGAGTCCAATTCCCGGCTTCGTTCCGTTTCACGGAGTGGATGGGAGTGCCGCAACGCACTGCGACTCGCATCGCGGCCAGGGCCTGTCTCGGTGCCTCGTCGATCAATTCCGCCAGCGGACGAGACGGAACGAGCAGATGAAACGCATCGCGCGTGGCCGCGAATCCATCCACCAAAACCTTTTTGACGGGCCCCATCGCAACGCGATCGACTTGCTCTCCCAAGGCGCTTACCAGGATGGTCGCCCAGAATCGGTCGATCGTTGTCCGATTTTGACCATGACGCTCCAGCCACTGCAAAGCCGGCATGTGCTCGAAGTCCTTCGTCTCCTTGGCCACCAGCAGACATCCCAACCCCAGGACCAGGCGCGCGCGATCTAGCCCCGACAAATCGGGCCAACCCAGGATCAGTCCGCTCAGATGCAGCGGGGCGGGAAGCGGCCAGGCCCGGACCGCCAACCGCTTGCCAACCTTCGAAACGAAATGCAGCGTATCGAGCTTGCGCCAGGTGTCGATCGAACCGGTCGAAGCGATCCACCGCCGCAAGGCCGTGCAGCACTGCATCCCGACATGTTGGCAATAGTCGATGGCTTGTCCCGTCACCGGATCAAGAAACGATCCTGCCCGCCCCCCCAATCGCGATTTGGCTTCGAACAATACCACGTCGCACCCGTGCCGCGCCAGATGCAAGGCCGCATTCATGCCGGCCAACCCACCTCCCACGACCGCAACGCGAGCTCCGGCACCCATCGACTTCGGCGCATCGACTTGTTGAAACCAGGCGGTATCGCGATCGGTTTTGGCGGCGCTGCGGTTGAGTAGCGGTGTGAGGAAGTGATTGGTCGCGAGTTTGAGTTTCCGGGCTGAACCCAATCGAACTCGATCACGAAGCACTTCTTTGGGATCCTGTTCGATCTTTGCAAGGATGCTTCGATAGGTATGCCACATCAGCGAGAACATTCGAAAGCTGTCCGGGGCGAGGATCCGATGAAGCTGCCAGCCGCTGGCAAACAATCCTCGGGCTCGTTCGATTTGCATTTCGATCAAGTCGCCCCAGGTCGCAAACGGGGGAGCCTGGCTTTGGGGATCAGCGACGAGGCGTTCAAGCCATTGCGATCGAGCGATGCCGAAACGTTCAAGGTCCTTGGTCGGCACGTAGACTCGGCCTCGGGCGGCGTCCTCCCGCAGGTCGCGCAAGATGTTCGTCAATTGAAACGCAATGCCGCAATCGACCGCGCTGCGCCATAGAGGCTGCGTCGCCTCGACCGGATGCCCATCGGTCCAGATCGCGGTACAGCAAATCCCGACCGAGGATGCGACGCGGAAGGCATACTGCTGCAAATCGCCCCACGACCGCAATTCGCAACCTCGGGCGTCCATGTCCATCCCCTGGACGAGAGCCTCGAGCATATCGACGGGGATGCGAAAGCGGCGGATAGAATCCGCCAGCGCTGGCCGAATCGATTTCAAGTCGTTGCCGGGGAGAGAATCGTCGGCCTCGGCGGCGTTTCCGTCGGTGAGATGGGTCAACCAGGCCGACCATGCTTGGCGGTTCCATCCGTCGGAGGATTGAGGATCATCGGCTGCGTTGTCGGCGAGACGAGCGAACGCATAAAGCACATGCATCGCGCGGCGCCGATCCGATCTGAGGAACTGGAAGGAGCGAAAGAAATTGGAACCGCTCGATCGGGAGATGCGCTCGGCTGCATCATACGACTGCTCCAAGACCATCATGCTTCCGTCTGAGGTTGATGGATCGGTGAGACCGAAGTCGATCGTGGAAACAGAATCGATCCGGCCATCAGCCGCAGCTTTTGCCCTTTGGACACCGTCAGGGGCCGAGTCCACACGTCGCCGCGTTGCAAATCGATGTTTTGCAAAATGGTCAATCCTCCGCGCACAAACAACTGGACGCTTCGAGCAAACCACAGCGGTCCGTGCTGGACGAGGGGGAGTCCCGCGACCAGGGACCTTCGGGCTTCCGCGGCCCACTGCATCAAACCTTGCTTCGCCGAATCCGTGGGAATCGGGTTGCAAAGGTTCGCCGGATCGACGCCCTCTCGGCGAAGGCGATCCGCTGGCCAGTAGACTCGTCCTCGCTCGGCGTCCAGTCGAACATCTTGACAAAAATTCGCCAACTGCAGACCGCTGCAGATCGAATCGCTCCACGCGAGGGCTTCGGGTGCGGTGACGCTTGCCAACTTCATCACCAATCTGCCGACGGGATTGGCGGACCGCTCGCAGTAAGTGAGCAACTCGGCATCGGATTCATATCGCGTCTGGGATTGATCTTGAAGGAAAGCCGAAAGCAAATCGGTAAAGGGCTTCGGCTCCAAATCAAATTGACCGATCGTCTGCCGCAGTGCGATGAAAACAGGATGGGTTGCATGCCCGGCAAAACAGGCATCGACTTGGGAGCGCCACCACCCCAGCAGTTCTCTGGCCTGCGCGGGATCCTCCATCTCATCGGCCAAATCATCCGACCAACGGCAATACGCATAGATGCTGCACAGATGAGGCCGGATGCGGGCCGGTACGAACCGGGACGCCACCGTAAAATTTTCGTAGTGGAGATTTGCCAAATTTCGGCAGTACGCAAAGGCTTCATCCAACGCGAGAGGGGATGCGGTTGTATTCGGTCCGAAACGCTGTAAATCCTCCCGAATGCGGCCCACCCCGGATCGGGAGGCTTGCACGCGGCGCGAAGACACTTCGGGAGAATCCGTGATCTCCGGGTGGGCTGGAGCGGTGGTGGCTGAGCTGGTCAAGGATGGTATCTCTTCGCGAACGGTTTCCGTGAGGCTATGATTATGGGCATATCCTTCTTTTTCTCAACGGAACCTTGAGCCGAATGAAAATAATCCTCGCTGCTCCCCGCGGTTTTTGCGCTGGGGTCAACATGGCCGTCCAGAGCCTCGAACTGGCTTTAAAGCACTTTGGACCGCCGATTTACGTCTATCACGAGATTGTCCACAATCAACACGTCGTTCGCACATTCCAATCCCAAGGTGCGATATTCGTTGACGATTTGGAGGAAATTCCGGAAGGCTCCACGGTCCTTTTCTCCGCCCATGGAGTCGCTCCGGAAATTCGGCGCTTCGCCCAGGCCCGAAAACTTCATGCGATCGACGCAACCTGTCCGTTGGTCACCAAGGTGCATTTGGAGGCCATCAAATTCGCCAAAGAGCACTACACCATCATCCTCATCGGCCACGCTGGACACGACGAAGTCATCGGCACCATGGGAGAAGCCCCCGAAGCCATTATTCTCGTCGAAGACACCCAGGAAGTCGACGCCCTGGTGTTTGAACCGGGCTGCAAGCTTGCCTACCTCACCCAAACCACCCTCAGTGTCGACGATGCCAATCGAGTCATCGGACGGCTCAAGGAACGTTTCCCTTGGATTGTCGGCCCTCCGAAAGAAGACATCTGCTATGCGACGCAGAATCGCCAAGAAGCAGTGCGCATGCTCTGCCAGCAAGCCAACAAGGTGATTGTGCTCGGCTCGCAAAACAGCAGCAACTCGCAAAGGCTCCGAGAACTGGCCCAAGAAAAAGGCCGCGCGGCGTTCCTCGTCGATGGACCGCAAGATCTCGAGGTCCACCACTTCCACGCCGACGATGTGGTTTTGATCCCCGCCGGCGCCAGCGCCCCCGAGGAAGTGGTCTCCAGCACCATTCGATGGCTGCAGGATCATTTCGGCGCCACCGTGGAAGAAACGGAAGTGCGGAAAGAGGAGGTGTACTTTCCACTCCCCAAAGCCCTGCGGAGCCTCGTTGCCGGTTCGAACGGAGGTGCCGTTTAGAGAAAGCGATGTCCGGGCCGGGGGCCGTGGACGGTCTGCGTCAGGATTTCGGGACCCGTTTCGGTCATCAGCACGGTGTGCTCAAATTGGGCCGACCAGCGGCCGTCGCGGGTGCGGACGGTCCAATTGTCTTTGGTATCGAGCTTGGTGAATCGCGTCCCGGCATTGATCATGGGTTCGACGGTGAAGCACATACCTGGCAAGAGTCGCTCCTGACGGCTCTTTCGATCCGGGAAGTGGGGAATGTTGGGATACTGATGAAATCGGCGTCCCAGTCCGTGTCCCACGTATTCGCGAACGACGGAGAAACCCCATTTATTGGCTTCGTCGACGACATGATCGCCGATGACGCTCACGGGACATCCGGGTTCCAACGCAGCGATCGCACGATGCATGGCATCGAAGGAGCACTGACAGACGGCTCGCCCTTCCTGGCTCACCTCACCGACGAGAAACGTCTCGGACTGATCGCCGTGCCAGCCATCCACGATGCTGGTGATATCGAGGTTGATGATATCCCCTTCCTTGAGAACGTAATCGCCGGGAATCCCGTGGCAAATCACGTCATTGACGCTGGTGCAACAGCTTTTGGTGTATCCCAGATAACCGAGCGTGGCCGGGGTGTGACGATGTTGGAGCGTGTAGTCGTGGACCAGTCGATCGATTTCCCCGGTGGAGATCCCGGGTTGGATCTGTGGGCGGAGGTAGTCCATCAGTTGGGCATTGAAGCGCCCCGCCGCGCGCATGCCGTCGCGTTGGACCTCGCTCAGTTGCAGCTTTCTCAAGTTCTGCAGCATCGAACCCTCGAATTTCCTCGCAAATCGAATTGGAGCTGTACCATGGCCGGCGTCTCGAACATGATACCCTGGGATTCAGAATCTTAACCAACGAACGATGGAATGAAAAGTTCGGCGCGAGCTCCGAACCTAATAGGAATACGCATGGCCCAGCCTCCATGGCAGGATTTTATCGAAGATCGCTTGGAGAATCCTCTGCACATCGTCTTCCAGGACGAACATTATGTGGCGGTCTTCAAGCCGGCGGGCTTGATGGTCCACCGCGGTCCGCGTTCCTCGGCGGACGAACCTTTCTTGCTCCAAGCTTTGCGGGATCAACTCGGAGCGTATGTCTACCCGATCCATCGGTTGGATCGGCCGACCGCGGGCTTGGTGGTTTTCGGACTGCATCGGGAAGCGGCCGCAGAATTGGGACGACTGTTTCAGGACCGTCAGATGACCAAGCACTATCAAGCCTTGGTCCGGGGATTCGTCGAGGGTGCTTTGGTGGTCGATCAGCCTCTGGATGACCAGATCGACGATTGGCTTACCGCAACCTCCCATCGCGAGCCGGGATCGTCGGGAGAATGCAAGCCGAGGTCGTTGGATGCCATCACCGAAATCCGTGCGCTCGAACGTTTCGAAGTCGACTGGCCGACCGCGGATTTCCCCACGTCTCGGTTTACGCTCGTGGAAATCCAACCCCATACGGGGCGGTGGCACCAGATTCGTCGCCACCTCAATCACATTGCTCACCCGGTGATCGGGGATCATCGCCACGGGGACCATCGGTGGAATCAGCGGTTTTTCGCGAAAACGGGAATCTATCGCATGATGCTGACCGCCATGCGACTCGATTTTCGCCATCCCTTCACCCACGAACCCATGTCCCTTTGGGTTCCGAGAGGTGGCGATTTCGACCGGGCCGTGATCCATCTTCGATCCATCGCTTGCACGTCTTCATAAGAACTAAACCAAGGCTTAACCATTTCGGGATATTGCGAACGCCAGTGTCGCGCTACTCTGTAGACGCATTCAGATCTCGTTCTATTGCGACAGGATCCACTAACGGAATTGGATGAAAGACCGATGGTTTGCAGATGGGGTATGCGGTCCAGCGCGGGTTTCACGCTCGTCGAGTTATTGGTGGTCATTGCGATCATTGGAATTCTTGTGGGGTTGCTGTTGCCTGCGGTCCAGCAGGCCCGCGAAGCCGCGAGAAGGATGAGTTGCTCGAGCAATACAAGGCAGTTGGCTCTGGCCATGATGAATTACGAGAGCGCTTTCAAACATCTTCCTGCCGGATGGACGACTCACGGAACGCTTTGGAGTTCGGCCGTTCTTCCCCATTTGGAACAACAGCCCCTCTACAGCACGTTGCTGTTTCAAGAAACCGGGATCGGCAACTGGGACAATCCCGCCAGCCCCAACTACAGAGCATGCCAGACAGTGGTGTCCTCGTTTCAATGCCCGAGCTGCCCTAACCTCGAGCCGAGAGCTTACAACGGAATCGAGCGACGGGTACCGATCAGCTACCGCGTCAACGGCGGAAGCCGCGTCAGTTCCGACGACGCCTCGACGCGAACCATCAGCGGAACGCAATCCTTTGAGGAAACAAGCCTGGACGGTATCGGTTTCGGATGCAGCCGGGTTCGCTTTAGGGATATCACCGACGGCTTGAGCCGTACCATATTGCTCGGCGAATCGAGAACCGATCCCGAATTTTCAAAAGACGGACAAGGAATGGACTGGTGGGCGTTCGGGAGTCCACAAATTGATCCGTGCGATTGCCGAGGCGGGGCCGGAGGTACAGAATTCACTGAGGCTGCCGGTAGTTTTCTCGTGCAACCCAATGTCGCCGTCAACAATCCGGCAACCAATGGATACTTGATGGAGGTAGCGTTCGGTAGTTTCCACACCGGCGGGACCATGCTCTGCAAGGCCGACGGTTCGGTCTTCTTCATGAGCGATAACACCGAAATCAACGTGGTTCGAGCCATGGGGTCGCGCAATGGCGCCGAGACGCTCGATTACCAGGATTGATTGCGGCCTTCGATCGACTCGTTCCAGGAATCCATAGGTCAAGCATGCCGCGGACTAGTCCCACCATCCGATGGGGGATCATCGGTGCTCTTGCAATCGCACTGGGATGTTCTCCCACGAGCCAGCCGAACTATTCCAAATTAGGACTCGTCGATGTCTCGGGAATTGCGACGCTCGACGGCAAACCGTTGGCGAATGTGGAAATCCGTTTGGAGACCCCAGAGGATCTGATCTATTCCTACGGCGTCACCGACGCGCAAGGACGATTTCGATTGATGTTCGATAGCCGCAAACCGGGAATCATCCCAGGTCGCAAACGGTTGATCGTCGTCAAGAAGGCAATTCGAGAGCAAGATGAAGCGCCAGGCGATGCGAGAAAACCTCGCGATCCCTCCAGTGGGGCTGAATCCTCGCCCTCCGAAGAGCCGGTGATCCCCCATTGCTACGGTCGTGAGTCAACGACCTATGTCGATATCGATGCATCGACAAACCGGATCGAACTCGAGCTCAAGTCGGACTGTTCCTAGTACAGAATTCTTAACGAAACGATCCGAGTTTCATGTCCCGTTTCTTCATGATGATTTCGTACTCATCGGTTGTAATCATCGGGGGAATCAAATGATCGATTTCGATGTGATGCCCTAAGCGGTGCGTTACCAAGATCCACCGGTTTAACCAACCAATCTCTACGAAAAGGAAGACGCATGTTTCGCAACTTGTTGTCCACGAAGTCTCGCCGATCGATTCAACGCCGACTCGCTCTATTGAATGCTAAGCGATGCTTGCGGATGGAAACTCTCGAACAACGACGCGTGTTTGCCGGTCTGCTGCTGAACGAGATTTCGGTCAATCCGCCTGGGACGGATACGCCGTTTGAATACATCGAAATCAAAGGGATACCGGGTGCGATTCTGTCTGATATCTACTTCGTCTCGATCGAAGGCGATTCAGCCAGCCAAGGGGTCGCCGATGTTGTGGTCAACTTGAGCGGCTCGCAGATTGGTTCCAATGGTTTGTTGGTGATCAAAGCGGACGGCACCGGTCACGCCATACCGCCTGAGACAACCATTGTCCTCGGTCCCGAGACTTTCAACTCCGGCGGTGGGGCCCTGGAAAATGGATCGAATTCGTTCGCGATCATTCGCAGTCCTACTGCGATTGCCGTTGCTTCGGACCTTGATCCCGAGAATGACGGAATCCTCAATCTTCCTGCCGGTGCCACGTTGATCGATTCGATCGGTTGGGTCGATGGTGGCGCAGGCGACCTCGCCTACGGAGCGATTCTGACTCAGTCAGCAGGTATCCCCCCTGATGCTGCAACCCGATTCCCTCACGATAATCGCCCATTGACGGTGGGTGCATGGTACAGCGGCGACCTGGCTGGCGTGAACTCAAGCGTCTCCTACGCTTCCACCGCCGCGAATCGGAGCAGCAATTTCCCCGTTGGTGGCGCGTTGACACCTGGAGCATTCAACGTCCCCGGAGATGCCAATCAAGCTCCCGCAGCAATCGCCGACGAGTATCAAATCGAGCCGGGGGCAACGCTGACCCTGAATGCAGGTGCGGGTGTGCTCGCCAATGACGCAGATCCCAACGGCGTTAACTCGCAGTTATGGGCAGTACTCGATTCCGCAGCACCTGGCAACGCATTGTCGTTCGTCTTCAACAGCGATGGATCACTCACCTATGTCAACGATGGAACCCCAGGGAGCGTTACCTTCAACTACAAGGCGACCGACCTGAATTTGTTCAGCGCGTCGACTCTGGTTACGATCAACGTGGTAGCGAGCACCAACAATCCTCCAGTAATCACTGTTCCTTCGGGGCCATTCACTTACACCGAAGGCAATATCCCCGAGTTGATCGCTTCAACAGCCACAGTGAGCGACACCGATTCCGCCAACTTTGCCTCGGGGAATCTCACTGTCTCGATCGTCGAGAACGGAGAAAGCTCCGATCAATTGAGTGTTCGCAATCAAGGGACGGGATCGGGAGAGATCGGTGTGTCGGGAGCCACGGTTTCTTTCGCTGGTACCGTCATCGGTTCCCTGTCGGGTGGGATAGGTATCTCCCCCTTAGTAATCGAATTGAATTCCAATGCGACGCTGGCAGCGGTCGAAGCGTTGATGCGAAACGTAACTTTCGCGAGTAACTCCGATAACCCAGCTACGGCGAACCGGCGCGTTCGCTTTCAGGTCACCGATGGAGACGGAGGACCTTCGGGAGGGTTGAGCAACGAAGCGTTCACGACGGTTGCGTTGGTCGCCGTGAACGATGCACCGATTTTAGCACCAACTAAGCAAACTATTTTCTATGCGGCAGGGGGGCCGTCCGTGACCCTCGACGGACTGCTGGCAGTGACCGATCCGGATTCCAATGACTTGGATGGTGGGGTTCTGACAGTCGCACTAGCCCAAGGTGTCGCCGGCGATACGCTGTCGATTCGTTCGGTGGGAACGGGTGCTGGGCAAGTCTCAGTCGCTGGAAACAGCGTCTCGGTCGGAGGCATCGTTGTTGGGACTCTCGTCGAAGGCACCAGCACCGCTGCGATGACCGTGACGTTCAATAACGCAGCCACGCGTGACGCTGTCAGCGCAGTGGCACGATCGATCGTCTTCGGAACAACCAGTCCCCTCATCCGCCCTGCAACGCGAACCATCGCTGTAACGCTGAGCGATGGTGATAGTGGGACGAGCGCAGCGGCGAACTTTTCGGTGCAACAGTCCCTGACGCGCCGGTTTGCGTTCCAGCAAGGGGTGGATAACGGCCAAGGGACCTATGTCGGTGCGGGTGATATCCAACTCGCCGAGAACCAACCCAACACCCCTCTTCCTCAAGGAGCCAATCCCGTCGCCGAAGGATTGCTCGTCGACTGGGACGGAGGGACGGTCAACTCGCAAGTCTTGATGCGATTTGACAATCTGTTCGGAACTGGCTCGAATCAAATACCGCTCGGCGCCAACATCGTTGCCGCCCGCTTGGTGCTGCACACCAAAAACGGAGGCGATGGTGCGACACTGCACCGGATGCTGACCGATTGGAATCCTGATACGGAAACTTGGAACACGTTTGGCGATGGCGTCGCACCACGCAATGCGACCCCTGCAGTACAAGCCGATGACGCGGAAGCCCGCGTGGCCTGGGATTCCCAGATCGGTGTGGCCGCTGGCAATAGCGACCCGGCGGCCAATCCAACCATCATCGGTGTGACAGCCGATTTGCAAGCATGGTCCAGCGGCCAAGCGAACTTCGGAGGGGTGTTCCGCGGTTGGGATACGCGGGCTGACGGTTGGGCGTTCGTTGCATCCGAAAATGCCGACCCGACGCTGAGGCCCCGATTGGAAGTGGAATGGTCACCGGCGAGCCTCGTCTCGCGGTCATTTCGACAAGGAGTCAATGGATACGCCGGCGTGATTGACACGGCATTGACCGAAGCGACTCCCGATGCCACCAATGCTGCGGCAACGACGCTCCTATCCGACTTCCGAGACGCTGGAGGGACCAACACGTCGCAAATCCTGATCCAATTCCAAAACATGATCGGTGCTGCTGCCGATCAAGTCCCCGCCGGATCGCTGATCCATGCAGCCTCCCTCGATTTTGCGAGCACGACAACGAACGCTCAAGGAGACGGTGGTTCCTTCCACCGGATGCTCCAACCTTGGGATGCCACGGCAACCTGGAACTCCTTGGCGAACGGAATCGCGGCTGACGGAATTGAGGCAGCGACCTCCTTCAATACTTCGGCAGGAAATCCAAGCCTCAATCCGAATGCTGAGGCTGGATTCTTCTCGTTCGATGTCGCCACCGATGTCCAAGCATGGGTCGCAGGGAGCGCCGCCAACAACGGGTGGGCGATCCTCCCATGGAACCTGGGAACCGATGGCTGGATTGTGCAATCGTCGGAGTCGACCGAGTCGTTCCGGCCTCAATTGCGAATTGTCTATACGCCAGTCGGCATCAACGTCAACCCATTGACGGTTCTCGAAACCACCGAAGGGGGCAGTGCCGCACAGATCGCGTTCAAGCTGGCTACCCCTCCGACGTCTGACGTCACGATCCCCTTGAGCTCGAGCGATACGACGGAAGGAACTGTCAATGTCAGCTCGCTTGTGTTCACTCCCGCGAACTGGGAACTTCCCCAAATCGTGACCATCACAGGGGTCAATGACGCACTTGCTGACGGCGATATCACTTACTCGCTCGTGATTGGAGCGATTGCAAGCGGCGATGCCAATTACCAGGGGATTGATCCTCCGGATATCACCCTGGTCAACAAGGACCAAACGCCGTCCAATCAACCTCCCATAGTGACGGTGACAAATGCTTCGGTCACTGGAACTGAAGGATCATCGGTTACCAACACCGGCACTTGGAGCGATCCAAATGCAAGTGATGTCGTGACGCTCAGCGCGACGGTCGGTACGGTCGTCAAGAACGAAGACGGTACCTGGTCATGGAGCATCGCGGGCACCGACGATACCCCATCGACCGAGGTCACGATCACGGCCGATGACGGTAACGGCGGTACCGCCAACGTCACGTTCACCTACTCGGTGACCAACGCCAACCCGGCGTTGACAGTCAGCCAATCGACGGTGTCGGGTAACGTTCTCAGCACCCTGACCAACACAGGGACGTGGAGCGATGTCGCGGCCGATACGGTTTCTCTGGCTGCTTCCTTGGGGACGGTGACCAAGAACGGAGACGGTACGTGGGCATGGTCCTTCACCCCCAGCCAAGCTTACACCAATCAATCGGTCACCATCACCGCAACCGATGAAGACGGCGGCTCTTCGCAAGTCCAGTTCACCATCGATGCCCTCGTCGCTGTGGTCAACAGCAAGGTCTACTACAAGGGTTCGAGCTTCGCTGGCACCAGCGTCGATGCAGCACTGGACACGTCGAAGGTGATTGCCAAATCCGGCGCGACGGCACAAGCTTTGACCTTCGCCAACCTCATCAACACCACCCGA
>JBKDPB010000105.1:0-23455 GCA_046342615.1 Planctomycetota bacterium | reverse complement strand
GAGGAGTTGGTACTCCGCATCGACTCGGAACCCACGGTTCTCTCCGTCGTCGAGGGTTACACCGATGCAGCGGTCGATGAGATCTATTTCGAAGTCCATCTCCGAAAGGATTTCGATGTCAACGATGTCGATATCGATTTCGGGCTGCTCGGCGATCAGTACATCATCAACTCGCGATTCGATCTGCAAATGGACATCGACCTTCAGGTCGATATGTATTTGACGTTTGGCATGTACCTCGATTCGAGCCTGAGCATCGAACAATCCTTCTTCATTCGCGATGTATCGATCGAAACCAAAGCGATGGTGAACGGAGTTTCCAACCCGTTCACGCTCCAAGTCGGAATTGTCGATGTTGCGGTTCCAGACGTTACCTTCGACGGTTTGGCCGTCGTCCAAATCGGGACCGATGCCCCAGGATTCCTCGACACGATCCTGCTGTCGGAAATGAATTCAACCGATCCATCGCTCTTGGTATCGAATGAACTCAACGGCAACGACTTCAGCTACTTCTTCGATATCGATTTTGAACTCGGTTCCTTCCGTATCCAAGACACCCGAGCCTTGCGATTGTTTGGCGAGATGCTCGGCAACGAGCCCTTGTTGGAATGGAGTGTTGAGTTCGCTCGCCTGCTTCCCTTTGCTTCTCTTACGATCGAGCAAGTGACTTCCGGGATGGAACAATTCGGTTCGTGGCTGACCAGCGTTGGCGCGACCGATTTGTTCAACACCCGCATCCCGTTCACTTCTCAAGCCACCGTCGGATCGACACAAAACTTCGGTGTCGGGCTGAACCCATTCCTCACGTCGCTACGAAACTCCAGCGGCCAGGTTGCCTTCAATTCCGCGCAATCGTTCCCGTACTCCGGCAACAATGGATTGACCTACGACGAAGCGACCAAGCGGTTGTCGTTTACCGTCTCCCAACCGCTTCAGGCCCAGCGAGCCCGATCGCGCAGAACCACCGTCTCGACGGATAGCTTGGTCGGTCTCGAGAGCAGCACTCAGGCCACGATCGATTCCACGGGCAACGTCCGGTTCGTCGCATCGTTCGATCTCAACGACGGCACGGCGAATCTCAACGATCGCATGCGCCTCAGCGATATTCGGATCGACAGCGTGGTGGTTCCGAGAGCCGAGATCACCGATGGCCTGATGGCCCTGCAGAGCTTGGGAATCGAATACGACGATGCTTCGCTCGGCGGCCAGTTCGCGATGCTCGCCCGTTTGGGAGATCCCGATCCCGCCGTTCGCGAGCTATCGCTGCGGACCCTGTTCGATCGATTGAATGACGAAGCCCAACTGCTGCGCAATATTCAATACACAGGGGAAGTGTTCTTGGAATGGACGGGGTTGTCGGTGCTGGGCGACTACGTCAACCTGGATCCTCTTGCATCGATTCGAGCCTCGGTATCCAACATTGCGTCCGGGGCGGTCGAGGTGGAGTATGAAAACGCATCCGCGCTGATCGATTTCGAATCGATCCGGTTCAGCGATGTCATTGGCTCGATCGGAGATGCCCTGGAACGAACGAAGGGCTGGGGCGCTGCGGGTGGTTCAGCGCTCGCCGCGGTCGGTCAATCGATTTTGGACTATGCGAATCTGAAGCAGGACAGCCTCGCAGACCTGATCGACGATTTTGACGATACATTTGTTCCGAGCAATGAAACCGGGCGGCCGTTGCTGCAGGATATCCCAACCTTCATGAGCCGCCTTCCGTTGGGCACTCTCTATCAGGGGCTCTCCTCGCTGACGACCAGCTTGTCGTACGATGCGTCCAATGGATGGAATACGTCGCTCGATTTGAGTCTCGCTGCGCAACCGACTGTTCCTGTCGGCATCGAGTTTGAAACGATCTATGGCAATTCAACGTCAGACCCGTTATCTCCTTCGTTGGCAGAGACCGACAACTTGGTTGGTACCCCCGCATCCGTCGCAGCCAATGGAACCTCGCGATTGCAATTGAAGCATCAAATGGATGTAGACAATCGAAACCCGGTCGGTTATCTGCTCAACAACTCCTCGTGGATATCGACTGCGTATGCCAATGCATCGGCCACCCAGGGGACCCCGGTAACGATGTCGGGGGCGAGCGGTTTATTAGGCATGGAATTGGTCGACGGCGCGTTTGTGATCGCAGGGGATCTCACCTCGCCCAATCCGTCGAATCCTGCCCGATTCGACTCTGGCTTCGCATCCCAGACCGGACGAACTCTGGTCAGCGGCCTGCCAAACCAACCTCCCGCTACCCTATCCACCGGAGGATTGAAACTCGATATCGGCATCATTCCCGAAGTGACCGGCTCCGTCGATCCGAATCGATTTCACGTGCAGATCGGCGATCTGGCACTCCCCGGTTCGACAACCGATTTGGTCGGGAGTCCGAACTTCCCCACGCTGCGAACGCAAATCAATCTGCTCGATCATTTGAGCGCGATTCCTCCCAGTGTCTCGGCCATGCTCGGCAAACTGGCGGATCAATTGGAACGCGATGTTTTTGGAATCCCGTTGCCGTTGATCGGTTCCCACCTCGATGAAGCGGCCAGTTTTGTCCGCGATCTCAAGGAGCGATTCGATAATACCTTCGACACCCTTTCTCAGTTTTCGACCAGCGACATCGAGAACGCGATCAACGACGCTATTGGCAATCTTCTCAACCAGCCGGGAGACTATGTGACATTCAATGGAAATGTCACTGGCGAAGTGCGGTTCCAAGTCCTCATTACGGGAGCCCCGATCTCGGAGACCGTCTCTGCCAGTACCGATCTGGGTTTGCCCGCGCTGGGCATCGCTTTGGAAACGGAGTTGGGTGTCTTAGGAACCTACACCTTCGGTTTCGATATCGTTGTCTCGGTCGATGACGGGGTGTATATCGACACGACCAATGAGACGCTACGCATGGATCTCGATATCAATGCGAGTGGATCCGCAGTCGGTCGCTTGGGATGGCTAGCGGTATCGGCAACGATCATGCCCTCGGTCACGGGATCGGCTGCATTCCATGCCGAGTTCGTGGTGGATATGACCGATCCGAATCGGGATGGGATGCTCAAGCCCAACGAACTGACAGGCGGTTCGTTGGTCGATTTCAACAACACGACTCTCGATGGCGATGCGGATTTCAAGGTGGAGTTCGCCGCCAATGTCTCGGCGTGGCTCCCTTCCATCCGCGGGGATCTCGACATCGAGTGGAGCTTTGTTGGGCCGGATCTCGATGGGAATGTTCCCGAAATCGAGTTCAGCAACGTCGAGATTGTGGTCGGTACGTTCCTGACCCAGATCCTGTCACCGGTGCTCGAGAAACTGGATCCGATCCTTGACGCGCTCGATCCTGTGCTGGATGTCTTGGACGCCCATTTGCCCGTGCTCGATGATCTCGGTGTCGAGGTTTCGCTCATCTCGATCGCCCAAGAGATCGTCGATCTGTTGCCTGGATCGCTGAAGGCTCAATTCGAACTCTATTTGGATTTCATCCAAGCACTGATCGATCTCAAGGATCTGGTCGATGCCATTTCCCTCGAGTCGGGGAGCACCCTGGTGATACCGCTTGGGTCGCTCCGTTTCGGTGGCGCCGATCGCTCGTTCTACGACGCGCGGCTGGGTGAATTGGTGCAGGATGTTTTCCAGTTCGTTTCCAATCCTGGCGATTGGTTCCAGTCGTTCCAGGGGGCAGCGCCTCAGACTGCCGTCGTCATCGAGACGACTCCTGCGAGCATCGATTTCCCGTTTCTCGACAATCCCAAGAGTGTCTTCGAGTGGCTGTTGGGCAAGGGGCAAGCGGAATTGGTGACTGTCAAGTTGCCTGGCTTCCAAATGGATATCCCGTTTGACATCCCGATCCCCATCATCCCCGGTATTTTGGATGCGAGTATCTTCGGATCGATCGGCGTGGGATTTGGTTTGATGGCTGGGATCGACACCTACGGAGCCAAGGACTTCTTCAAGTCGGGAGATCCTGCGGACTTGTTGAAGGGCTTCTACATCAGCGACCGCGAGAACGCGGATGGGACCGGTGAGGATGTGTTGGAGCTGCCGGTGACCGGCAAGGTCTTGGCAGGATTGGGAGTTGGGTTCGATGTGGGTGGCGTCGGTCTGAGTGCGAAGGTTGGTGGTGGGATTGAGGCGACCATCGGCATCGATCTGATCGACCCCAACAACGACGGCAAGATTCGCGGCCACGAGTGGGATTCGCCCGAGGGATGCATGGCGATCAAGGGTGGGATCTCGGTCATCCTCGAAGCACAGGCAACCATCGGCTTTATCCAAAAGGATTTTCCACTCGCAAAGAAGGAGTTGGGTAGCTTTAACGAGATCATCCATTGCGGCCGGCAAACACCACCGAAGAACACTTTGGCTTCCTTGGATGATGGAACGTTAACGCTACTCATGGGGCCTCGCGCCCAAGAACGGAGCTTCGTCAAGGATGCGGAAAATGAAGCGTTCGTCGTTTCCGAGGCGGGGGGCAAGATCATCGTCCAGGCCTTTGGAAAAGTCGATCTTTTCCAGGCTGCATCGGTAACGAACATCTACGCGGACGGCGGAACTGGGAACGATCGGATCTACATCGACTCCTCCGTCAGTCGCCCTGTGACTTTATTAGGCGGTTCGGGAGATGATTGGCTCGTCGCCGGTTCGCAGCAGGCCGTTCTTGCTGGTGGCGACGGGGACGATTGGATCGTGGGGAGTAGCGTCGTCGATCTGATCAGTGGAAACGATGGCAACGATCGAATTTGGGGTCGGGCAGATGATGACACGATCTATGCTGGAAACGGAGACGATGAAGTCGAGGGTGAGGAAGGCAACGACGTAATTTTCGTCGGCGAAGGAATCAATCTCGCCAAAGGTGGTCCAGGTCGCGATCGGCTCACAGGGGGTTCCCAGCGCGATGTGCTCTACGGCGGCGATGACGGGGATTTTCTATTCGGCTTTCAAGGGGACGACATCCTTCTCGGTGAAGGTGGCGAGGATGAGATCGAAGGAGGTGACGGAACCGATCTCATCGATGGTGGCGACGGGAATGATCCATCACTTCGAGGAGGACCAGGGAAGGATGCAATTCGCGGCGGCAAAGGAGATGATTCGCTCTACGGCGATGAAGGGGATGACTATCTCGAAGGGGGCGATAACAACGATGTGCTGCACGGCGGTGTTGGGATCTTGATCGCTTACGGAAACAGTGGCAACGACATCATCTACGGCGATTCACTCGATGACGTTCTGTATGGTGATGACGGTATCGACGAAATCTACGGATACGCAGGTGCGGACAAGATTTTCGGCGGCGCCGATGGCGACTTCCTGTACGGCGGCGGGGACAACGACATCCTCTTGGGTGAAGGTGGCGGCGATGTGATGCATGGCGCTCTCGGAAATGATGAACTCGATGGCGGGATCGGCGAGGATTTCCTCTATGGCAACTCCGATGACATCCATGAAGCCGCGCCACCTGCAGGGACTTCCGATAATGACCGTCTGATCGGAGGAGACGATGCGGATCATCTCGTCGGTGGTTTCGGCAACGATTACCTGGAAGGTGGCAGCGGACCCGATATCCTCCAAGGAAACGAAGATACCGACGTGATCTACGGCGGAAGAGGAGCGGACACCATTTATGGCCACGATGCGCCGACCTTCCAGCGCGGTAACACCGACGGGCAAGACTTCCTCTTTGGCGAAGGGGATCGCGATACGATCTGGGGCGGAGCGGGAGGCGACGTGATTCGAGGCGGACTCGATGTCGATTACCTCTATGGTGAGGATGGCGAGGACAAGATCTTCGGCGACCAAGGGAAAGATGAAATCTCCGGTGGTCGCGACATCGATACGATCGACGGAGGTACGGGAGACGACACCATCCAAGGGGGAACGGGCGCAGACAAACTGTTTGGCAATGATGGCGCTGACATCATCGAAGGATTCGAAGGAAGCGACTTCATTTCAGGAAACGACGGCGGGGATTTCCTCTACGGAAACGATGGCATCGACGATCTCCGAGGAGGTGCCGGGGATGATGAACTCTATGGCGATGCGGGAGACGATGATCTCTATGGCAATGAAGGAAACGACGATCTCTATGGAGGGACCGGCACCGACTTCATGGAAGGGGGCGCGAACGATGATTACCTCGAAGGGAACGAAGGACCCGACGAAATGGATGGCGAGGAAGGAGACGACGTCGCCTATGGCAACGAGGGTCAAGACGACATTTTTGGCGGTCCGGGCAGCGACCGGATCTACGGCGGCACCGGCGAAGATCTCATCCGCGGCGGAAGCGAGGATGACTACATCGAAGGGAATGAAGACTCCGATGAAATCTATGGCGAAGAAGGAAACGATGTCGCTTACGGCAACGATGGCGACGACGACATGGATGGAGGTGGGGGCACTGTTCCGCTGCGTGGAGGCAACGGCATCGATACCATCGATGGAGAGCTCGGAGATGACCTGATCCTCGGCAACGATGGCGATGACATTCTCATGGGTGGAGCTGGTCAAGACGTCGTCCGAGGTGGCTTCGGCAAGGACGTGATGTTCGGAGATCTCGGAAACGATCGCCTTTATGGCGAAGAGGATGACGATCAGCTTTCCGGGGGTGACGGCGACGATGTTCTCGAGGGAGGGGATGGGAAGGATGTGCTCGCAGGGGATGGGGGCGCCGATGCACTCTACGGCGACCGAGGCGTCGACCAACTAGATGGCGGCAGTGGCAATGACTTCTTGTTCGCAGGCCATGGAATCGGCGACACGTTGATCGGTGGCGCTGGCGACGACGAGATCGTCGGTTCGGATGATGGCAAGGACGACCCCAAGTTCGATGACGCGATTCGGTTCGGCGATGTGATCGATGGCGGCGACGGGCACGATGTGATCTACGGTCTCGGTGGCGGTGACCAAATCAACGGAGGTACGGGGAACGACGTTATTTACGGTGGAACGCACGGGGATCGAATTGTTGCCGGGGTCGATGCGATTGTTGCTCCGGCGGTCGATAACGACTTGGTCTATGGTGGGGACGGGGATGACATCATCTTCGGCGGCGATGGGAACGACGCATTGCGCGGTGGCAATGGAGCCAACACCATCGATGGCGGACTGGGAGTCAACGATATCGATCTCACCGGTGTGGCTCCGACTCCCTTATCGAACATGTCGAGGGGACTGGAACGCCGAGGTGTGTGGACCGAGTTGAGCAATTCCGCCACTGGTTATGGGATCACCTCGGCAGACGAGCAACTGGTCTTAGGAAACTCAGGCATCGGCGGTTTGGAACAAGCGGTCTTGGCGACCGATTCCGGAGTCTATGTTGCCTGGGTCGATTGGCGCAACGGCAACACCGAAATCTATGTGGCTTATCACCCGATGGGTTATGGAACGTGGACCGAGTTGACCGGTTTCGGGACCTCTGGTTCGGCGAGCGGTGGTGGGATCAGCAATGATGCGCAGCAATCGCGGCGCCCGACGCTATTCCAAGTGAAGAACACCAGCGAGATCTTCGTCGCCTGGACCAGCATCGATGAGAACGGAGCGAGCACGATTGAAGTCGCGAGCGAGTTGAATTCATGGGCACGCATCGCGAATCCCGGGAATTCCGGAACGGCAGACCATCCGGTCGCCGTGAGCTACTTCGGCAACGCAGCCATCCTGGCATGGATCGAAACCGGTAATGGTGTCCAGCGAGCTGTGATGTCGCAATACATCTACGCACCGGGCTGTTATGCGGCGTTTTCTCCCAAGGAAGTGATCGCTGTCAATGCAGCACCTGGCGATCAAGTCACGGCGGTGGATATTGCATCGGTCGATACGCAAGTGGTCTTTGCCCTTGAGATCGGGGCTGGTGACGATCGCGATATCCAGATTGCGACCCACCGCTCGGTGACCCAAGTCAACGAGACCACCTTGTGTCCTTCGGTTCCCAATGCGAGCGTCTCGTCGTATGTGCCTGGTACGACCCAGGTCATTTATACGCGAGACCTGGACGACACCACGCAGCCGACGATCGGCATGCAATTCATCGATACGTTGGGACAGAACGAAAATGAGACCGAGCTGGTTGCCGCGTGGCACCGCAGCAATGACATGGAGGATCAAGTCGAGGGGGTCGCGATCCGATTGTCGACGGGGGCGATCGGTAATCCGCGACCATTGATACCGCAATACTTGGCAAACGCCACTCCGCTTCTCAATGCGGGAAGTGTCTCCAACACGTTGGGCTATGCGTCCGATCCAGATCTCGCAGTCAATTACTCTCATTCCTACCTCACTTGGCGCGACGATGGTGTTCGAAGCATGGAAGGAGGTCGCGCGAGCCTCTTCATCCTGGGCCGCGAGCGGGATATCGATGTAGCGGCTCCTTATGTGTTGAAGGAAAACCGGCTGTTCGATGCCACCGAACGAGGCTTAAGCGCTTCCGGTGGCGAGGTGCAGACCATCAGCACCAGTGTTCCGGAGTACGGTTTTGGACTCGAATCCCCAGTGGTTGTTTGGACCGAGGCTCGAGCGCGATCCCAACCGAACTCCACCGAGGCTCCTACGTCTGGGATTTATTTGAGGGTTTCGCTACAGGGACTGGCCCTCGTCGACGACTCCATGTCAGGTAGCAAGACCGGCAGGATCTTGAAGAATCTGTTCGACAACGATTCGAATCTCTTCGGGGAGATTCAGGCGAGAATGACCCATTTCGGTGGTCGCGAACTTCCGTTCTTTGGCGACGAAGCGGATTCGATCCAATTCCAAAGTCCTCGCGGAGCATTGGTTACCGTCTTCACCGACGGAAGGGTCAACTATGATCCTCGCGGGGTTGCCGAATTCCTTCGCTTGCGAACTGGAGAATCGATCACCGAATCCTTTGTTTACCTGGTGAACAACTTCCTTCACCAAGCGGAAGCCCAAGCGACGTTTACGATCCAAGGGGGTTCGCGATGGCACAGCCTCAATTTCCCGGTCGACGTGATTAGCAATGGTTTCGTGGATCCACTGGATGTGCTCGTCCTCATCAACTACATCAATGCCTATGGGACGCGGACTTTGGATGATGAAGTTGATGGTGGACGGAGCGAGCATTTCCTGGATGTCGACAATGACGGCACCGCTTCGCCGCTGGATGTGTTGATCGTGATCAACTGGATCAATAGCCGCGGATCTAATGGAGAAGGAGAAGGGGCATTTGCTCGAACCGGTCCGGAATCGATTTGGGCCGCGATGGCTTCGAGTGCATCAGCGATTCAGGAGGATACATTGCGTAGGAAGCGGGGAGAAACCGAACTTGCATGGTTGGGACGCGAGGAATCCTAGTGTAGAGCCATACCCAGCATGTTAGACTATCCCGAGAGTTGCTCATCGGTGCCGTCGCTCCACACGGCACCCAATCCGTCGCATGCTTGTTTCCCAACCATGAATTCCCTTGAAACGCGGATGACCCTTTTGGTCCGCATCCGCGATGCAAACGATCGGCGAGCCTGGAACGATTTCTTCCAGCTTTATGCGCCGCTCGTCTACTCCTATGCGATGAAGCATGGCTTTCAGGATGCGGACGCATCCGATGTCGCCCAAGAAGTGATGTGTACAGTGGCGAGGTCGATCAGTTCGTTCGAATACGACCGGAGCAAAGGTTCATTTCGCGGCTGGTTGGTCACCGTCGCCCGCAATTGCATCCGCAAACGGTGGGAGCAACTCCGTCGACAGGCGGAAACCACGGGAATGACGAGTACGTTGGAGGAACAGTTGCACGATCCCTCCGCCGAGGCGTTGTCGCAATGGGATCGAGAATATGATTTGCGAGTGTTTCATTGGGCTGCGGAAAGCGTGCGAACGGAGTTTCAGGAATCGACTTGGAGAGCATTTTGGCTGACCACCGTCGATGGTCAAACGATTGAATCAACGTCGAAGTTATTGGGGATTTCCGTGGGCGCGATCTATGTCGCCCGCTCGCGGGTTTTGGCTCGCATCAAGAAAGCGGTTGCGGACTTCGATACCTTGGGGGATGCGCGATGAACCCGGCGATCGACGATGAACTTTTGATTGCTGTCTTGGAAGGGCGAGCCACTGCGGAGGTAGAGCAAGCGGTCGAATTGGCGATTCAAGAGGAACCGAGCATTCGATTTCGGATGGAGCAACTCAGTGGCGCGATCGACTGGCCGCTTGGAAGTGCACATCCAGTATCTAATCCGGTTTCCGAATCCCTCCATACGGCGATCCTCAAATTGGAACAGGACTGGGACCGGGTACTGTCCGCTCACTCCGGCCAGACAGCCCCCCCCGCCGATTCGGTGACAGATATCGGTTTCACGGAGATCCCCTCGGTGATCCCCTCGGTGCGCATCGTGCGCGAGATAGGACGCGGAGGGATGGGGGTCGTATATGAAGGGATCGACGAAGCGCTAGGGCGACGGGTCGCGATCAAACAGTTGCATCCACAATACTACCGCGATATCCAAGCCAGGGAACGGCTCAAACGGGAGGCGCAGGCGATCGCCTCCTTGCATCATCCCAATGTCGTTGCGATCTACGGCTTGCAAATGGTGGGGGGATATCCATGCTTGATTCAGCAATTGATCGATGGCGAATCCCTGCAAGCCATTCTTCGCCGCGATGGTCCGATTCCTTTTCCGCGATGCAGCGAGGTTGCGTCGCAGATCGCCCAAGGTTTGGCTGCAGCCCATGACGCTGGAATCATCCATCGGGATCTGAAACCGGATAATGTGCTCATCGAACATGGTACGCATATTGCACGATTGGGTGATTTCGGACTCGCCAAGCGCGCAGGGGAGGAACATGTCACGATGGAAGGGGTCGTCGCAGGGACACCCGCTTATATGTCCCCTGAGCAGACCGATGGCAAGGGAATCGATCCTCGTTCGGATCTGTTCAGCCTCGGAGCATTGATGTACACCATGGCCGCAGGCAAGCCTCCCTTTGCAGGAGACGATCCTTATGTGGTGATGGATGCCATTCGGAGTCGACCGCATGAATCTCTGGATTCCGTCTCCCGCGATATCCCAAGTTGGTACGCGCGACTGGTGGATCAATTGCTCGCCAAGGATCCATCCCAGCGGCTGCAAAGTATCCACGAAGTGGTCGACGCGATCCGCAATCAAACGTTGCTGCTACCTGCGTCTCCACCTCGACGATCTGCAATGTCCATCGCCATGGCTAGCGTGGCGGTCGCAGCGACTGCGGTGATTGGTGGGTTTTGGTTGACGTATCGAAGTCAAGACCAGAGAAGCGAGCAACCGATTGCTGCAATCCCATCGAATCCCGTGCCGGACCGACCCGCGATTCTCATCGCATCGAACGGCAAGTCATTCGAGCGGCTCGAAGACGCCATCGCGAGCGCGATCGATGGAGATACCATCGTCATCGCAAAGGATTTGGAAACGGGTCGCATCGATATCACTGGCAAGAGCCTTCAGATCGAGGCGGCTCCAGATACCCGTCCCGCCATTCGGTTTCAAAGTCTCGGCAACGATTCCGGCAACTTTTTCCTGAAAAGCGATTCCGATCTGAGTTTGACAGGACTCCGACTGGAGTGCCGGACCACCGCTACGATGCCCTGGTTTGAAGATGGCAGATTCACTGCGGGGATCTACACCGGCCAGGGTAAAAGTCTGCGCGTGGAGAACTGCGAAATCCACCGAACGGGTGGAGGCATCTGTCTGGGAGCAGGAGGCGATCTCGAGATGCGAAGGACTTGGATTGAGGGAGGCGACGTCGGCATCGGCTGGTTCGCCTTGGACAACACCTGCCGCGTCGATGAGAGTCTGATCCATAGCAGGATCGGAATCGGAGTGATCTTTCCTGGTCCCAACATGAAGCCGTATCGATCCGCGGACTTGCTGATCAAGGATTCATCGTTGGTGACCGAGGAGGTGCTCGATCTGCTATTGATGCGCACTCCCAATCAACCCGTCACGGTGACATTCCAGAAATGTGTCCTGGACAGCAAGCACGCAGCGTCGCTGTGGATGACTCCGATTCTGGCTTTGGAAATTACGACCAGAGACGATATGGTGGATTCCTTTGTTCAGAGCGTCCGCTGGCGCGATAGCGAGTGCGTGTTTGCGGAGGGGATGGATTATCTCATCGCACGACGGCTTCGGACCCCCAATCGCAAGAACTCCGCCGAGATATTCTCCCTGCGAACATGGACAGATCGTTGTGCTGAGGCGGTTGAGGAGGTGGAGCCCGCAGAGAGTCTGCCTTCGACCGAATGCAAAATCGAAACCAAGCTACCCACGGCTGAGGATCGTTCGCTTTGGGAACGCGGTGCGTCGCTTCATCGGTTTCTGCCTGAACTCCCCGACTCCTGGAGAGAACGCGGTGGGCAACCCGGTATCTGAGGCGGAAGCAAGATGGGCGTGCTCAATTCCGCCAACCCACCACGCCCATCGCCATTTACGCGACCGAAGGTCTCAGTAAATAAAAACCGAGGAGCGCAAGCTCCTGCGTTGAACTGTGGCAAACATTGCAATGTCGAGTGCGATTCAACCCAGATGCTTGCGCATCTCGGCTAGTATTCGTACGGTCCACGACCGCATCATTCAGGAATGGCTTGCCTAAAAAACCTACCCACCACAGATCCGGCATGCTCTCCCTTCGTCCGGTCCGCACATGCGACCCTTGGATCCTTTGCGGAAGTGTTCGCACTTCTCGTTGTGCCGCACGTTGGAGGAGGTATTCAGCCAGAATCGAGTCGAGGGCTCCCCCTGTTCTCTCTTTTGTCTGGCGCGGAATTCCCAGGGTGGAAGCGGATCGCGATCGACCCACAGTCCGCGCTTGGCCGATTTGGCCTTCCTCTCCAGGTCGGTGAAGCGTTGATCTTCCCCGTACTCCTTGAAGTGCCATGCCCATCCGTCTTCAATCATCTTGGCGTTGATGTTATCTCCCTCCATGAGAATGGTGCCAACCATGCGGCCAGCCCGATCCTCCGTGGTGTATCGGACGGCGACTTCCTGGCCAAAGATCATGCGCGCCAAAGCTTGCTTGGACTGGTTGCCGAAGCTTTGATTGGCCTCAGGCGCGTCGATCCCTTCCAAACGGACCGTCACCTCGTCGCGATGAACGAGAACTCGAATCGTGTCCCCATCAGCAACACCGACCACTTTGCCGCGGAATTCCGGTGCAGAGCGAGAGCAACCCAAGATTGGCGAGAGCAGAGCCAGCAGCAACAGCAGGAGATGGCGTCTAGGAATCATCGAAATTTTTGGATCCATGCGGGCGGGCCGTTTAAGGGCTTTGGTCCGTCAACGCAAAGAGCCCGGACGGGTCCGGGCTCTCGCTCAATGCTGTTGGGGCTCAAACACCCCGTTCCGCGACCTGCTTACTCGCGAGGACGAATCGCTCCGGTCAGACCGCTGTAGTCGACCCGGTCATCGTTGTGCCAAAGAGGTTGGCCCAACTCGACCCGCTTGCGGAGCACTTCAATCTTCTCTTGAGATCCAGCAGGAGCATCGGTTGGCAAGAAGTGCAGATCAACGATCGGATCAAAATCCTCGTCGTGTCCATACTTCAAAATCGCCTCGAAAACGTTCTTGCACAAATTGCTCATGATCTCTGCTCACCTCTCCCGGCAAAAGAGTTTTCCTCCTCTGATCCAGGAAAAATCTTGTCTAGAATTTCACACAGTGAACGATTATTTCCAACTGGCATCGAAAGTCAAGAAATTTATCAATGGATCTTGAGTCCCTTCTCTGCAAACGCCTCATGCTATGGCGCAGTGAATCTTTAACGAGTAGAAAATCCGCGAGCGGTAGGCAGAACCGCCTGGGCTCTGTTCTTCCTTGAAATCCAGGTTTAGGGGAAATCCGCCCCCATTGCTCGAGTTTGCAAACTGGAAAGGTCGAAGGAACATCGAGGAAACGGGCCTCCGCAAATTTCCTTCTCGCTGCGAAAAAAATTCCTGGCGACCGGTTACAAATATTTCGCGAGGGGTCCACCGCGGGTCGCCAAGGCGTCGACTTTGCGTGTGGTTTCGGGGTCTTCGACCAGAGGAGGCGCGTGCCGGGGCTTGCGCCGTGCATCGATCACCAAGGGCCCGTTGCAGCTCCAATGCTTATCTTCGATACGCTCGCCAACGCCCCGAATGTCGGTGGCGGGATTGCTCCGCGTGAAGGTCACCCACAGGAAGTTGTTGAGGGTTTTGGCAGCAAACGCCGGGTCGTCGACAACGACCACGCAAGCGATGGACTGCCAGGAGGCATCCGATCGGGCCGCGCGGTCGATGGCCTCGAGCAGACCGTCCACCGAGGCGTCGCTCGGCAGCGCGACTGCGAGGACTCCCGGCATGCACAGATGGGCGTCGCGGGCGATCGATTGCAACGGACCCAGGAGCGGCAGTTCCTTTGCCAGGGTTCGACGCGGCGGTCCGCTGGCCGCGAACACCACCTTCGAACCTCGGTTGAGCGAATCCCCCGAGTAGTCGAGCGTATCGATCGTCGTGCGGGTCTGAAAGTGAAGCCCCGATTCAAAATCGAGACGCTCCCACATCCACTGCAGGAACGGCCCAATATCGTGAGCCTGGAGATTCGGGTCGCTGGTACCATCGGCGATGAACAGGTACTTGGCCAGGGACATCTGCCCTTGGCCGAGGATCGCATTGGCCTGGGTGAGGAGTTCCTGCGGCCTGTCGGGCTTGGCATACGGGGTGTAGCGCTCGCTGCCAATCGCGAGCAGCAAAGGGTGGACCCCTGCGGCGTCGACGGCATGCACTTCCCGGACACCGGGGAGCACGGTGGGAATGATCGGGCCGGTCAGCTCATGGATCAATGCGCCGAAGGTCGTATCCTCCTGCGGCGGTCGACCAACCACGGTAAAAGGCCAGATCGCCCCGGGGCGGTGCGAAACATGGGTGACGCTCATCCAAGGGAACGGATGCTGGCGCGCGTAATAGCCCAGGTGATCGCCGAAGGGACCCTCGGGTTTGAGGGTCGCCGGATGGACCACCCCGCGAATCGCAAAGTCAGCATCGGCATAGATCGGTGCATGGCCCGAGCCCACGATCATCGGGATGCGATGACCAGCCATGGCACCCGCAAAGGTCAATTCACTCAACCCCTCGGGCAACGGCATGACCGCCGACAAGGTCATGGCGGGTGTCCCGCCTACCGTGACGGTGACTGGGAACGGGACTCCGCGCTGGAGGGCTTGCTGGTGATGGATGCCGATCCCTCGGTGCAACTGGTAATGAAGTCCGATCTCGCGATCGGGCTGGTACTCGTTGCCGCTCAACTGGATGCGGTACATACCGAGGTTGCACTGGCTGAGCGAAGGTTGCGCGCCGGATTCGGGCAGGGCTTGGCTTAATACCTGAGGTAGCGTTACAAACGCGCCACCATCGTCCGGCCAAGAGATCAACTGAGGCAATTGCGACAGCGTGATCGACTGCGCCAGCGCCGGTCCCGATCGGACTCTCTTGGGGAGCATGGTCCAGGCCGTCCAGGGTGCGCCCGCGTATCGCATGGGTGCGCGAAAGAACGCGTTGGGATCGATCTTCAGCTCGATCGCGCGGCGAACCCGATCGATGGTCGAGCGAAACAAGAAGCGGGCCTGATCGAGCGTGCCGAACAGATTGCTGACCATCGGGAACGAAGTTCCTTGGGGTCGCGTGAACAGCACCGCAGGTCCGCCCCGCGCGTACACGCGGCGCTGGACTTCAGCGATTTCCAGCCGCGGAGATAGAGGTTCGTCGACTTCGATAAGCCGTCCGTGGCGCTTCAGATCTTCGACAACCTCTCGCGTGCTGCGATATTGCATCAGGCGGCAACGATGTCGCGCATCTTCGGCTCGAGGTAGGTCACGGTCGTCGCCATGCTGGCCAAGTGACCGTAGTCCTCCTCAGGAATCTGCACGCGATGTCGCTTGCGAAGCTCCATCACGATGTCGAGGAAGTCCATGCTGTCGAGTTCGAGTTGTTCGCGGAACGACTTGCCGTCGTCCAAGCCGGAAAGATCTTCGTCGGGAGCAATGTCGCTGAGAATATCGAGGATCTCGTCTCGGATTTCTGCAGATGTCATGAATCAAGCACTCCGGGTGAAGTTGCAGCGGTGAATCGGGTTGGGTCGTGTGCAACGCCTTAGAAGCGACGGACGATCAAGACCGAATTGATCCCCAGCATCCCAAAGGAGTTGTTGAGGATGTAATCGACTTGGCCCAATGGCTCCGGCTCGTTGAGGACCAATCCGTCGATCGCACACGTTTCATCCAAATTGTCCACATTTATCGTGGCATGGCAAACCCTGTCCTGGAAGGACGGGAGGTTCCCAGCCAATTCCAGCGCCCCGGCCGCCCCCATGGCATGGCCGATGAAGCTCTTGGTGTTGTTGAATCGGACCGTCGAACACCCCGAAAACGCGTTTCTCAGGGCCTCGCATTCCTGGCTGTCGCCGCTGGCGGTCCCGGTGGCATGGGTGCTGACAATCTGGATCTGGTCCGGGGCCAGCCCCCCCCGTTTCAGAGCCAGTTGGACGCATTGGGCCTGCCTTTCCGGGTTGGGGAGGACGAAATCGGTCGCGTCGGTATTGATAGCATAGGAAACGATCTCGGCCAGGATGGGGGCCGATCGGGCTTTGGCGTCCGAGAGCCGCTCGAGGATGTACAGGCTGCCACCCTCGGCGACCACGATGCCGGTCCTATCCTTGTCGAACGGGCGGGAGGCTTTGGTCGCGTCGGCGTGGCTGGCCAGGGCCCCCTGCGACTTGAAAGAGGCGAAGATACCGAAGGTGTGGATGCTCTCGGAGACCCCGCCGGCGATCGCCAGGTCGCATTCCCCCAGGCGGAGCATTTGCACTCCTTGGATGATCCCTGCGTTGCCCGCGGCACACGCCGCGCCGATGGTGTAATGCGGGCCGGTGATCCCGAGATTGAGGGCGATTTCGCCCGCCGGATTGTTCGCTACGGTCCGGGGATTGTGGTGGTGTGACCAATACGTGGTGTCGTAATCGTAGGCTTTGATCGAGTAGATTTCATTTTCGGTTTCGACGTTCCCGTGCTCGGTGATTCCGATGTAGATGCCAACGCGCGACTTGTCGACATTGGTCCAATCGATCCCGCTCCGAGCGATCGCTTCATGGGCGCAGTAGATGCCGATGGTTCCCGCTCGGGTTCCGCGCCGCATGTCGCGACGGCTTTGGTATTTGGTCGCTTCGAAATTGCAGACCCCGGCGTGCGTGTCTCCGACATAGCGGATGTTGTAGGCCTGGACACCGCTGCGACCCGCCAGGAGCGCCTCGCGATACTCTTCGAGGTTGTTACCGTTCGGGCTAGTCAAGCCAACCGCGGTCATCACGATCCGCTGTTCGTCCGGCAAGTCCGCGGTTCGGTCCCGAAAAGGCATAGCGTTCAATTCCAGTAGGGGTTTTCAAAGGTAAGCGTCGCGACCTCGAAACTAGCCTGCGAAGGATGAATTTGCAAGCGACGCGTCGTGGATCGAACTGCTATAGGACCGCATGCTGGATGAAATAGACAACAATCCCTGCTACGTACCCCGCAAGCGCGAGCGGTGCGATGCGTTTGAAATACCAGAAGAAATCGATGCGCTCGAGCCCCATGGCGGCCACTCCGGCGGCCGAGCCGATGATCAAGCAGCTGCCGCCGGTCCCGCCGCAATAGGCCAGCAGCATCCAGAACGGATCGTTTTTGGCGTTAGTCGACGAATACATTTCGATCCCTGCTGCGACCAGTGGCACGTTATCCACGACCGCAGAAACCAGCCCGATAATGATGGCGATGGCCGATTGATTTTGCACCGTCGACTGCAGCCACTTCGCCAAATCGGTCAGGACATTCGTAGCGCCTAGCGAGCCGACCGCGAGCAGAATTCCCAAGAAGAACAGCACGCTCGACATGTCGATGCGGCGCAGAGCCGACAGGACTCCGGTGCTGCTGCGCGTTCGCTCGTCCATCGTGTGCGAGACGATCTCGGACGCGAGCCATAAAACCCCGAGAGCCAACATCATTCCCATGAACGGTGGGAGGTGGGTATAGGTTTTGAAGATAGGAACACTGAGCAATCCGAGCACTCCCAAAGCAAGGAACAGAGCTTTGTGCCAACCCTCGACGCTCTTTTCCTCCGCAGATTCGTTCTGCGGTGAGGATTCCTCAAGGCTTCCTTTGAGTCGCGGCGTGATCAACAGCAGCGGGACCAGGAGGCAGGCGACGCTGGCCAGGAACAGATCGCGAATGACTTCCCATTCGCCGATCTTGTTCTTCATCCAGATCATGGTGGTGGTGACGTCGCCGATGACAGTCCATGCTCCTCCCGCGTTGGCGGCGATGACGATCATCCCAACGAACAGGAGCCGAAGCTCTCGGTCCGAGACGAGTTTGCGCGTGACGGAGATCATGACGATGGTGGTGGTGAGATTGTCGAGTACTGACGACAAAAAGAACGCGATCCACGACACGATCCACAGCAGCTTGGCCGGTTTGTCGGCTCGAATGTAGCGGGTGATGAGCGAAAACCCTTCGTGCGCGTCGACCAGTTCCACGATGGTCATGGCGCCGATCAGGAAGAACAGGATCCCCGCCGTTTCGGCGAACCCGTGCATCAACTGGCCATCGACGAGGAAGTGGAGTTTGGCGCTCAGGCTGTCTCCTTCTCCAGCGGCATGCGCACCATGCCAGGCCTCGAACAAATCTTGGGGTACCAACTGAGAGTAGTTCAGCGCGTAGACGGTCCAGCACAACACACCGGTCAGCAGCGCGCTGGCGGCCTTGTTCACGTGAATCTGGTGCTCGAGCGCAATGGCTAGGTACCCGATGACGAAGATCGCAATAATGAGGCTGAGCATGGAATCTCGGAGAACGGAGGATCGGCGTGGCGCTCGATTCGGGTCTGACTTCGACAAGGGATCGTAATCCATGAATCGTTTTTTTCCAACCGACCACCGTCAGCTCCAAATCTGTTTTTGGTATCTTAGGAAGACCCATGAACCACCCATCCCAAGCCGTTGCATCTACCTCCCTCCAGCCTCTGTGGTCGCCGGATTCCGAACGTATCGGCGGCTCGGAGTTGGCTCGGTTTGCAAGGGAATTTTTTCCGGCAGGGGATCCTTCGACCCTCGAGGGGTATCGCGCCTTGCACGCGTGGAGTCTGCGCGATCGGGGTGCGTTTTGGATGGCCCTGTGGCGGTTTTGCGATTGTTTGGGGGACCCTGGTTCGGTGCCGTTGATCGACTCGGGTGGGATGCTCGAGGACCGATGGTTTCCCGAGGCACGCCTGAACTACGCGCAGAATGTGATCCGCGAATCCAAGGGGAGCGACGAAGAGGATCCGGTTCTCGTCGCATGCGATGAACGGGGCGCGAGGGAAACCTATTCGCGATCGGAATTGACGCGGCGCGTGATCGCGGCAGCTCGGTTCCTGAAATCGCATGGCATCGGTGCGGGGGACCGCGTGGCAGCCGTGCTGCCCAACAGCCCCTGTGCGATCGTCGGCTACCTGGCCAGCGCCGCCATCGGTGCGATTTGGTCGTCATGTTCCCCCGACTTCGGTCCCGATGCGATCCGCGATCGATTCGCACAGATCCAACCCAAGGTGCTGATCACGTCGATCGAGACCACCTACAACGGCAAAACGGTTCGCCCGATCGATCGCGCGGTCGCGGTGCTGCCGGAGTTGCCTAGCGTGCAGTTGTTGCTGGTCGATGGCGGCGCTGGGCAAATCGCTCCATCGATTCGGGATGCGGTTCCCTGCCATGCGTGGGAGGAAGTTCTCGAGTGCTCGAGTACGGAGCCATGGGTGTGGGAGACGTTCCCATTCGATCATCCGCTGTGCATCGTCTACTCCTCGGGTACGACCGGAGCCCCCAAGTGCATCGTGCATCGAACTGGAGGGGTGTTGCTGCAGCATCTCAAGGAGCATCGCCTGCACTGTGATCTCCGGTCGGGGAGTTCGATGCTGTACTACACGACCACAGGGTGGATGATGTGGAATTGGCTGGTGGGTGCACTCGCTGCCGACTCGCGGATCATCGCTTATGACGGTTCGCCCGTCGCGCCCGATAACGGCTCGCTTTGGAAGATTGCCGAGCGCGAGCAGTTGACCCATTTCGGAGCGAGTGCACGCTATTACGCGATGCTCGACAAAGCAGGCTACGAGCCGTGTCGTGCCGTGTCGCTGGGGAATCTGAAGTGCGTCCTGTCGACCGGCTCCCCTTTGCTGCCCGAGACCTTCGATTGGATCTATCGAAGCGTCAAGCGCGACGTGCATTTGGCTTCGATCTCGGGAGGGACCGATATCTTGTCCTGTTTCGTGCTCGGCAATCCGTGCGCGTCGGTGTATCGAGGTGAGATCCAGTGCGCGGGATTGGGGATGGATGTTCGGATCCTGGATGAGCATGGGGCATCGATCCGAAATCGAGCCGGCGAGCTCGCATGCTGCCAAGCTTTTCCGTCGATGCCGATCGGGTTTTGGAGCGATCCCGAACAGAAGAAGTATCGGGCGTCTTACTTCGAACGTTCCCCGGGCGTCTGGTGCCATGGCGATTGGGCCGAGCTCACGGAACGGGGCGGGTTTCTCATTTACGGTCGGTCCGATGCAACGCTCAACCCGGGTGGCGTGCGGATTGGGACCGCGGAAATCTATCAGCAAGTGGAAACGTTTCCCGACATCGCCGAGGCGCTGGCAACCTGCTTGAAACAGGATGGCGATGAAAAAATCGTGCTGTTCGTTCGCATGGTCGCGGGCAAGCGATTGACCGACGCCCTCGAGGCCGATTTGCGATTGGCGTTGCGCCAGCGTTGTTCGCCCAGGCACGTTCCCACCATCATCGACGAGGCACCCGATTTCCCGCGCACGATCAGCGGCAAATTGTCCGAAATCGCGGTTCGCAACGCGATTTGCGGGATGGAGTTGGGGAACGCCGGCGCGTTGGCCAACCCCGAGTCGCTCGCATTCTTTGGCGCGTGGCGCGAGACGTCCCCCAAATCGCCTTAACGCGTCAACGTGATAGAGAGCGTCACGGCTGCGATTCCTGCTGGTGTTTTTTTTACTTGGAGTGAGGTCTGTTTGATGAAGAAACTCTTCGTAGCGTTGGTTTTGGGGTTGTGGTGCGGAATGATTGCTCATGCGCAGGAGGGCACGCCCAATCCTCAGCGTCCACGGGTCGATTCGGGGCGTGGCGGGTTCGGTGGTCCGATCGAATTGGGGCCTGAGGATCAGCAGATCTTCGACGATCCACCAGCTACGATGATCGATCGACGCGATGGGATCGCGCACGGCAAACTGGAAATGATCGAGTACGAGTCAAAAACTGTCGGTACGACTCGGAAGATGAACGTATACACCCCGCCGGGTTACTCGGCGGAGAAACACTATCCGGTCCTTTATCTTTTGCATGGTATCGGCGGAGACGAAACCGAATGGGAGCGATTCGCTCACCCGAATGTTATGCTCGACAATCTGATTGCAGAAGGGAAGGCGGTTCCGATGATTGTGGTTATGCCTAATGGCCGCGCTCAGAAAAACGATCGGGCGGAAGGCAACGTGATGGCTTCAGCGCCGGCGTTTGCGGTCTTTGAGCGAGATCTGCTCGATGATGTCTTGCCAGCCATCGAATCACGTTACAGCGTTCAAGCCGATCGTCTGCATCGGGCGATTGCGGGGTTGTCGATGGGGGGTGGTCAGTCGCTAAACATCGGATTAACCCACTTGGACACGTTCGCGTGGGTAGGTGGATTTTCATCTGCGCCCAACACGAAGGCTACGGAGGAATTGATCCCGGAGCCGCAGAAAACCAAGGAACAGCTTCAGCTGCTTTGGTTGTCCTGCGGAAGCAAAGACGGTTTGATCCGAATCAGTCAACGTCTTCAGCGTTACTTGAGAGACAACGAGGTGCCTCATGTCTGGAATGTCGATTCCCATGGGCACGATGCCACCCACTGGCGAAACAATTTGTACCACTTGGTTCAGCGATTGTTTCGCCAGGATTGAATGACAATCGCGGCAGGTGCGGCGGTGGCTTGGCGGGTCGCGAGGTAGAATGCGTCTGCTTCGGCAATCGGATTTCCGCAAGTCAATGTGCGATTCGGAGAAATTCCGCCTGGAGATCGGAGAGCGATGGCGAGTGACCCAAGAACGTCGAGATTGCAATCCGCATGGCTTCGCCAGACGAAGCGGTTGTTTCCGCACCCACTGTTCGCAGGTTGCATCAGTGTCGCGTGCTTGTTGGTGGGTATTTTGTTGGCGGGCGCAGCCATCGTTGTCCGCGGGGCTTGGTTCATGGCGATACCCAGTCTCGCGTTTCTCGCGGGATGTTTCGCAACGGCTGCGGCTGCGATCATTCCGGATGCTAAAGAGTCGCCGGTTGCCTCGCACCAGGTGGAGGAGCGCAAGCCGACCTTTGCGATCTTTGTGCTTTTGATCAGCATCTATTCATGGTTGCTGATGATTGGAATGACCATTTTTCGAGTGTTCTTCAATAATGGTCCCGGCTCAACCAAGTATTACGTGACGCTTGGAATCGCAATTTCATCCACGATCTTTATGAAGGTCTACGGAAGGCGCATCGTGCAGGAGTATTTCGGAGCGATGGGAGGCAAGAGAATCGAACTCAGCGGTAGGCAAGCCATTTATGTCACGTTGTTTGTGATGTTCACCGGAGTCTACTTCACATGGCTGATGACTTGAACGCAAACCATTCTTTTTCGTTATGCTCACCGATTGAGACCGGCAATACGTGCCCCCCACGCATTGTGTTTTCCTTGACAGTATCAAGAGCCGCTGGGACGCAGAGTCGGAGCAAAACAGCAAACGGATCGCTCGTCGAGATCGAGCCTGCTCTTTTCTCCGCGTCTTTACGTCTCCGCGAGAGCCTTGGCTGCTACGGCTGCTCGTCGGCTAAGGCAGTTCAACGGACTAGAAGTCCGTCGTACGAATGACGTTCTCCCGCCGCGTCATAATTGAGGGATGCAAGTAGGAGCCTGGGTACGAGGCGCCTGGCGTTCTCAGCCCTCAAAGAACTGCTGTTCGCTTCGCAATTCCCCGAGGAAGTCGCGAATGCTGTCGTACAGCCACGCTGTGTTCCCGGTTCCGGTTCGGGGCGTCTCAATCAGGATGCCGCCAAAGGATTCTCGCCGAGCGCTCGACGAGGGGGACCGATCTTGAATCCAGGCGTCGATCGCCACGGCATCGATCCCTTGGCGGTACCACTCCGCGAGTTGCCGAGGCGAGCAGTGGGCGGCCAAGCGAATACCGAAGCCGCGGGGTTTGGACTTGCCCCGAACGGTGATGGCGTCCTCGATCGATTTGTCGACCGGGGCCAAGGAAACGCGATGTCCGGGAAGCAAATCGTAGCATCCATCGACGATCAAGCAGACATAATCGAACCCGCAATCGATGAGGAAACGCATATCCTCGGCCACGTTTGCGGCCGCGATAGCCGCACCGATCGCAACATCGGATCGACCGATGGAGCCGCGCGACAGTTACACTAGATCGATGACGTGTTCCGCGCTATAGAGA
>JBKDPB010000104.1:0-21826 GCA_046342615.1 Planctomycetota bacterium | reverse complement strand
CGTCACCATCCAAGGGGCTAACGACGCTCCCATCGCCTTCAATGACTCCAACATCGCCGTCGAAGCGGGTGGACTGGCCAATGGTACTGCGGGGACCAATCCCACCGGCAACGTCCTGACCAACGATACCGATGTCGATGCAGGGGATACCAAGACCATCACGGCCGTCGCTGCAGGATCGGTTGCGAATCCAATCGGCTCCGTAGGCTCGAGCGTGACTGGTACCTACGGTTCGATCACCATCGCCGCCGACGGCAGCTACACCTACACCGTCGATAACTCCAATACCGCGGTCCAGGCGCTTCGACTGTCCGGCCAAACGCTCAGCGAGACCTTCACCTATCGCATGGCCGATACCGCGGGATTGAATGCCCTGGCTACCGTTACCATCACCATCCAAGGGGCTAACGACGCTCCCATCGCCTTCAATGACTCCAACATCGCGGTCGAAGCGGGTGGTCTTGCCAATGGAACCGCGGGGACCAACCCCACCGGTAATGTCCTGACCAACGACACCGATGTAGACAGCACCGCCAATGGCGAAACCAAGACCGTCACTGCCGTCGCTGCAGGATCCGTTGCGAATCCAGTCGGCTCCGTGGGCTCGAGTGTGACTGGATCCTACGGATCGATCACCATCGCTGCCGACGGCAGCTACACCTACACCGTCGATAACTCCAATACCGCGGTCCAGGCGCTGCGGTTGACCGGCCAAACGCTCAGCGAAACCTTCACCTACCGCATGGCCGATACCGCGGGATTGAATGCCTTGGCCACCGTCACCATCACCATCCAGGGAGCTAACGATAACCCGGTCGCCGTGGTCGATGCCGGAACCGCCACCGAGGCAAGCGGCTATGCCAACGCCACCCCAGGATCGGACGCCACCGGCAATGTCCTCTCCAATGACACCGACGTTGACAGCACCGCCAACGGTGAAACCAAGACCGTCAGCGGTGTCGCGGCCGGAATCGTCGCAAGTCCCTCGGGGTCGGTCGGCACCAGCGTGAACGGTAACTACGGTGCCATCACCATCGGGGCTAATGGAGCCTTCACCTATGTGGTGAACGAAGCCAACGCCGCCGTTCAAGCTCTCCGCTTGAGCAGCCAAACCCTCAGCGATGTCTTCACCTACACCGTCACCGATGCGGGTGGACTGACCGCAACCAATCAAGTCACCGTCACCATCCAAGGTGCCAACGACGCTCCACATGACCTTGTCAGTGGCTCTCTCTCGATCCAAGAGAATAGTGTTGATGGATCGATTGTAGGTATTGTTACAGGTCAAGATATTGATTCGAGTTCAAACGGTGAAGTTTTAACCTATAGCCTTCTCGACAACGCAAACGGTCGATTCCAAATCGGTAATTCGACCGGTTTGATTACCGTGGCTAACGGCTCCTTGCTTGATCGCGAGATTGATTCCACGCACACGATTACGGTACGTGTTACCGATGCCTCGGGATTTATGTTCGATAAGATTTACGAAGTCCAGGTTCTGGATGTCGATGAATTCGATGTTGGTTTGGTTGCAGATACCAACCCAACGATCAACGGCGTCTTCGAAAACGCAGTTGCTGGAACTTTGGTTGGCATCACGGCCAGAGCTATAGACGCGGATGCTACGAACAATACCATCAGTTACTCGCTCGTAAACGACGACGGAGGTCGTTTTGGCATCGACTCCGTCACTGGGGTTGTCACGGTCGCGGGTGCGATTGACCGCGAGGTGGATGGAGCGATTCGATCGATTACGACTCGCGCGACCTCCAGTGACGGCTCCTACACCGATCAAGCATTTGCCATTGCCATCTACGACGTCAATGAATTTGGTGTTGTAGTTGTCATCGATACCAATCCGGTGCAGAACGCCGTGATGGAAAACACTTTGGGAGCCCAACCCGTTGGTATTACCGCCTTTTCGCAAGATTTTGATGCGACGACCAATGTTGTGGTGTACTCCTTGGACGACAGTGCAAACGGAAGGTTTACCATCAATTCTTCGACGGGAGTAATTTCACAAACGGGACCGCTCGATCACGAGTTTTCGACTTCCTACGACATCCTGGTTCGAGCGACATCGCAAGACGGGAATTTCAGTCTCGGAACCTTTACAATTCAGATCCTGAACGCCAATGAATCGCCTTATGCGCAGAATGATACGGAAGTAATCTCCGAAAATGAGTTCAAGACGATTTCAGTTCTTGACAATGATTTCGATCTTGATCCCGGCGACTCGATTCACATTGCATCTGTTGGAATTACCCAAGGACTAGGACAAGTACAAATTGCAGGAGGAACACTGTATTACGATCCTGGAACCTCATACGACTACTTGACTGCAGGGGAATCCGCTGTCGTGGTGATCGCATACCAAATTGAGGATTCGTATGGTCTCACTGCCGAGGCATCGGTCAGTATCACCATCGAGGGAGTACGCGATCAGCTATCGGTTCAGATCGGCAGCATCCTATCTGCGGAAGATACGCCGTTCAGCTGGCCGATCTCTGTTGTGATGGTCGATACAAATGGCGAAACTTGTACCGATGTTGTCGTCCGAGGCCTTCCAACAGGAACCATGGTCACCGACGAGAGCGGCTTGATTCGCACTGCAGATCAGGATGGAATTGTAAGCGTTTATGGGATGTCACTGTCAACGCTCGAGTTCAGACTCCCATCGCAATTATCCGGGACGATTCTCGCTGAGGTCGACGTATTCACCTCCTACGGTCTTGCCTACACCCAGACATTCCAACGAGTCCTTGAAATCCTCGCAGTAGCAGATCAAGGTACAGTTACTGCAGAAGGTGGCGCGATCGACATGGGGCAGCTCTTGGTCCTTCGCCTCGGATACGAGCGATTCGACCTGGATGGTAGCGAAGTACCGCGATTGGAGGTTCAAGGAATCCCGCGAGGCATGCGGATTACCGATGGAATCAATTCATATACATCGTCGAACCCGTCGGCTTGGGTCGACCTGACCCAATGGAATATCTCAGGCTTGAAGTTGACCAGCGATGGTGGAATGCCGGGCGATTACTCTGTGAAGTATCGTCTAACCACCACCGAAATCAGCAACGGTTCGACCGCCAGCATCGAGACGACGATTGCGGTTCGCGTCAATGAAGTCCTTCCTCAGATCATGGTGGAACTACCCAAGCCGGAGAGCGATATACCACGTCTAACCGATACTTCGGATCGATCCGCGATGGACACCAATTCAGCCAACGCAAGCTCTGATGTCGTTACCTTGGCAGATCGCTCATTGATTCCTCCGGAAATCAAACCGACCGCAGATTCGAGTGGTTTGGTCGTGAATGCACCTGTGGATGTGAATTTCGAAGAGGATCACGAACTGTTGCGTGAATTTGAAACGGAACAGGAGACATCCTCGAGATCGTTCGCCGTAACGACCCAAGCAAACTCCGCCTCCATGTCATTTGAGTATCGACATGTCGACTCGTTCGATTCAATGTCCACTCATTCGATCGAAACCGCAGATCCATTCGTCGCTCAGGAATACCGTTCGAACCAGGAAACAAAGGGAGCTCCCGAAACCGTGCTGCAAGAGCAGCAATCCGAGATGACACAAGAAGTTCATCGCAGCGTTTCTCTGCAAGGTCGAATCGTCGCCTTTTGGAATATGCTTCGCGGCGGGGTTATCCTTCAGGAAACGAGTCTGGCCCCGGACAGCCGTATCGAGACCAAGGCAAGCCAGCGGTCGAACAAAGGGCGTTAGGAGACGTTTGGTTCTCGCGAAGCTGTCGCCATCACCTCGATAATACGACGAATCGTCAGGACGATCTTTTTAGGATTCGTCGTCACAATCATCACCACTCGGTTATTCGTCAGGATCGCCTCGCAATCCCCTGACGTCCAAGTCGCTTTTCAGGCGTCCGCGAAGGTTTGACCTACATTTTCACGGAAAAAGGTCGCCTTGAATTTCGTTGGAGTAGGGATAACGCCTCATGAATTCCTGGACTAGCTATGTATTCTTTGCTGTCGTGGGTACCAGCGTTCTGGGAATTGCTGGTGATCTTACGACCGCATCCAAGCCTGAAGAATCTGGACTTCCCGGTATCGCCAAGCCGTCGCTTCAAGCGGTAATTCATCCCAATATCGCGGGTGTGGTGGAAGAGGTTCTGGTGAAGGAAGGAGAGTTCGTGCGAGCGGGCCAGCCGCTGGTGCGTATGGACGATCGCTTGGCATTGGCCAATCTAGCGGCTGCCGAGGTGGCGGCAGATCAGGTCGGGCCCCTCCACCTGGCTCGTGCGGAACTCGGAGCTGCGGAGCAGCACCTGCACCGCCTCGAATCGGTAACTGACATCCGCGCCATCGCCGCACAAGACTTTGAAATCGCTCGTGCAGCAGTCGAAAAAGCCCGAGCCAACCTTTCGACCGCCGAGATTAATCTTCGCGTTGCTCAGGAGCGGCTTGCCGTTGAGAAAGAGCAGTGTGGGCAGTTAACCCTAAACGCTCCATTCGATGGGATTGTCCATCACGTCAAAGCCAACGTCGGGGAACGATTGCAGGAGAATCAGAATCTCCTGGAGATCGTCAACACGAAAACATTGAAGGTGGAATTGCATATTCCGAGTGTGATGTTCGACAGGCTCGCCATCGGAAAGATCTACTCCCTGCGAACCACCTTCCGCGGCCTCCGAGCGGTGGAAGCGCAATTGACTGCAATCGCACCGGTGATCGATCCCGGAACAGACACGATCCGCTGTGTTTTTGAGATCGACAACGAAGACAACAAACTTCCGGCTGGATTCCTCGTTCATTTTGCCGACAACTGAAACAACCCGTCCAATCCACTGAGAACAGAGTGTCTTGTATGCAGACAGGAATCAATCCGGCACATGGAATTCCCGCAGGCAGCCAGCCATCTTCGGCCGATCTCACGCTCCAGCAAAGCTTGCAAGTAATACAAACACTTGCTCACCATTCGGCAGATACGCGAGATGGTGTAGCGAAAGGGGTCGATGCGATCGCAAATTATTTTGGGTCGCCGTTTGCATCCATCAAGGTGAACATTGACGACAGTCCGATCGAATACAGTTTTCACCGCGCAAATACTCCCGGCGAAACGTGGCGACAGCTTTGCTCCGTCCCGATGCTCGAGTGCCTCTCCACCCAATCCAATCAAGTTAGTTTCTTTGTTGAGCGGACCACAGGCACCAGAACGGCTGTCTTCGTCCTCCCCACGAACGCAGCGAATCCTTCAGCGGTGGGAGCAGCCTGCCTGGTTGTCCGTGCTGATAACGCAGCAGTCGCTAAACGTTTCCTGGCCGAATTTGAGACATTGCTTGCAGCTCTGATGAAAGCCTTGGTGGAGAGTAGCGAGCGAACCGTACCCGAAACCATCGCGGCGCCCATCGAGAGCGTCCCTGCTTCGCAATTCGTGCAAAGCACCGATTTTCTCACCCAATTTTGCAACGGAAAGATTTGGGATCATCCGTCGGAGTTCGCATTCCACTTGGTGAACGGTTTGTGCAATCAGCTAAAGTGTCTCGACGTTTCGCTGGGAGTTGTTCGCAAGAACCAAGTGCAACTGCTCGCCATCTCCGGATACGATTCCGTAAGCCAGCGGTCGCCCGGATGTCTGGCCATCGAGCAGGCGATGAGCGAAGCACTCGATGCCGGTCATGAAATCCTTCTGCAACGAGAAACTGAATCCGGTTCGGTAAACGACCAACTCAACTGTGCCCTGCATCAGGCGCTGCGAGCCAAAAGCGGGAATGGCTCCTGTTTTTCCCTGCCGCTGAGCCACAATGGCCAAATCGTGGCCATCTGCACTTTGCGTCGGGATGAAACTCGACCGTTCACGAAAGAAGAAGTTGCGATGCTGGAGTCGCATCAGGAACGACTGGCTGAATTCACAGCGATTTCATGCCGACTGAGCCAATCGTTCGCATCTCATTTTCACGAGCGAATTCAGGCTTGGATGAAGGCCAAGTATTTTTCCGGGCGGGGACGAAAAGCGTTCGCCATGGCGATTTTGGCCGCGATCGGACTGTACCTGTTCATCCCCTGGCCACACTCCATCAGTATCCCTTGCACACTCGTGAGCGCAGAGCTACGCACGTACTCCGCTCCCTATTCCGGAAAACTGTGCAAGGTACATTTCCGCAGTGGCGATTGGGTGAAACAAGGGGCGGTCTTGTTTGAGATGGATACCGAGGAACTCCTCAACCAGAGGATGAAACTCGAGGCAGAACTCCGATCTCGGAGCCAAGCCATGATCCGCTTCCTGCAAGCCGATGACACCCCAAAGGCAGGGGAGGAGAAATCCTCCATCAACGCCATTCGCAACGAATTGTCGATCATCGAATCGAAACTCGATCGATCCATCGTCCTAGCGCAGGAGAGCGGAACTGTCATCGACAGCAGTTTGCATCAACGCGTGGGGGAAACCATCGCCATCGGTGAACGCATGTTCGACTTCGCACCCAGCCATACCCAGCGGGTCGAATTGAAAATCCCAGACTACCTCGGCATGGAATTTCAAGCCGGCCAGAACGGCCGGTTCGCAACGTCCGCGGAGCCGGGCGTCTGGCGAGACATCGTCCTGGAGCGCGTCGAAATGGCGAGCACGTCGCAAAACGGTGAAAATTACATCAAAGCGATCGGCGCAAGCACTCAGTTCGATGAAGACGCGAGATTCGGTTTTAGCGGATTCGCTCGCATTTCGGTCGGCAATCAGCCAGGCTGGTGGATCCTCTTGCAGCAGCCGATTCGATATGTTCAACGAAAGGTGTCCGAGCTGTGATACCCGCTACGTCTTCACCAGGAACGCCATGGGAGGGGAGTGAATTCAAAGTGGATGGATCTGCCAGCTCGAATAAGGAAGCGATCTATGATGCCATCGCAAGGTTTTCCATTGGCCTGAGAGGCGATTTGGAAGTATCGCGGCAAATCACCAACAACAAAGTCCAATACGTCCTGCGAGATCCTTTGACATTCTCCAGCTGCGCACTCTCCCAGGAAGATTATCAGGTCTTCCTGCATTTAGTGCCGAATCAAACCGTTCTCGCTTCCTATCAGAAACTTTCTGCAGCCGGAATCATCGCTGAAGATCAGCGGAATGAGTTCTATCAATTCATTATCGACCTGCATCGACGCAATCTGATTCGCTTACCGATCCTCGATAGCAAATTGTTGTACCGCGAGTACTCCGAACGAAGAGAACGAGAAACCTCCAGCCTTCCACTCCGTTTGTTATCCTACCAATTCCCCCTGCTCAACCCGGATCGATTCCTTGAGTCGACCCAGCGATTTATCAGGCCATTGTTCCAGACCGGGTTTCTGTTCCTGTGGATCATCTTGGCAGGGATGGCATCGTACACGGTCGCGGTCCGCTGGACTGAATTCACCGATAGCACCTCCTCGCTGTTGGTCTTGAAGAGTTTCCCCATCCTCTTGATGATCCTCTGCGTGCTTAAACTTATCCACGAACTGGGACATGCGTATGCGTGCAAGGTTTTCGGCGGGAACGTTTCCGAAATGGGGCTCATCTTCATCCTAGGTACTCCTTGCGCGTACGTGGATACTTCCTCGGCTTGGGGATTCCGAGATCGCTGGCAACGGATCGTCGTCAATTTGGCCGGCATGTATTTCGAATCGTTGGTCGCCATTCTCGCTGTATTCATATGGTCTTCCACCCCATCGGGATTGCTCCATTCGATTGCGCATTACACCATCGTCTTGTCGACGGCAGTGACCCTCGTATTCAATGCCAATCCCTTGATGAAATTCGACGGCTATTACGTCCTAAGCGATTTCTTGGGGATCCCAAATCTAAAACGTATCGCGTCGACCAGCTTCGTTCACACTCTCAAGCGGCTTTGCCTGGGAGTGGAAGCCCCTCGGATCGGAGACACCCTCTGGCGCGATCGATTCCTCGGCCTGTTCGGCGCGGCCTCCGAGGTATATCGACTCCTAATCGTCCTGGGTATCGTCACGTTCCTCACCCTCCAAGTCCCTGCCATCGGATTGACGCTCGGATTGATGTACCTGCTCGTTACCATGCTCCCAGGGATCGATCGATTGACACGATATCTCTTCTGGCACCCTGATACCGTCTCTCGCAGACCTCGGGTCCTGGCCGTGATCGGCGGCACCGCAATCGCCTTCGCGATCCTCCTCTTCACCCCTCTGTCGACGACGATCTCCCTGACCGGAATCGTAGGCCGCGAGAACGAAACCTTCATCCGAGCCACCGAACCCGGCTTGGTCTCCAAGGTCGGATTCAAACCCTCCCAACGGGTGGACCCGGGCGAGCTGCTGTTCGAATTGACCAATGAGGAACTACAACATCGCTCTGCGATGGCCCGAGCCGAAGAGCAAAAACTTCGCATGCAATGGATCGAAGCATTGCGAAACGCCCCCGACCAAGCTGGGATCGTAATGCAAAAGCTGCGACAAGCCGAACTGAATCTCGCGATCTTCGAAGAAGCCCTTGGACGGCTGACCATCCGGGCACCCAGAGATGGGGTACTCACGGAATGGCAGACCCGTGATTTCATGGGACGGTTCCTCAAGCCGGGTGAACCGCTGGTGAAGCTCGAATCGGGTAAGTGGATCGTCCGAGCTCTGGCAACCGACGAAGAGATCCTCGACACTCAACTGATGGGGGGGGATCCCGTCGAAGTCGAAATCCTTGGCCAACCTGGCGTTCGTTGGTGCGGTCGCGTCGTCGGCGTCTCTCAAGCGAGCCAAGAAAGAATTGAGGAAGCCGCCTTCACTCAACTCGGCGGCGGGGAGATCAGCATCGATCCCTACTCGCAAAAAGCCGCAAGAGGCTACTTCCTGATCTGCATGGAACTCGACCTGGTCAGCGAATCCAACCTGCGATCCGGGATCCGGGTCCAAACCATGTTGCCCAATCGAAAATGGTCCATAGGTCGAAGCCTGTCCCGAAAAATTTGGCAATTCTATCACCGATATCTGATGGGATAATCTCGAATTCATCTTGCCTCGCCAGCCATTCGCGGCTAATCTTCCAGTGGAAGATGAAGCGAAGTTTGGTCAGTGCTTTGGTTTTTGCCTGCTGCTGCTTGGTTCGTGTGTCCTCTAGGCGAATCCTCCTTGTTGGGTTCCTTTCCATCTGGCCCGGAAAGTGATGATTGAGGGTTAGGCAGCATTTCGATGCAGGAGTAATGGTATGGCTACGAAGTTGTATGTTGGGAATCTGACCTACGGGGTCACCGATGAAGCGTTACAGCAACTCTTCTCGCAATTCGGTACGGTACGCAGCGCCCAAGTGATCAAGGATCGCGACACAGGCCGAAGCAAGGGCTTTGGATTTGTCGAAATGGAGAATGCTCAAGACGCGCAGAACGCGATCGACAATCTCCACGACACCAAACATGACGGTCGTCCCTTGACGGTGAATGAGGCTCGTCCTCGTGAAAATTCCGGCGGCAAGGGTGGCGGCGGCGGCGGCGGTGGTGGTGGCGGCGGCGGATATCGTCGTCGCTTCTAGTCCCCGAAGACGTCACGTCTCTCCAATTCAATGAATCCAGGCTGAGGATCCTTTCTCAGTCTGGATTTTTCTTTTGCGTTTTTCAAACGTTGTTCAATGAACACTCGCGAGAATCGGTCCTCGCGTTGCACCAGGTGTCCAAACGCACCAACAATTTTTCTTGCTCCGCTGGAATGCTCGCGGCTCAGCGTATTGCGATAGACCAATGGTTGGCTTGTTCCGATGAAACGCTATCATGGCCCTTAAGCCCTCTCTCGAATGAGCAGGGGGTCTTGCGCAGGTTCGGAGACGCTGTGGACAGGGAGCACGACGACATGAAGTCCGAGAGGATGGTCATCAAATCGGCTGAACTCTTCAACCGGATCGCGGCCCAACACGATTCGCTTCGGGCATTCCAACGACATCTTCGCGGTGTTGTGTCGTTGAGTACGTTATCGAATTGGATCAAGCAACGCCCGTCGGGCGATCCCTGGGAAGCGTTCTCGTCGAAGGTCGAGTTCGTGGCTGAGGTTTTGGGGTGCTCCGTTGAGGATATTGCCTCGTACCCTGTTCCCAAGCCACCTCCGATGAACAGTCGCTTCCTGTTGCGAGTAGCCTTGGGAGGCAGTTCGGAACAACTGATGGATCTCGATGTTTTCGGGGAAGAGTTGTCGTTGCAGGAGCGAGGCTCGCAAGCCCGCGCACTTCATGGCAATGTCCTGACCGCGAGCGAGGACGTTCTCACCGGCCACCTTCGGGTTTTCGCCCCGATGGTTTCGGCGATCGAGGGTCAAGCGGCCTTGGGACCGGAGGAAATGACTCTTCAAGCCAAATGCGAAGGGGATATGATTCGCGGGGCGTTGCTTTATCGAGATCGAAAGGGAGATATAAGCACTGCTCGTTTCGAGGGGATTCGCAAGGGAATATCTCGCCGCAAGCCGAAACGTGCTGCGCAGTGCTGAACGCCAGGATCTGTTATGATGTCGCTCTACATCGATTGTGGAGTGCATCATGATTCAAGCAGACCGAGATCCCAATGCCACGGGGACCGACCCCCAGTACGAGGTTTCCGCTCGTATTCTGGAACTTGCGACCGACCGATTTCTCGCCTGCGTGGCGCTCACCGCCCCTGGGCGCAGCGCCATCGCCGACGAAATCTCCCAATACGGACTAGCGCGTGGTTTAGCGTTCCCTCCAACGATTCTCCAGGAATTTGACCCCGACTTGGCGGCGCTGCAATGGCTTTTGAGCGAACTCGATTCGAGCCGACAAAGTATTCTCGAAGGGGCAACCCATCGTGCGATCCAGCTTTTGAGCAGCGAAGCTTCGTTCCATCGCGCGGTGGAACGATCGGCTCGTCGCCAGGTTTACAATCTGGCATACGGATTGACGCATGAGATCAACAACCCCCTTGCGAATATCGTGGCGCGGGCGCAGAAGCTGATGGGCGATGTTTCCGATGCCTTGATGCGCAAGAGTCTCGCCACGATGATGGATCAGGGAATGCGAGCCCACGAAATGCTCGCGGAAGTGATGCGGGCGGTTCAACCGCTTTCGCATCCGCTCGCCGCGACCGACATCGTTCCAATCGTTCGAGAAGCGTGGTTGAATCTACAAGACCGCGCCCGCGAGGCAGGCATCCGATGGGATTGCCATCTGAACTCGAATCGTATCATCGCCGATGCGCATGGAGCTTCGTTGCTGGACGCGCTGCGGATGCTCGGACTCAATTCGATCGATGCGTGCGGCCCGAACGATTCCGCGATCTGGAGCTGCGAAACGGTTGGAAGTGGCTCCGGGGAAAAGGTTCGCATTACGCTGAGCGACACGGGGCCGGGCTTGACGCCGCAAGCCCAACGCTCCGCGATGGACTTGTTTTACAGCGGTCGGGAACACGGGCGGGGGCTTGGGATATCCCTGGCGATCGTCCACAGGATTGTGGAGATGCATCGAGGCACCTTCACCGTCCATTCCGAGAATGGAGCGGGCTGTCGCACGGAAATCGAGCTGCCGCAAATCCGCGGGCCGATCGAGTCCCGCCCAGAACTCAGCCTCTAGTGGATTCCTTGCTCTCGAACGCCTGGCGGCAATCCTCGAGCAGGTCGATGATCTGCTCTACCGCCAATTGCTCCGCTCGCAAGTTTGGCGCCAATCCACGGCGTTCCAGAATGGCGTCGACCTCGGATTTATCGAGCTCATCTTGCACGGCGGTGGCGAGTTGGCTGCGCAGGAATTTCCGTCGATGGAAAAACAGAGCCCGCACCTTCGCATGAAAAAAATCTAAATCCCGTATTCGATCCCGTTTTTCCTGGCGGGGTCGAATCCGAAGGATGGCGGACTCGACTTTCGGTCGCGGCCAAAAGACCGACGGGGGAAGTACTCGCAGGATCTCGCAGTCGCACAGAGCTTGCATCCAAACGCTCAGCGCACTGTAGTCCTTGCATCCTGGGGGAGCAATCATCCGGTCCGCCAATTCCTTTTGGATCGTAACGACCATTCGCTCCACCAAAGGGGACTCGGACAACAGGTTGCTGATGATCGGAGTAGCGACGTTGTACGGGAGGTTGGCAACGAGCTTGAATCGAGCTCCGTCGATCTCGGACATCGCCGAACTTACCGCATCGAGAATCTCACGCCTCAAATGGTTCTTGTTGCGAAGCGCGTCGCAGTGGTGAAGCTCTACATTGGGAAGCGATTTCAATTCCCGGCTCGCCAAGGCGTGCAGATCGCGATCGACTTCGACGGTGATCACTCGGCCGGCGCGAAGCGCGAGAGTTTTCGTCAAAGAGCCGAGGCCGGTGCCGATCTCCAGGACCACATCCTTGCGATCGAGTTCGCCCCCTTCGATCAGGATGTCGAGCAGATTCAAATCGATCAGAAAATTCTGACCGTATCGAGTCTTAGGTTGCAGCCCTGCGCGCTCAAGCGTTTTGGCAAGGAAGGATAAGGTTTGCCGTTCGCTCATCGGATCTCGAAGATCCCCTCGACCTCAACGGCCATTCCTCCCGGCAAGGAATTGGTTCCCAAGGCACTGCGAACGCCGATCCCCAGATCGTCACCCCAAAGATCGACGAAAACTTGGCTGCATCCGTTCATCACGGCAGGACTCTGTCCGAATTCATCGGTGCATCGGACGAGCCCCAAGAGTTTGACCACCCGGACGACCCTGTCGAGATCCCCGAGCCCGGCTTGGAGCGTCGACAGGATGGCCAAGGCCGTTTGCTTGGCCGCTGCCTTGCCCCCTTCGACATCCATATCCGCGCCGACACGGCCTAGAATGATCGTGCCGTCATCCTTCAGGGGACCATGACCGGAGACATAAGCCAAATTGCCGGCGATGAGCATGGGTTTGTAGAGCCCGACCGGTTTCGGGGCCGGCGGAAGCTTGAGCCCGAGCGATTCGAGTTTCTTTCCGATTTGCGACATAGTTGCATTCCTGTTTTGATAACTTTTTCAGCAGGGTAAAGCATAAGTCGAATCTCTCCAAGTCGCAAACCCAAGCGGGCGTCGGAGGAACCTCTGCGACGGAAACTCACTCGATCGAAGCCATGCGGCCCAGATATTCCTCGAGGCAAATTTCACCCGTCAGAAAATCGTGCGAGAGAATGTACCGTTCGATGCGTTGACGGTCTTCGTCGCCATGGTTTCTTCGATAGGCAACCCGATCGAGCCGATAATTGTCATGGATATCTGCGATTTTCACCTGCTTGGCCAGTTCATTGCCCGACAGTCGAACGACATACTCTTCATAGGCCATGCCGTCGGGTTTGGTCAAGAGAATGACCGCTTCCACCACTTCGCGAGCCATTCCCGCTCCGATCAACTCCTCCGCCTTCGCCGAGGTATCCTCGAGAACATCGTGGAGCACGGCGACCTGCATCGCCTCGGGGGTCGAGCAGGCCAACATCACTCGCATCAGATGCAGCATGTAGCATTCTCCCGCTTTGTCTCGCTGGCCGGCATGATAATGGATAGCCAGTCGCAAGGCCTGTTCGATCGCGTCTTGGCTTTTGGCAGAGAAGCTTGGCATCAAGGAATCGGTCACTTCCCGATAGAACTCGGGCGATTGAGAAAGAAATGAAAACTGTGGCGATTGATCAAATCGGATGCGTGGCTCTCGCCCTTCAACGGCGGGAATCGATAGGGCTCGAAGCAATGCCACCCCTCGACGGAGAACGGCGGGAAAGGCGCATGTGCAGGCAAGTCATTCCAACCGAAAATCAAAAGGCCGCCGGCCCGCAGCGCATGATGAATTCCCTGGAGCGTACGATTCAACCCATCGGGGGTATTCAGGCCGAAACCAAACACTCCATTGAGTATCACGCAATCGAGCTCGCCACGGGATAAAAGCGTTCCAAGCGATTCACACGATCCGACAAGATGCTTGTCCGCCCCGAAACAGGCGGCGTCCGGATCGATCTCCATGGTGCGGAAGTCTTTGTCGCGAAAGACCCAAGGGTAATGAAGGGTGTACCAAGCGCAACCCACGAAAAGGATCGAATGCATTCGAGTGCCGCGCTGTAACTCCGGAAAAATGACTTGCTCGAGCACGACGCGATCGAGCCGCTTCTTGCGCGTATCGATACCAAACCGAATGAGAAGCCGATGCAAGTCGGCTCGGACCTTGGCTCGGGGTAGAAGCTTTGTCATATGCCTTTCAAAATTCCGTATTCGCGAAGCCATGCGATCGCATCGTCGAGCACCTCCGCTGCGGGACGAGGTCGGTATCCTATACCATCGCACGCTCGCTGGCTTGAGTACCAATGGAATTGAGCTCCCATACGCAAAGCTGCCGAGTTGAAAACCGGTTCGTCCTTCGTGAATTTGGCCACGCAGTCGCCGACAGCTCCGATCAGCCAGCGTCCCGGTGGACGCATGGCAAGCCACGGTTTTCGCTGATGCAATCGGTCGGCGATCTCGGACCACAATCGAAAATAGGTCCAGTTTTCGCCAGCGAGGATGTAGCGTCCTCCGCGTGGCGCGCACGCCATTGCGTGGAGAATCGCCTGAGCCACATCTCTGGCATCGCAAACGGAACACCCCCCCGATGGCGCAAGAGGAGGGGCCCCGCGACGAAGTTCGAGAATCATCCGACCGCTACTCGGTTTCCAGTCCCACGGTCCCAACATAAATCCTGGGTAGACGACGAGGGCATCCTGTCCGCGATCCACAGCGGACAAAACCTCCCTCTCAGCCGCCTTTTTGGTCACTACGTAGGTGCTTGGTATTTGAGGAAGCCCGTCGGATTCCTCGTCCACGATATGTCCCGCATCCGCCACCGGCAGCACATTGACCGTGGAGACGTGGATCAGACGCGCACCAAGTTTCGACGCGAGATTCAAGACGTTGCGGGTTCCCAAAACGTTGACCCGCTCGGCTTCGTTTCGGCATTTCCATCCCAAGTGAATTTGGGCGGCGGCGTGAACGATTCCATCGACAGGGCCGTCGATCGCACGCGCGAGGCAGGGAGAGTCCGAGATGTCGGCATCCACTGCGGTCACCGGCAGGTTGCGCAGAGAGTCGGCCCGACTCGCGTTTCGCGCCAGGGCAAGGACTTCATGCTGCTGCTGGCAGGCGGCCCGCACGAGATTGTTGCCCAGCAGTCCCGTTGCTCCTGTGACAACGATCCGCATGATCCCCCGATTTCTCCGATTCCGATTGAAAAAGTCACATTTCTTGGCGCTTTATCGTCCCGCGGGCCACGGAGTGCCCTGGGAAGATGGTGGTCCGCAAAGTCCAATCTGCGTCTATAATCTGCGATTCGCTCGGGTCCGGCAATGGGCTTTGCCCCCCCTTACCTCCTTTCAACGACAACCGATGCCTATCATCGAAATACGCAACCTGACCAAGCAGTTCGGGACGGGGGATTTGGCGGTTGAAGTCCTCCGAGGGGTCAACTTATCGATTGCCGCCGGGGAATTTGTCGCCCTGATGGGTCCCAGCGGATCAGGCAAAAGCACGTTGATGAGCATTATCGGAGGGATCGAGCCACCCAGCGGCGGCCAGGTCCTTCTCGACGGGGTGGATATTTCCACCCTGGACGATGACCAACGCACCCTCCTGCGACGCCGAAAGATCGGCTTTGTGTTCCAGGCCTTCAATTTAATTCCAACCCTCTCCGCACTCGAAAACGTGGCCTTGCCCATGGAGCTTGATGGTCTGCCTCGCACGCAAGCCCGAGCACGGGCCATCCAAGCCCTGGATCGCGTGGAAATGCGGCATCGGGAGCAGCACACCCCTTCGAAATTGTCAGGAGGAGAGCAGCAACGGGTCGCCATCGCGAGAGCCATCGCTATCGAACCGATGATCTTGTTGGCGGACGAACCCACAGGCAATCTCGATTCGCGCCAGAGTGGGCGTGTCACGGAGCTGCTTCGATCGCTGGCGCTGGATTCCCAGCAAACGATCGTGATGGTCACCCACGACGCCCAGGTCGCGAGGGCTGCTTTTCGCTTGGTCAAATTCCGCGATGGGAATATCGAATCGGATATGACCAAGGATGAATTCTCCACGGGCGCCCCGGCGTTTCCGGTCTCATCCGGGGGAAGTCCGACGGATGCTGCGTAAATCATCGCGGAGTTCACTATGCCGTTGACCCGTCTATCCCTTCGCGAGATGCAGCAACGCCCCGTGCGGACATTCCTGACCTTGCTGAGCATTATCATCGGGGCCGGCGCCATCGTCGCAACGGCGGTTTCCTCGCGCTCAGCGCAGCGAGCCCAAATGGCGATGGTCGAGGCCGTAACGGGCAAGGCATCGCTGGAAGTCAGCGCCGCCGCCGGCGTCCCTCTCGACGCCAAACCTCTCACGTTTCTGGGAGAGATTCCGAATATCGATGTCATCTCTCCGGTAATACGACGGTTTTCGATGATGACGATCCCATCCAAGGGAAACCCTCCGACCGCGAGCGACGCACCGCGTAAATTCCGGGTGCAACTGATGGGAGTCAACTTGCGACAGGATCAGAAGGTGCGAGGCACGCGTGTCGTCAGCGGAGCAGCCTTCGATGCCGAGAACGAAGGCGAAGGAGCCAATTCGCCGACCGCCGTATGGATCGATACGGAATTCGCCCGGTCGACAGGACTGAAACTCGGCGACGAGGTCAAACTGCTCACCAAGAGCGGCGTTCAAACCGCGAGGATCGCTGGAATCGTCGAATCCACGGAGGCTTCCAGCGCGATTCAATCGGCCGTGCTCATCGCCCCGCTGCGAACCGTCCAACGCTGGACCCGCTCGCAAGGCAAAGTGGATGTGGTCCAGTTGGTCGTATCGAAAGAGGAACTCGTCGACGAAGTCCAGAAAGCCGTTGCCGAAAAATTGCCGGAAGGGGTTTTCGTTCGCGTTCCGACGTTGAGAAGCCAAGTCGCAACCGAGAGCACGACGGCAATTCAGCGCGGATTGCTCATCGCCACCATCTTTTCGTTGATACTCGCGACGTTCATCATCTTCAATACCTTTCAAATGAATGTGGGAGAACGACGTCGCCAGCTTGGGACGTTGCGAGCTGTCGGAACCACGCGACGACAGATCTTGTGGATGATCCTCAGGGAAGCAGCCTTGCTGGGGGTGGTCGGGAGCGTTCTCGGATGCATCGGTGGTTACTATGGCGCGTCGATCCTCAATCAATCGACGTCCGCACTTCTTCAGATCGATATTCCTGCAAGCTCCCTGACGTGGACCCCTATCGCCGTCGCCATGCTATGCGGAATCACGGTCTCTCTCGTCGGCGCGTTGATCCCCGCGTTCGTCGCGACCTATGCCTCTCCTGCAGACGCCATGAAACCGATTCCGAGCCAACCGCCTCGAATCTCCCCTTGGATTTATTTCGCTGCAGGAGTCGCGATGTTCCTTGTGGGCGGTGCTATCCAGGTCGTCGCTGCGATGGAGTTGTTTTCCCTTCGGGACGGCACGGCGGGTATTGCAACCATGATCATCGGCGTGGTGTTCATGCTCCCGGCTTCCCTCGGCCTGCTTACCGCAATCACCAGCGCCCCGATCGCACCGTCGTTTCCCATAGAAACGATGCTGGCTCGAAGGCAAATCCTCCGCAACCCCGGTCGCTCCTCGATGACCATCGGTATTTTATTGGTGGCCATGGCCATGGGATTGGGGATGGCCAGCACCATCCTGGATAACATCCGAGATGTCCGAAGCTGGTATCGCCGCAGCATCGTAGGAGATTTCTTCGTCCGCGCGGCAATGCCCGATATGAGCAGCGGCCATGCCGCCGATATGCCGGACGACTTTCCCGCCAAAGTCGAGCAGGTCTCCGGAGTAGCGTTGGTCGATACGCTCCGCTTTGTGAGCGCTCGATCAGGCGAGAACTCGGTGATCGTCGTGACTCGCAAATTCAACTCCAACACCAACGATTTCTTCGACCTGATCGAAGGGGATGAATCCCAGGTCACCAAAGATCTGCTCGCAGGCGGCGTCGTCGTCGGCTCGGTCTTCTCCGAACGAACCCAGCTCCATCGCGGCGATCGGCTCGAACTCGAAACCAACGAAGGCAAGACCACGCTCACGATTGCAGGCGTCACCAACGAGTACTTAGCCGGCGGATTGACGGTATATCTCGAGGCTGGCAAAGCCAAGGAACTGCTCGGCGTCGATGGGACCGACGCCGTCATTGTCAAAGCCAGGCCCGATGCCATCGATCAAGTGGGAAACCAACTGAGACAACTCGCCGAACAAGAAGGCCTCATGTTCCAATCCCATGCAGACCTCGTCCAGTCGATCGAGGGTATGATCAACAATGTGGTCGGCGGCTTGTGGGTTGTCCTGGCATTGGGCTCGTTGATTGCAACCTTCGGATTGATCAACACCTTGGCGATGAACATTCTGGAACAGACACGCGAGATCGGAATGCTCCGAGTGATCGCGATGACCCGGGCCCAAGTCCGCCGAATGATCCTGGCACAAGCCTTGATCATGTCCTTGATCGGGATCATCCCCGGACTCCTCCTGGGACTCGGTATCGCATCGGTGATCAACTTGACCACGACCCTCGTCACAGGTCATTTTGTGAGATATCACTTCTACCCGTGGCTCATTCTCGCTGCGGTAGCCATCGAATTGATCGCGGTTTTCATCGCCGCCTATCTTCCCGCCGAACGAGCGGCCCGACTCCACCTGGCCAACGCGCTGCAGTACGAGTAAGCCACGTCATGGGGACGATGCCTTGCCGTTGACCAGCCACAGAGCAATCCAGAAACTCGCGATCAAGGCAACCCAGACCAGGTCCAGGAAATGCCAATACAGCGTACAGAAACGCAATCCGATACTGCGTTCATGATCGTACGCGTTTCGCATCGCGTTGCGAGCGGTGATCCATAGGCCCACCATCCCCCCCACCACGTGGGCTGCGTGCAAGAATACGAGAATGAATGTATACCCATACGCGCTCTCGCTCCGCGATGAAGCCGCCGCGAGGCCGTCGAGCAAACGCTTCATCCCGTCGGACTGAATCGCAAGAAATCCGATCCCCATCGCGCACGCTCCCAACATCGACCTCCTGACCAGAACAAAGCGATCGCGCCGCGCCGCCCGATACGCTACCTCCAAACACGAGGACACCCCGACCAAAAGCAGCGTCGATGGAAGAAAACTCCACGGCAACAAAAGCGGTTGCGTGAACGCAGCGTCACCATGGACCCGCATGTACACGTACACCACATACAACAAAATGCTCGCGAGAAAGAAAATTCCAAGCGATGCCAAGAACAACCAAATCCCTTGCGATGTCCGAGCCTCCACGGGAAGGAGTTGTGGTTTGCTAGCACTCATAAGGAACGCTCGGGACTCGAATCCATCAGGGGTAGGCGGAAAGGCAGGAGTCGAAAAGATCAGGGAAGTGGAGCGAGGGTGCTCAGCCATCCGGTCTAGGATCATAGGCTGGGCTTGGGATTCGCCTAGTCTCGCGTTGGAATTTTCCCAGTTTCCCTCCAGGAGAGTTACCCTTCGGACGGCCCCACCTTTTCGTCAAGAACGGGGGGAGGATTGTTGACGCCCGCGATGCAACCTCTAAATTAAGAAGTTTGGAAAGGTGACTCTCTCGTCGCCCGTTCTCTCTCGCATGGAGCATTCAGTATGACCGGTCCTCGGCAATCCGTTGCATTGATCGACCTGGCGGTTGGCGTTGATTCCCAACGACCTCGATGGGAGACGGCGATGCGTCGTCTGGATGGACTGACCCTGCTGGAGTGGAGTATCCGTCGTTTAGCGGAGGCGACGTTGCTCGACTCGATCGTGATTACGGGAATGTCGGAAACCCACTCCGCTTTGGCTCGAGCCAGCTTGTGCCATGCGAAATGGGTGCCGAGCGTCCTGCCGACCCCCTCGCAGCGCGCCGCGGAGATCGCCGCGGAGTTCAATGCCGACTGGATTCTCCACGTGAACCCCGCGTGCCCTTTCTTGGATCCTTCGTTGATCGACTCGCTGATTTCCCGCGGGTTGTCGCAACCTGGAGCGGATTTTGTCGGTTTCTCGGTCCCATCGGCTCCCAATTTCTCGCTGCAACGACTCGGTTTGGTTGCGGAGATGAGTTCCGCAAGCGGATTGGGCAAGACCTTGGATGAAGGTTTGTCGGAGGATCCGTTCGACGTTCCTGAACTGGTTCGACTGCACCAAAACGCATTCCGATGTTTCTGGATTCCCCTTCCGCAACCACTACGGAACGACTCGCTCCGGTTTTCTCTCGAAACCGAGGAGGATTGGGAGAGAGCGGGCACCTACATGGAACTCATCGGCGACGACGTCTCGTGGCAACGCCTGGCGGCGGTCGCCGACCGCCGTGCAATGCAAGCGGCGGCGAGCAAAAACCTCAGTGACCGTCCCAGGAATCTGATTCGCTGACGCGGGGATCTCCGCGACCCGGCTTGCTAGGAATTGGCAGGCGGTTCGATGCGAGGCATCGATGTGATCACTTTGTCGATCAATCCATAGGAGCATGCTTCTTCGGGATCCATGAAGCGATCGCGATCGGTATCTTTCTCGATCTTTTCCAAGCTTTGGCCGCAATGGCGAATGAGGATTTCGTTGAGCCGCCTTTTGGTTCGCTGAAACTCGCGAACGTGGATCGAAATTTCCTCAGCGGTACCCTGCATTCCAGCCAAAGGTTGGTGGATCATGATTCGCGAATTGGGTAGCGAGTAACGCTTGCCCTTTGCACCGGCGGTCAACAAGACGGCTCCCATCGAAGCTGCTTGACCAATGCAGTAGGTCGCGACATCGCACGACACGAACTGCATGGTGTCGTAGATCGCCATACCGGCGCTCACGCTCCCGCCTGGCGAATTGATGTACATGTGGATATCCGCTTTCGGGTCATCCATTTGCAAGAACAGCATCTGGGCGACGAGCGCGTTGGCGATCTCGTCATTGACATCGGTCCCCAGAAAAATCACCCGATCCTTGAGCAGGCGACTGTAGATATCGTATACGCGTTCTTCGCGACCGCTCTTCTCGATCACATAGGGAATCAGTGGCATGGCGAACCTCGTCTCCTGGAGGGTTGGTGAATCGATCGGGTTACTTGTCTTCCTCAACCGCTGTTTTGGCCAAGATCTCGTCGACCAAACCATATTCCTTGGCATCTTGAGCGGTCAAAAAGAAGTCGCGCTCGGTATCGGCAGCGATTTGCTCCGCCGGTTTTCCTGTGTGTTTCGCGAGAATATCGTTCAATTGAGATCGGAGTCGGAGGATTTCGCGAGCCTGGATCTCAATATCGGATACTTGCCCTCGCACGCCTCCATGGGGTTGGTGAACCATGACGGTGCTATTGGGAAGACAAAATCGCTTGCCCGCGGTACCGCCCGCCAACAGGACCGCCGCCCCGCTGGCTGCTTCGCCAACGCAGTAGGTCGCGATCGGACACGACAACATCTGCATCGTGTCGTAGATGGCCAAGGTGGCCCGAACTTCACCTCCGGGAGAGTTGATGTAAAAGTGGATGTCTTTGCGTCGATTCTCGCTTTGGAGATACAGCAACTTCATCACAACTTCGTTGGCATTCCCGGTGTAGATCTCCCCTTGGAGAAAAACAATTCGATTCTCCAACAGCAAATCACCCAGCGTCATCTGACGCTGACGTTGGTAGCTTTGGTAAGCGTGGCTCACGTGTCCGTTCCTTTCGCGAAGGGAATAACCTCAAGACCCGTACATCAGTCGCATTGGCCTGCGTTTGACAAGGGCACTCCGGCGTCGCAGGCCATGTCTCTCGCCGGAAAATCGGGCGTAATGCTAGTATCCTGACTCCAGGGCTGCCAGAACCCGCCGCATGTCATCGGGAATCGGCGCCTCGATGGCAACCGAGGCTCCGGTTTTTGGATGGGAAAACTCGATCCTCGCAGCGTGCAACGCGTG
>JBKDPB010000103.1:0-29479 GCA_046342615.1 Planctomycetota bacterium | reverse complement strand
GTCTGCAAAGTGGGGACGGGGGTTTTGGATTCGCCCAATGGTCATCGAGGCCTTGGTGCCACTCCTGCTCGTGGCATTGTACCGAGCCATGATGGATGGGCTAACGATTCCCCTCTCCATCCGTGTGTCCGCGGATGGATTACCCGCAGGCGGAGGTGGCATCACCGCCACGGAGCTTCGCATTCAATTTCTCGCTTACTCTGCGATGTTTTCCTTGTTGACCGTCGCAAGCTTCATCGATCTCGATGAGCGGTCGATTCCAGACGCTATTACGATGCCCGGCACATGGTTGGGAGTGATCATGAGCCTAGGGTTGCCGGGCTGGACATTGTGGGAAGTGCCCGCATCGAGGTCGATATCTTTCGCACCCGTCCTCGAGCCGATGCACGCCAATTCGCCCCATGCATGGGATACGGGATGGGATCAGTTAGGCTTTCGCGGTGCGGGCTTGTGGATTGGACTCTTGATTTGGTGGATTTGGTGCTTCTCGTTCGGCAACCTGCGATGGATCGCTCGGAGGGGAATCAGAAAGGCCTTCGCCTATGCGTGGGCTGGATTCTGGCGGAGCCCGAACCTGCGACTCATTTTCGCGATGTGGCTGGTCGGCACGCTCTTGATTGGGGCGAGTTATGCATGGTTGCCCGCGGAACGTTGGCGGCAACTGTTCTCGAGCTTGATGGGGATCGGTTTGGGCGGTCTGTTGCCATGGTCCTTTCGTATTGTATCCTGCTGGGTCATGCAGCGGGAGGCTTTGGGGTTTGGTGACGTGACGTTGATGGCGATGGTGGGCGCCCACTTCGGTTGGCAAATCGCCTATCTCGCATTCTTTTTAGCGCCGATATTTGGAATTGCCTTGGGGATTGCTTACTGGACTCTGACTCGGGATGCTGCCATCCCCTTCGGTCCCTTTTTGGCGTCGGCGACGGCGTATTTGATGCTGGATTGGGCTCGCGTCTGGGATGTGACTTCGATGTTCTTCTTGCCCCTCAACTTTTCCCTTTTGTTTCTTGCTGGAATGCTGGTCTTGCTAGGTTCATTGCTTTGGAGCGTTCAGAGCCTTAAAGTACTTTTGGACGGTCGGTGGAGCGGAGCATGAATCAGCAGAGCAGTTTTCGACGAGTGACGATCTTCTTCGGATTGTTCGCGACCCTTGCAGCTGGACTGATCGGCTTGGGACAAAACTCTTGGAATCTTCCGCTCTTGGTGGGCATCTGTTCGCTGGTTTCCATTATCTACACCGATACGCTGGGATGGTTTTTTCTTCATCGCGTGTTGGTCTACATCGCCATGATCCTGGGGGCTTGCGTTGCCATTTACGGCTTTCTGAGCGATGCCAGCGCAAACCGACTGCTATCGGTCGGCAACTTGCTGGTGTACGTTCAGTTGCCCTTGATGTTTCAAAAGAAATCGAAGCGGGTGTTTGAGCAGTGGGGAGTATTCCTGTTGCTCGAGCTCGTGGTTTCAGCCCTGGTCAACGACAACGTCCTCTACGGCGTGTTGATGTTGCCGGCATTGGCGGTCGGTTGCGCAGCGCTGATGGGGCTGGCTCAATTCGCATCCTTCCTCCGCCACAATGAATCTGTCTCGGAATCGACGAGTTTGTGGGCTCGGTGGTTGCATTGGTTGGGCAAGGAGCAATCGGTGACGCGGCGCAGTTCTGGCGTTACCTTGAGTGCAAATCCCACGTCCACGGCTTCCACAGCGTTGGCGCATGTATCGCCGCTGCGATGGAAGAGCGGCATTCTGCCGACCGCCATGGCGACCTTGTTTTTTTCTGCTTGTTATTTTTTCGTGCTGCCTCGTCTGCACAGCGGCGCGTTCGAGGGAGAGGGGTTTGGTTGGGGAGGTGGCAAGATTGGCTTCAACGAGCAGATCTCGCTCCAATTCATCGGCAAGGTTTTGCAAAACGACTCGCCTGCGTTTCGCCTTTCGATGACCAACGCCATCGATGGCAGCAATTATCGCCCCAATCAACCTCCTTACATCCGATCGACGGTTGTTCATCGATACATCGACGGACCAAATCAAGGGATCTGGCAACCTGGGGATAATCGGGGCGGCTTTGGTTCGCTCGCTTCCTTCGCCGACCTGCCGAACGCCAGCGAAATCGACACGGACATTACTTCGCGACAGGACAAGGTCATCGTCCAGATCGTGGAGAAATCTCCCTTTGGTGAAGTGGTTTCGGCCATCCCGCCGCTTGCTCGCAGCGACAAGTCCCCGTTTCGTCTCGTCCGCCGCGATTGGCGCATGGTTGATCCGAGGGAAGCCGCAACCAACGAGAGGCCTCCCAAGAGGACGTACTCCTTCCTCTCGTATGCCTTTTATTCCGGCCAGGACACGCCCGTTCTCGTCGATCTAGCCGATTCCTTGGAGGACAAGCAACCGGGAACTTTTTCCCAGTACGAAGGAGAGTTGCTTCGTTTTCCATCGAATCTGGAAGTTGCGATTCCCGAGATGAACCGCATGCTCGCGATCAGCAGCGTGCCTCTGAAGACCAAGATCGATAAGGCCTTGTTCTTGGAAGAGTATCTTTCCAACGGAGGCGAATTCAGTTACTCGCTGTCGTTGACCGGCCCCGTCGACAAATCGCTCGACCCCATCGCCGATTTCATCATCAACAAAAAGAGCGGGCACTGCCAGTTCTTTGCAAGCTCGCTAGCGCTTATGCTGCGATCCCTCGCGATCCCCACACGTCTGGTCATCGGTTTTCGACCCAGTGAGTACAACGAATACGGCTCTTATTTCCCAGTTCTCCAGAATCACGCGCACGTTTGGGTGGAGGCCTACTTCACCCTGGACGAGATCAAGAGCAGCGGTATCCAATCGAGTGTCACCATCCCTCGATTTGCCACCAAGGGTGTTTGGTTGCGACTCGACCCAACCCCTGCTGTCGACGGTTCGAATGCTGGCGGATCGTTTGGAAATTCGCGAGCGGTCAGTTCGCTTCGGTCCTCGCGAACACAAACTCTCGACGCGATGCAGGACTTCTGGAACGAGATGGTGATGAATATGGACAAGAGCAAACAGGGGACGATCTTTTCCTTGTTTGCGGAATCCAGCAGCGGTCCCTATGCAAACATCTGGATGCAGTTGCAGTCGGCTTTCATGCAGATGCAATCGAGCCGATTCATCGGTGGTCTACTGTCCCCAGATCGTTGGTTCTCGTGGCGAATCGCACTGCTCATCGCATTCCTGGGCGCGCTCGCGGTAGGATTGTGGCGCGGCTTGGCTTGGATCCTGCCGGGAAGTCGAGCCAAACTGCTGGCAAAAAGGAAAAACCTGCGGTCCGCGCGATCTCGAGTCGATTACTACGAGCGAGCGGCCAAGCTGCTGCAAAAACTTGGTTACAAACGCAAGCCCTTCGAAACGCCCCGAGAATTCCTCAGAGCTTCGGCAAAGCAATTGCAACTCATCGGCATAACGCTCGACGAACGCGATCTCTCCGACCCCTTTTACTCTCGAAGGTTTGGGGTGAATCCAACCGAAAGCGCTGAGCAAGTCGCCCGGATCCGAGAAGCTATCTCGAGGCTCGAACTCGCGGTCCGCCAACGACGACGTTAGGCGAAGGCGTCAGGTCAATTCACTTCTTTCCACTCCCAAGTTGAACTCATGGACATCCCAGACATATTCATCGCCGTCGACTTGGGTGCTTCCAGTGGACGCGTCATCGCCGCCGAACTTCGTGGCGACCAGATCCATCTCCACGATATTCACCGTTTCGACAACGCACCGATCCCCGTCGGAAAACGACTGCATTGGAATCTGCTCCAGTTGTGGCAGGAGATCGAACGAGGGCTCACACTGGCAGCTGAGCAATACCCGAATCGGATCGCCAGCATCGGAGTCGATACCTGGGGTGTCGACTATGTCTTGCTGGACCGAAACGAAGACCTTGTTGGACCAGCATTCTGTTATCGGGATCCGCGCACGAAGGGAATGATGCAACGCGCTTTCGATCGAATTCCTCGCTCCGAGATCTTTTCGGAAACCGGAATTCAATTCATGGAAATCAATACCGTCTATCAGCTCTTCAGCATGCGTACGGAAGGCTCGCCGCTGCTGGATATCGCCGAACGATTCCTTATGATCCCAGACTTCTTTCACTGGTTGCTGACCGGAAAAATGGTAAATGAATTTACCAATTCGAGCACGACGCAAATGCTTTGCCCAGGAACCGGGGGATGGTCCTATCGCACCCTCGACGCGCTGGGAATCCCGCGCAAACTGTTTTCGGAACCCGTACAACCAGGAACGGATCTCGGCCCAGTCCGAGCCAACATCCGATCGCGCACCGGACTCGATGAAAAGACGCGCGTGGTCGTTCCTGCAACGCATGATACGGGAGCCGCAGTCCTGGCCGTTCCCGCCGAAGGTTTCGCGCTCAGCAAACCCAAATGGTGCTATATCAGCAGCGGTACTTGGTCCCTCATGGGAGTCGAACTGGATCAACCGATCCTGAATGAGAAAGCCCAACACTACAACTTCACCAATGAAGGGGGGGCCCAGGGAAGTGTTCGACTCCTCAAGAATATCGCGGGTTTGTGGCCCTTCCAACAATGCCGGGCATCATGGCAGCGGCGAGGCAAACCTTACGACTGGACGACATTGACGACCCTCGCGTCCGAGGCCAAGCCGCTGCAGCACTGGATCGAGTTGGAACACCCGATGTTCGTCGCTCCTGATGATATGCTCGACGCGATTTTCGACTATTTTCGGAAAAGCGGACAAAGCCCTCCGGAGAGCGATGGCGCCGTGGCACGTGCAGCCCTGGAAAGCCTGGCTCTGAGGTATCGAGTTTGTTTGCACGGTCTCGAGGATGTTCTAGGCTACCCATTGGAGACCATCCATGTCGTAGGGGGCGGGGTCAAGAATCAACTCTTGTGCCAAATGACCGCCGATGCGTGCAATCGACGCGTCGTAGCCGGCCCCGTAGAAGCGACTGCGCTCGGGAATGTCATTTCGCAGATGCTCGGCATGCGCCGATTCGATTCGATTCCCTCCGTACGTTCGTGGATGCGCACATCGAGCACGCTAGAAGTGTTTGAGCCGCAAAACCCCGAACCGTGGACGGAGGCCGCAGATCGATTGGCACGCCAGGCGTTGCCGCACTCATAACGACAATCCACCGCCCGGCTCTACCCCAAGAACAAGGGCCGCATATGGCGGCGGTACAGATTGTCGTAGACGTTACGGCCGATCACGTCGGCATGCATCTCCAAAAGATCCATGTAGCGATCCCCGCTCTGGGCGGCTAGCTTGAACGCAACATGAAGCAACTGTCGCACACTGGCATTGAACGCAGGGCATGTCGGATCATGTCGCAACGCATCGACCCAATCGCTACCGCTCCAATTCGCAACTTCAGCAAGCGTAGGCAGGCGTTTCGGATCGATATCGATGACGCTCGCGTAGGGTGCAGTCAATGCATCCATCCGCTCGATAGCGGTCAGGTAGATCTCTCGAACGAAATCGGAACCTTCCCGTCCTGATTCAGCCAAGCCGATCAATTCCTCGAGCCAAGTGGTTCCGGCCGTTTTGATGTGCAATCCCGCTGCGCGCTCTGCAATCGCGCGACGAATGATGGGATACAGCGAGAACTTGTCGCTGCCGCTGTGAACGCTCAGCTTGAGATTCGACGGTAGGCCATAAGTCCGAATCGCGTAATCGATTACCGCCAGGTCGTCGAGAAACTCTCGTTCGAACTGCACTAAATCACCGACGTAATCGACTCCCTTGTTGAATCGACCCGTAAACTTCGGCGCAATCGTTTGCAGCGCGATCCCCTCGTCCGCCATCGCGACAAGAATTACCAACAAATCTTGAGGGGTTTGCGGCTGGTCGGTTTCGTCCATGGAAACCTCGGCGATGAACCCGTCCTTGCCCTTGCGCCCCTCGATATGGCGATAGATTTGTCCGGCTTCCTGCACAGCTCGGAGATACTTGCGTGCAATAGAGATCACGATATCCCTGGTCAATGGCAGGGGACTCGAAATCCCTGGCAACTCCAGCGCACGGTGGAGTTCGGGATGCCGAGCGACAAAGGATTCCAAATCGGCATCTGACGCCACCGTCCCGATCGAATCGGCCACATCGATCGTAAAGAAATCGGACGGCTCCAAAAAGCGATCCACGGTGTCGAGACGTATGTGATCCGCATCGACGTGCCAAGGATGATTCCAATGACCCTCGCGCACCGCGCGTTGGGCGGCCAGACGAACGCTTGCAGGCTCGGAGCCGATGAAGGTGTGCTCTCGATTGGATTTGTTCCAAACCGGAATTACCAAGCAACCATCGCGTTCCAACTGCTCGAATGCCCTGAGCTGCGCGGCAGCCTGATGGGCGAATCGGTCTCCAACGCCGAATGAAAAACGGGCTAGTGGGGCCATGCGAAAAAATGAATTCGAAGGGGAATGAGATTGAAGGAACGCGGATCGCAGTGATTTCGCGAAACGCACCAGAGCATTTGAGCAAGCGTTGGTTCGGATTGTAGCACGGGTGCCCGCATGCGGCGACGCACAAGGCAAACGCAGCCCCGTTGTTTTGCTCCCTCGCATCGCGTAAGCTCATCGGCTTGGCCTCAGCATGTTTCGACCTCGCCGGGTCGAAGGCCCTTCATCGATTCGCCCAGAGGTGAGCTCACGATTATGGCAAATGCGACCGCAACCGACCCCGCCCTATCCTCCTTGACTCGCGATGGGGGCTATCTCGAATACACGAAGGCGGCGAATCCTCTCGCCTCGGGCGCAATTCCACCTATTCCGATCGTGCAGTTTCCGGCGAGCTTGCATGCACACGGCGCATCGCGGATCATTCCGCTGGATATCAGCCAACAGCTTGGATGTGAATCTCCCGCCTCGAGCGCAAGCTTGCTCGCCAGTTTCATTCGCATTCGCTCAGGCGAGTCGCTCACTCTGCCCAATCGCGCCACATCGCATTTGCTCTACTCCCTCGAAGGTCGCGGTACGATACGGTTCGCGGATTCGAAAATTCCGTACCGAGCGGGCGATCTGATCACGCTGCCGTGCGGCCCCGATCCGGTACTCAACGCCGAGGAAGACACGGTTTTCTATTGGGTTAACGATGAGCCGCTCCTGCGATATCTCGGGGTCGCCCCCGTTCGGGCCGCGTTTGAACCCACCCTCTATCCTCGCGACGCGTCGCGAGCCGCCCTTCAGGAAGCAGCCTCCGATGCTCTCGCGTCCCAACGAAGCCGCATCAGCGTTCTTTTAACCAACGCGCATTTCCCTCAGACGCTCACCATTACCCATGTCCTGTGGGCTATGCTAGGGATCCTGCCGATCGGAGCGAACCAACTGCCTCACGCGCACAAATCGGTCGCCCTCGACTTGATTCTGGAATGCAAACCGGGCTGCTACACCCTGGTCAGCGAACGCGTCGACAAGGATGGAAATTTGATCGATCCGATCCAGGTTCCCTGGGAGGGGGGCGGAGCATTCATCACCCCTCCTGGCTGGTGGCACTCGCACCACAACGAGTCGGGCGAACCCGCTTTCTTGATGCCCATCCAGGACGCCGGTCTGCACACCTATCTCCGAACACTCGATATCCAGTTCCATCGATCCAATATCGTCTAAGCAGATCTCACGGCTCCGACGGGCCTGAACGACAATCGCCCGAGAAATGATTCCATTCCTCGGGCGATTGCTCAAAACCAGCGGCCCAGTTCGGGCAGTTTCCGCTCGCTTAGTAGCGGTAGTGATCCGGCTTGAAGGGACCGGTATCGTCCACACCGAGATACTCACGCTGCGAGTTGGTCAGCTTCGTCAGCTTCACGCCGAGCTTTTCCAAGTGCAATCGAGCGACTTCCTCGTCGAGCTTCTTGGGCAGCGTGTACACTCGCTTGTCGTACTTGCCGCTATCGCGTTCCTGCCACAGTTCGATCTGAGCCAGAACTTGATTGGTGAAGCTGGTGCTCATCACGAAGCTGGGGTGGCCCGTCGCGCAGCCGAGGTTCATCAAACGTCCTTCGGCCAGGACCAAGATGCTTCGCTTCGTATCGTGGAAATACCATTGATCGAATTGAGCCTTGATGTTGCGTCGTTCAGCTTTGCCCGACTTTTGAAGTTTGTCGAGTCCGGCCATATCGATTTCGTTGTCGAAGTGACCGATGTTGCAGACGATCGCCTTGTCCTTCATGCGATGCATGTGCTCGGCGGTGATGATATCCTTGTTGCCGGTTGCCGTCACGAAAATGTCAGCCGTCTCGATAAAGTCTTCGACGGTTTTGACTTCGTAACCTTCCATGGTGGCTTGCAACGCGCAGATCGGATCGATTTCGGTGACGATCACTCGGCAGCCTTGACCACGGAGCGCCTGGCAGCACCCCTTGCCCACATCGCCGTAGCCGCACACGACAGCAACCTTGCCAGCCAACATAACGTCGGTAGCGCGATTCAATCCGTCGATCAGTGAATGACGGCAGCCGTACAGGTTGTCGAACTTGCTCTTGGTGACCGAGTCGTTGACGTTGATGGCCGGGAAGAGCAACTCTCCCTTGGCGGTCATCTCGTAGAGACGCTTGACCCCCGTGGTGGTTTCCTCCGACACACCCCGGATCGCGCGACCCATCGCGGTGTACTGTCCTGGATTGAGCAGCAGTTCCTTGCGGAGAAGATCGAGGATGACCCCATACTCCTCGGGCTGTGTTTCCGGATCGAAATCGGGAACCTTGCCGTCGGCTTCGAACTGCGTTCCCAGGTGGATCAACAGCGTCGCATCCCCGCCGTCATCGACGATGAGATCGGGTCCGGTACCATCGGGCCATACGAGAGCTTCACGGGTGCACCACCAGTACTCGGGGTGCGTTTCACCTTTCCAGGCGTAGACCGGGGAACCGATCGGCTTATCGAGCGAGCCACCTCTTCCGACCACGACGGCAGCAGCGGCAGTGTCTTGCGTCGAGAAGATGTTGCAGCTGACCCAACGCACATCGGCACCCAAGTCGACCAGCGTTTCGATCAGCACAGCGGTTTGCACCGTCATGTGAAGCGAACCCATGATCTTGGCCCCTGCCAGCGGCTTGGTTTTGCCGTAGCGAGCACGCAGCGCCATCAAGCCGGGCATTTCATCCTCGGCGAGTTGGATCTCCTTCCGACCGAGACTGGCGAGCGCCTCGGCTTCTTCGCGATTCCCGTGAGCCAAAAGATCAAACGCTCGCACCTTGAAAGGAACTCGCGATGGATCGATGGCCGTTGCAGCCTTCTTCTTGTCCACTACCGTACTCATTCATCTACTCCTAAAAAGAGAAACAACAATCACCAATTGGTATTCAACGAATAACCGATCATCTCCGGACCGCCGAGGCAACAAACGTTTGGGGCCCTTTGGCCTCGGGATCGGGTGGGATCATCATCCACCGATCCAAAGTCCAACCGGTCGCTTGCAACCATTGTTCGATTTGATCCTTTGAAAACCCCATCCACGAGTGCCCGAGTTCATCCCGGTACTCTTCTCGATCGTGCGGAAGCATGTCCAAGACGATCATCCGACCGCGCGGTTTGGTCGCACGATACACTTCCTCAAAAACGCGTTGCGGATCCGCCAGATACGGCATCACCAAAACCATGATCGCCGCCGACAGCACGCGGTCGTCGATCGGCAGATCGGTCAGCTCACCGCGTCGCAGTTCGACGTTGTCGGTGTCCTTCAGCCGTTTGCGGGCAGCATTGAGCATCGCCACAGATGCGTCCACGGCGATCACTTGATCGACCCAAGGGGCAAGGGTCTGGCTGATCATGCCGGTGCCACATCCCAGATCACCGACCATCGATTCGCTGCTCCAACCGGCAGCGATTCCCCACGCATCGATACGGTGCCCGAACAGCTCGCCACGCATTCGGTCCCATCGGCCAGCAGCACTCGAAAAAAAGTTTTGCGACTTGCTGCGACGCGATTCGAGCACCTGCTCCAAACGCGCATCATCCTGCTCGGCGGTCGTCTCCGGCACGCAAGACCCGCGAGCAACACCCCACAATTTTTTCTGCGAAGGGGGGAATTGAGAAAACGACATCCGATACCAGTTGCTCGCCCCCTCACGCCGCGCACTCGCCCAACCGTCGTCCGCAAGCATCTTCAAATGCCGACTCACCGTGCTCTGCGGCATTTGGAGGGTGGTACACATTTCCGCGACCGACAATTCTGATTTCTCAAGCAAACGCAGGAGACGCACGCGGGTCGGGTCAGACAAACTCTGCATCCAGACCACCATCGGGGACACCCCGCTCATGCCGTTTCTCCATCCGAAAACGAACTTCTCCCTATTCATCCGCTTATCCGGATAATAGGATAACAGCCCCTCTGGAATTTTCAAGGCGAGTTCGGGCCCGTGGACCGTCCGCCCGCCGGGTTTTTCGTCACCCGAACGCGAAGCAACCAGCGCAATCGAGACGCAAAGCCCTCCCTCGCGGGGGTTTCGGGCTGTGGGGATTGTGAAGCGATCAAACCCTATCTGCCGAGCAAGTCACCGCGAGCCACGGGACCGCATCAAGGGCGAGTTTCGGGATCGCCGACGGACCCTAGGATCCGTGGCCTCCCATCGAGCAACGGAGCGGTCGCTAGTTCTTGCTGTAGCCGATGGCAGCATTCACATCGCGGGCGAGTGGGTTTCGGATGTACTGATGAAAACAGCTTTTGCACAAATCGAATTGTTTGCGCTGATACAAGTCGTCATCGAAGACCGAGGCGCACAATTCGTCGGAGGACTGAATCATCTCCTGCAACTCCTCCAAGTGATCGACTTCATCGACCAAGTCGGTGACGTCGGTTTCCCCCGCCGCTTCGATTTCAACCGTCAGGATATAGCGGAGATCGGTCGAGGGATCTATGTCGCGTTTGCAGCGATCGCACGTGTATCGAATCACGATGAACACTCCAACCAAGATGAAAAGATAAGAGCTCTATAGTAACACATCATCGTCCAATCGTTCCACTATGGTACAACGATTCGGGTGGTCATCGCAAGTAATCTGCGGCGGCTTCCTGATAAACTGCTCCTAACCTATCGATTGGGTCGCGCCTGGAAATAACGATTGTTCCCGTCGATTTCGCTGTATCGACCCGGATCCCGAGCCCTCATTCCTTCGATTCGACCCAAGAAACCAAGGCGGGCAGGATACAGAGATTGCCCACCAACCCCCCTAACATCGTCCAGGCAGCACGGGTGCCAAAAGCGACCGTAGGCAGAAACTCACTGAAGGCCATGGAGGCAAATCCAATCACCAAAGCGAGGGTTGCCATCAAGACGGCCAACCCCGTTTCTCCTTGAGACACCTGCAGTGCCTCGCGCGGATTCTTGCCCTTCGAACGCTCGCGTCGATATCGAATCAAATAATGGAGCGACGAATCGACACCGAGTCCCATCGATACCGCAGCGATCATCGCTGCGCCGAGATTGACCGGCGTCCCGCTCCAACCGAGACAACCGAGCACTACCAGATTGGGCAGGACTGCGGGGATCAATCCGATCAAAGCCAAACCGATGTGGCGCAACGCCACGGCCATCGCCAAACCGATACCCGCCGTCGCTGCGGCAAAAGCAAGCCATTGATCGGCGACAACATTTTCCACCAATCGGGTCAGCAGGACATAGTAACCTGCAGCGCCCAGCGAAGGAGATGTCTGGTGCTTGAAATGGCTGTCGTTGCGGGTTTCGGCGACGATGGGGCGCCACGCCTGGCGCTGCAGATGTTCCGCAACGACTTGCTGCACCCGTTCAATCAGGGCCGTCTTCTGTTGCGATTCCGAGCGTTCTCGGGCTCGAAGCATGATTCGCAAGTAGCGGGATTCCCCATTCTCCGCGAGGAGTGTTTGAAAAAAAGTCCCCATCGATTGCCGCATCCCCAGCAAGCGAGCCTCGGTGGGTATCACACGAAGCAGAGGCGAAGCGCCAGCGATGCGATCAGTGTCGGCCAAGCTCAATGCGCTGGTGAGCCGAAGAGGGTGCGGACCGGGAATCTCGATGTTGAGCAGGTCGCGTGTCAAGTCTCCGACTTGTTCGAAATACTCCGCCGTGATCGCACGCGGCGCGGGGACGGTCACGTCCCAGATGCCTGCGCCTCCAAGCTCGGTTTCGACAATACGATACGCCTGTGCGATCGGTGACTTGGAGTGGAAGTTTTTCAGGAAGTCGGTCTCCACGCGTAGTCGCAGCGAGCCTGCGATCGCTACGGCGGTCGCGAGGATCACTCCTCCGAGAACCAGCGATCGCCGCGCGAGGACCACTTCGAGCAATCGTTGAAGCTGGCGTTGGATCCAGTCCTCGCCGGGTAGTTGCCCCAAGCGGAACCAGGATCGAGCCCATGGTGCGTTGGAGAGGTCGGGCCCCAGAAGAGCCAAGGTGGGAACGATCGCAAAGATACCCAGCAGGACCACGCAGCATGCGACCGCCATCATGCTGCCGTAATCCTGCACCGGTCCGACGCGCGACAGCATCAGCGAGCCAAACCCGATAGCATCGGTAATGCAAGCCCAGCAAATCGGCCATTGCAAGTGGGAAAGAGACCGCTGCAACGCACCATGGGCTCGCAGTCTGGGATCGGACGTCGCCCCATCGAGTTCGTATTCCTGGTGATATCCGAGCATCCAATGCATCGTGGTCGCGACGGCGACGACCATCACGATGGAGGACAGCATCGACGAGACCATCGACAATTCCCAGTCGAACAGGACCAATAATCCGCGGGTAACGACGAGCGACCATTGAACGACCGCAATCATGATCAACGCCCAGCGCAGCGATCGGAATCCGATCAGCATGAAGATGGTCAAGCTAACGGCAGAATAAATGGCCAGCCGATTCCCGTCCTGTTCGATATCGCGAAAGCCTTCATCCACCATCGCCAGATGCCCGACGAGCATTCCATCGGGCGTCGTTTCGGCAAAACGTCGCAGATCCACAAGCGCGGCTTGGAGACTCGCGGGACTCCGCTCCGCATCGAGCAGGATTCCGATGGCTACCAGATCGGAATCGCGCGCATGGGTTTGTCCGATGAACAATTCGCGATATTGCTGGGCGATTCGGTCGGAGGTGTCCAGCAACGGGTGCTGAGGCGACTTGCCCGCGAGCGTCCCCAGCAGCGAGGGGCCGCGCAACGTCGTCAGCATGTCATCGATGCGAGAGATATCGAGCGCGTAGCGCACCCCGTCGATCGACTCCAACTGGGATCGCATCGATTTGGCACGCTCAATCCCCCGGCCCGATGCATTCCACAACTCGGGATCTCGATAGGCGAAAACCAAGAATTGCGAAACGCCAAACCGGGATTCCAGGGTTTCGAAGGCTGCGCGATCCGGATGGTCCGCCGGGAACATGCGTTCCAACGATCGATCCAACTCGAGTCTTTGCGACAGGGGCCAAGCCGCGAGAAACAACCCCATCGCTATCACAAAAAGCAAGCCTCGATACCGAATCATGACTTGGGGACCGGGATGCGTTTGGCTTGATAAAACGTTCGAACATCGATCCATCCCATGCCGGCACGGCGGGCTGCCTCGATTCCCAAATCCGAATCCTCGAAGACCAGGCAGCCTTCGGGTGCGACCGCCATGCGTCTGGCGGTTTCGAGAAACACATCCGGCTCGGGCTTGTGATGCACCGTGTCTTCCGCAGCGACGATGATATCGAACCAATCTGCGAGATCGACTTGAACCAACTGGCGGAGAACGATGCTTCGAAAGCCGCCGCTGGCGACGGCGATCGGCTTGTTTCCTCGCAACCGTTCTGCCACATCCACAACGGGATGGATCCTCTCAAGCAGGTGTATCGAATCCAGAAAGGCTTCCTCTTTGCGATGCGCGGTCTGGAGCGGATCGACGACGACCTGCTGCTCGCCGGCGAGCAACTCAATGATACGGTGGCTGGGCATCCCGCCCAGCGCGTAGAACCGATCCTCATCGAATCGAATGCCCACTTCGGACATGGTGCGGTGCCATGCCAGGTAGTGCACGGGCATCGAGTCGACGAGGGTGCCATCGCAGTCGAAGATCACTCCGTGGGCACGGTCGATGCGGTTCCAGTCGATCATTCACCCGATCCCAGGATGACGGGGATTTGGATGCTGCGGCCCGCGCGAAGAACGGTCAAGACCACTTGATCGCCCGCCTTCTTGGTTTCGATGACGCTGAGCAGATCATCGGCCCGTTCGACTCTCTGGCCATCGATCGAGATGACCAAATCCGCCTGGCTGTGATCGACTGTCTCCTGCTCATACATCCCGAGCCCCCGGCGCACGCGTCGTCGCTCGATCCGAGAGCCTTGCAGCCCCGCTTGCTCGGCAGGCCCACCCGGCGTGAGGCTGACCACAAGCAATCCCTTTTCGGTTTCGAAAACTTTTCGGATTCCGATTGCAGGCCGCGCGACTTTACCCGTTGCGATCAACTGCGGCACAACGCGGCTCATGGTGTTGACGGGAATCGCAAACCCGATCCCTGCATTGTCGCCGCTTCGCGTAGCGATCGCGGTGTTCATGCCGATCAATTCGCCTCGCGAATTGAGAAGAGGACCGCCGGAATTCCCCTGGTTGAGCGCGGCATCGATCTGAATGATCGAACGAATCTGGCGATCGGTCTTGGATGTGATCTGTCGATTGAGACTGGAGATGATTCCAACACTCATCGTCCGCTCCAGGCCGAACGGGTTGCCGATGGCGATGATATGTTGGCCCACCCGCAAATTGCTCGAGTCTCCCCAGGGAATGGGAAATAGCTCTTCCGCCGGCGCGGAAATCTTGAGCACGGCGATATCGTTGTCGGGATCCTGGCCCACCAACTCGGCGGGATACATCGCACCGTTGTAGAGCGTGACGTTGATGTCGCGCGCCCCCTCGATGACATGGTAATTCGTCAAAACGTGACCTTGCTGGTCAATGATCGAACCGCTGCCGTTTCCCTCGATCTCCGCGACCAGCAAGAAGGCCTCGGGCCGGACGGCGCGCGTCGAGATATTCACAACACCTCGATTCGTGGTCTCGTAAACCGCGACGTGGACCGACTCCTCGTTTGTGGATGGGACAAAGCCCTCGGGCAACCGCAAGGGAGAAACGGCTTCCTGGAGCTGCGGAGCCCCAAACGCTCGATTCTCGCCCATGCGTTCACGCAAGACCCATCCCAGCAGCAACCCCAATCCGAGGATGCACCCAGCAACCAGCGATTTCCGCACCATGGCGATCGTCCCATGAAAGATCGAGGTCCAAAGCATCGGCAGCCACGCGAAGCCGATCATCTTCCTCGCTCCGAGGAAGAATTCCTTTGTACCCGAACCTCGCTCGGAGTGCTATCCACCGCCGGCGCTCGGGGAGATCGCAGGCGATCGCCAAGGGGAAACGCCGCCCGGAGTCCATCCTTCTCGGGGACTATGGGGCAAGACGACTGCCGTACCGACCCGGTTGCGGGATGTGACCGGTGTGGTATTCGCGCTGGGTGACGTGGCGGCCATGCTGGGGCGGGACGGCGCGGTGCAACAGCACAGGAATCGGATTGGTATGGACCACCACGCTGCGGCCGTTGACCTGACGGGTGTACTGCTTGGCTTGCACGTTTTCCGAAAAGCCGATCACGGCAAGCGAGACGGCAAACGCTAGAACCAGTCGCACGATTGAGAGCTCCCTGAAAATCTCCACGATGTTGGCCCAAACGTGTCGTCGGCCAAGACTTGCACAATTATAAATCCGCACCGAGAAACGGCCAGCTTCCCGCGCGTTCCGGGGCGCCGGGATTTGCGCCAAGCCGCAGAGGACAAGGGCTGTACCCGAGTTAAGGGATATGCGGATTGTGTCGCTTCGGCGGATCGTTGCGCGGGGAAGTCGCCGGATCGCATCCACTTGCCGTACCCGCCATTGAGTTCGAACCGCGTTTCGAGGATCGTGGAGAAGGGGTGGTACTTCTCGGACACGGGATCGGCAACATCGTGATGAATCCAGGTTGGCTCGTCGAATCAGCAAGTTTGTGGGGGTTTCATGGCGCGATGATCGCCGAGGCCCAGCAACCCTTGAGAACAGAGGCCGTTCACGAGTATTGGCTGCGCAATCGCGTTCGATTCGACACCTGGAACCACCTCATGACGCAGTTGGACCCGTGGCTGGCCTCCCCGCTGCAATCGACCCGAGCGACCGCGTGGAAACGAGGCGAGGTCTTGATTGAGGAAATTCTCATGTCCGAACCGCTCTGCCGCGTGTGCACCGCTGTGGCGACACACCTGGAGGAACGGTCGGTGGACGGCGACAGCCGAGCAATCCTGCACAATGTTTTCGGCAACCACCTGGACATTCGCAAACGCGCCCTGCGATGGATCCTCGAAGGAGTCGACGCCGGAGTGAACGAAGCCCATCGCCTGAACCGTGTTCGGAGCTATTTGGAACATTGGACCGACATGCTTCTGGGTTTTTTTGCCGGCAAAGAAACCTGCAAATCCTACGCATTCGATTCCGAACGCGTCGCCGACTTCGCCGACGAATACAGCCACCGCGCGCTCGGCGACGCCTCGGAAACCGTGTGGTCGCTGTTGCTGGCGGGGAATCGCAACTGGATCCGCAAACACAGTTCGTCGGAAATGCTCTACCCGGAACTCAGTCGCGAGGTAATCGGTGCGGCCCTCGGCATGGTACATCCCGTCTGGTTCGATGCGTTGGGGCTGCTCCCCTCGCGAGCGGCCCAGAAACTGACTCAGGGGCTCCATTACGTCGACCGCACCGTCGAAAGTCTGGTCGACGGCTCATGGACATTGCATTCATCGATCCAGTCCAAGCATCCGGGGCGGCTCCCCTCTTAACGGTTCGCACCGACTTCGTCGGATCGGATCGCACCGACTTCGTCGGCCGATTCACCGCGATGTGTGTGCAGCGGGTTTTTCGTTTCCATCAGCTGCGAAGGTCGCGTTGCGACCGGCGTTAACCGACTTGCAGGACCGATTCGAGATTTTTGAGAATCTCGCGAACCTGGATCTTGTTTCGCCCCATCGCGATCGAGTCGTTGCCGGAGAGCCACTCCTCAACTTTCCGCTGGGCGGAGATCACCGTGGAGTGCTGGCGATTGCCGAAGTACTCGCCGATTTCGGAAAGAGCCGTTCGCGTGTATTTCCGCGCCAAAAACATCGCCAGCATGCGCGGTTGACTGACGCTCTGGCACTTGGTCTTGGCTCGCAACATTTCATCTTGCAATCCAAAGGCTTCGCAGACGACGCGTTCGATATCGTTGAGTCGGACGATCGGCTGGCTGGCCCGAATCAGATCCATGGTGCATCGAAGCGCGTCGTCCTTCTGGAGCGGTGAGCCTTGGAGTCGCTGCTGGGCGACCATCCGATGCACAATCCCTTGCAGAATCCTCGCATCGCCCCCGCAACGAGCCGCCAGCTCGTGAAGAACCTCGCCATCGATCTGCAGTCCCTGTCGATCGCAGATCCGACGGAGCAACTTTTCGCGCGTGGCGCTGTCGAGCGGTTCAATCCCGCAGCACATCCCCCCTGAGAGTCTCGCGTACAGATCGGTTCCTAACCCTGCCAAGTCGGGAAGCCCTCGATCTGCGACCAAAACCACTTGGCGGCGCTCCCGCATCAACATGTCGATCGTGTTGCGGAGTTCCGCCAGCGTCCCCGACTTGCCCAGACAAAAGTGGATATCGTCGATGACCAACGCTTCGACATCGCGGTACTTGCGACGAAAACTCGCAAATCCGCCGCCGCGGGCGCTCTCGGTGTACTCGATCGTGAACTGCTCGCCGGTCAGCATCAAGACGCGGCGCATTCGGTATTGTTGGCGCAGTCGCTGAGCCAAACCGCTGGCCAAGTGCGATTTTCCCACACCGTGTGGGCCATAAATGAGAAATGGACTGATCTGGCCCGGTCGCTCCAAAACCATCTCGGCCCCGGTCGAAGCGAATCGATTGTGGTCCCCTTGGACAAAATCCTCCCAGCGGCGCTCGTTCTGATTCCGCAATGCGGCCAGACGCTCCGTCTCGAGATCCGGATCGCTCGCTCGACGACGAGGCGCCCCCCTTGCAGTCGTCTCCGGACGAACCACGCGCAAGCCGACTCCGCTCGAAGACGCATCGCTACCGCTCTGCTCGGGCTCAATACCCGACGGTTCCGAAGAAGAATAGGAAGGTATCGCGGTCACTGTCGTCGCATCCGGACTGAGATCCGAGGAACTTTCCGCAGAGGACCCACGCTCCTCCGCAGCCGAATCTCTATCGTACGCGATCCCTCCCGAAGCGGGGGTGTCCGAGGCCGAAAAGGAATGATTTCCTTTCTTTTTGGAACGGACAACCCACCCCCAATCCGGTCCAGCGCACTGGGCTACCACCCCCTGCAACTCGGCCCGGAACATCGTGTTGATGCAATTGGCAAGGAATTCGCTAGAGACTTCGATTCCGATGATATGCGTGTCGGCCAAGCCCCAACGCGTCCCGGAGCCAAACCACAATTCCATGCGGTCTTTGCCTAATCGTTGCCGTAAAGCCGATGCAACCGTGTCGAGCAGCGTCTTGTGACTCTCCGCAACTTCCGGTCCTCTCCGCATCGCGATCTCCTGTTTGCCTTGCGATCTTCGCCCGTTCCCACAAGTGGGGCATCCAATGCGACAGGAACCTTCCTGTCGTTGCTCCGCCAACCCCTCGATGCCACACCCGGAAGGTTGCCGTTGCGGGTGGCGATTTTAGGTTTGCTAGCTAACGAGTCAAATTGTTTCTGCATCCGATGCGAAAAGTTTTCATCGGAACGCGTGAAGTTGCCGCAAAGCGCCAAGGGAACCTTTGCGTTGACCGGCAGGATTGTTCAATGGCTGCGGAAGAGCGCGAGTGGAAAACCTGTTTGGTGTTTGGCGCTCTGCTCGTCGACCGAGTGTCATTTCATTGTGTTCTTGAATTTCTGGTGCGATGCAAAGGGTTGAAGCATCGTTCGCGCGGACCGTTCATGCGGATCGAGGCGACACTGCCGCCGTCTTGCTGATGGTCGCATGGACGCTATGATGACGTTCGTCGTGTGCATCGAATTTTCATCGCGATGCGACGCTCCTTGTCATCGAAGGTCCTGACCATGAATATGCTGGAACTGATCAAGCAGGGTATCTTCTCTTCCATCGGACTTGCGAGCTTGACGCAAGACAAGGTTGCCGAAATCGTTTCGGAGATCGGCAAGCAGATTCCGCTGTCCGAGCAGCAGGCGCGCGAGTTTACCGACGAGATCAATCGACGGAGCGAGCAAGCGAGGAAGGACTTCGGCCAGCAGTTCGATTCCCAAGTGGATCATGCGATCATCCAGATGGGTTTGGTGAAGAACGAGATCCGCAAGGCCACGGAAACTGCGAGCGATGCCGTCAATCGCGTGATCGAGGATCGAGTTCGGAGCGCATTGGAGAGAGTGGGTGCCGCAACGGCGGATGAAGTCGAGGCCTTGAAGAAACGGGTCGCGATTCTCGAATCGAAAGTGGCGAATCTCAGCTAGGCCTGCAGCGTCGGAAGTTACGGTTCGGTCATCCGCGGAAGTGCGTTAGGCGAAGGGTCTTCCAGAAGAACCCGGATACCGGCCACTCCATTAGTTTACGACGTTTCGCAGAGGCTCGCCTCGGAGTGCGCGGAGGGCTTCCCAAGCCCCTTTGGTGCGAAACTCCTTACAACCTTCATCGCAGTAAAACGCCGTGTGGGGGTTGAGGAGAAGCCGATCGTGTGCGGGATGGCTGGGATCGCGCCACGCGGCCAGGACAGGGCTGTCAACCTCGGGCGGTTCCTGTTCAAGAACATCGATGGCGGCGCCGGCCAAATGACCGCTGGCCAACGCATGAACCACCGCGAGGGTGTCGACAACTCCCCCTCGACTGGTATTTATTAGATAGGCCCCTTGCGGCAAGGTTGCGATTTGGCGATCGCCGATCAGGTTCCTGGTTTCCTGGGTCAATGGACAGTGCAGACTGGCGATGTGCGATGTGGCCAGCAGGCGATCCAGACTGTCTTCACGATGGATCCCGAGCGCCTTGTCGACGCCATCTTTGACGTAGGGATCATAAAACGCGACGTCGAACCCGAAGGCTTTGGCCCGCAGGGCGACGGCCGACCCGATGCGTCCGCACCCGATGATGCCGAAGCGTCGTCCGCGAAGGCGAGGGATCGGCAAGGCTTGATCGACGTTCCAAGCACCGATGCCGCGTTTCAAGCGACTGTTCAGGAAATGGCTTCCCCGCGCCAAGCTGAGCGCCATCGCCATGGCGGAGTCGGCGACTTCCTCGGTTCCATAATCCGGGACGTTGCAAACCGGAATGCCGCGCGCGCGAGCCGCAGCAATGTCGATACCATCGTAACCGACGCCCGGCCGCACGATCACTTTGCAACGCGTTAATCGATCGATGGATGCTTTAGTGAACCGAAAGTAGTGATAGACCATGACAGCGTCGGCATCTTCGATTCGCCCGACCAACTCCGTTTCGCTCATCGCATTGAGCGCGACGACCTCAGCGATATCGCCCAGGATTTCGCGTTCGAATGCCAGGGGTTCAACGATGAGATCGGTGATAACAACGCGGTAAGGTTTATTCATGGTTTGCGGATGAAAGATCCGGATGGGAGAAGTGCCCGGTTGGCAATCGAACGAGTCGATGGTTTTTCGTTGATCATTGCAGCCACTGGGCAACTTGCTTGGCAAAATAGGTCAGGATGCCGCAGGCTCCGGCGCGGCGAAACGCCATCATGCTTTCGAGGACCGCCGTCCGTTCGTCGAGCACCCCGGCTTGCGCGGCCATCTTGAGCATCGCGTATTCACCGGAAACCTGATAGACCGCGATGGGAACGGGGAAATGGTCGTTCAATCGTCGAACGATATCCAGGTAGGGCATGCCGGGCTTGACCATGACGATATCGGCTCCTTCATCGATATCGAAGGCGGTCTCGCGCAGCGCCTCGTCGGAGTTGGCGGGATCCATTTGGTACGTTTTTTTCGTTGCTCCACCGAGATTTTTCGCGGAACCGACCGCGTCTCGAAATGGTCCGTAAAATGCCGAAGCGTACTTGGCGGCATAACTCATGATCGCCACGTGTGCAAAACCTTCCGCATCGAGCGCTTTTCGGATCCGTCCGATCCGGCCATCCATCATGTCGGAGGGAGCGATGACGCTGCAGCCAGCGCGGGCTTGATTGATGGCTTGCCCGCAGAGAATGTCGACGGTGGGATCGTTGGCGACGTCGTTGTCGACCAGAATGCCATCGTGTCCGTGCGTGGTGTAGGGATCCAAAGCGACATCGCATACGATTCCGAGGGCATCTCCGCAGCGCTCGCGAACCGCCTGGGTCGTGCGGCAAATCAAATTGTCGGGATCGAGTGCATGGCGACCGTCGTCGCTTTTGAGTGCTGGCGGTGTGACCGGAAAGATCGCAATGCACGAAATCCCGAGATCGACGGCTTGCGCCGCTTGTTGGACAGCGATGTCGATACTGACCCGTTCCACGCCGGGCATCGACAGGATCGGTTCAACCGATGCAGCCCCTTCCTTGACGAAAATGGGCCAAATCAGATGGCTCGGGGCCAACTGCGTTTCCTGGACCATGGTGCGAGACCAGGGCCATCGTCTCAATCGACGCAACCGGGAATGAGGAAAGGATCCGAGGTGGGACGGGGTTTGCATAAGCGGATGGTGTGCTGGTAGCACCGGTTCAGTCGGGATAAAATAGCGATTCAGCCGCGAACCCCTATCTTAGTGCAATATCTCCCGTTTCATGAGGCCGTCATGCGTTCCTTTTTTCGATTTGCAACTCTCGTCGCTTGTTTGCCGCTCGCCGCGACCGCGGGATGGAGCGTTGTTGGTTTTGCCGAGGATGTGGTTCGACACGAAAACCCCAATGGCTTGCCCGCCCCGTCCGGTGACGGATGGCAACCGCTGTTCAATGGCACCGATCTGACGGGATGGCAACAGCGAAACGGTTGGGCCGTCTATCGCGTGGCCGATTCGACCATTTTGGGAACCACATCGAAGCACAGCCCGAATTCCTTTCTGTGCACCAGCCAGGACTACGACAACTTCGAGCTGAAATTTCAGGTCAAAGTGGACGATGCGTTAAACTCCGGCGTCCAGATCCGATCCAAAAGCATTCCCGAGCGGGATTCAGGCCGCGTCCATGGGCCGCAGGTAGAAATCGAATCGACCGGCGGAACGGCGGGTTATGTTTATGGAGAAGCGACGGGTCGAAACTGGATCTCCCCGAGCCAACCCCCGCATCGTTACTTCAAACCCGGCGAATGGAACCAGTACCACATCCGCGCCCAAGGCAACCGCATCCAAACCTGGATCAACGGTCACTTGATCGAGGACATGACCGACTCCTTGTCCCATTCCTCCGGCTTCATCGGTCTCCAGGTCCATTCGGTCGGAGCGGACCAAGGACCGTTTCAGGTGCGTTGGAAGGATATCGCCATCCGCCCCCTAAAACCGTAACTCCCGCACGGACCGTCCAACTTTTTACCAGGATCGCAAGCGTAGGCATGCTGAGTTAACCATGATGATGATTTCGAAACGTTGGATCGTTGCAGGAAGCATCGTTGGCGCCATGGCCTTGTCGGGGTGTCGCGAGAGTGTTCGCGAAACAAACGTGCACGAACCGAACTACCTGTTCGCTCAGGTCATGAAGATCAGCCAAGACGCCGACATGGCTCCGGCCCTGAACCAAGGCAAGGACTTGATGACGGACTGGTTTGGAACTCCCAGCGCACCCAAGATTCCAAATGTCCTCCGCGAAGCTCCGTACGATGAACTGTTCACGGAAGCCAACCTGAAGCTCGCAGCGGGCAGCCCCGATGCCCCAGGTCTCTACACGACTCAACAGTGCGCATCCTGCCACGGGCTCACGGGACAAGGTCGCGGTTTGGTCGCAGCCAGCCAGAATCCTTACCCTCGCGACTTCCGTCCCGGATGGTTCAAGTTCAAATCCACCAACCGGTCCTCGAAGCCGCTCAAGTCCGATCTCGTTCGGATCCTTCGCAAGGGCTTGTCGGGTTCGCAGATGCCGATATTCGACAAGCTCCTCGATGCCGAGATCGATGCGTTGGTGGATTACGCGGTATTTCTTTCGATCCGAGGCGAATTCGAGCGGGCCGTGCTGCAGGATGCCGCGATGGAAAATGGCGCGGAGCATGAAGAGCTGCTGACTGCGATCGCCGAACGCTGGGTGAACGCCAACGATGCGACCGAGGAGTTTGAACGCCCAGCATTCCCGTTGGTGGGCTCGGAGACACCTGAAACAGCAGATCAGTTGGCTGCCTCGATTCAAAAAGGAAAGGAGCTTTTTGCCGGCCCCGTGGCCGCATGCTCCCAATGCCATGGTGCCGATGCCAACGGCGTGGGAACCAAGCTGCCCGATTACGACGACTGGACCAAAGAATGGACAGCGAAGATCGGGTTGAACCCCGATAACCTCGACGAGATCGCTCCGTTGATGGCGCTCGGTGGCATGAAACCGCAGCATCTGAAACCGCGAAGCATCGTCGAAGGTCACTTGCGCGGCGGCCGCGAGCCAATCGACATCTATCGACGCATTCGCTACGGGATCGCTGGCACGCCCATGCCGGCGGCGTCGCTGGCTGCCTCGAGCGAGGAGACCGGGCTCCAGCCCGACGACCTGTGGCACTTGGTCAATTATGTTCTGTCGATCGCGAAAATCCCGCCGCCGTTGCCGTCGACTCCCGCCGGGGAGACGGTTGCGATTTCCCCCTAAGGGTACGCTGCATGCTTTTCGACTCGCAGGAAAAACTGATTGCTGCCAAACAAGGGGATGAAAATGCCCGAGGAGAACTGCTAAACCGTTTCCGCCCTTATCTCAACGTGATCGCACAACGTATGCTCGACCAGCGGATCCAAGGTCGTATGGATTTTGCCGATGTCGTCCAGGCTACATTTTTAGAGGCTGCGCGCGACTTCGATTCCTTTCGCGGAGAAACGGTCGAATCCTTCCTGGCTTGGCTTCGCAATATCTTGAAGAATAACGTCGCCACCGCTCATACGGAACATCTGGTGACCCAGAAGCGGTCCGCCCGCCGTGAAGTCAGTATGGCCGCTCCTGCCGGCGAGGATGGCGAACCGCTTCAGCTGGCGAATGTCCTGCCAGCGGAAACATCGACTCCCAGCCAGCGGATCATGCGCGATGAAGCGGCGGTCGTGCTTGCCTCATGCCTCGAGCAAATTCCGGACACCCAGCGCGAGGCCATCCGAATGCGCTATTTGGAAGGAATGTCTCTGAAGGAAATCTCCGAGAAAATGGCCAAGTCGGAAATGGCGGTCGCGGGACTCCTCAAACGCGGTCTCCAAGGACTGCGAACGGAGATGCAAGCGATCCGATCAAGTTTGAGCTCACTCATGTAAAGGATCCTTGCATATGGATTCCGAATCCAAGCATTCGGGCACCGTCGGCTGCCTGCGCACTGCGGGTATCCTGGTTTTGATTCTGTTGCTGCTCGGTGCCATCCTCGTATCCGTTTGGGTCGTTCAAGAGAGCAACGATCGAAAGCTCGTGAAGGCCAAACTGGACGAACTGAGCCGTCGCGGTGTCCCGATCGACAATGCGAGTCTCGCGGCATGGTATCGATCCAACACCGATTCGACCGATACGCAAGCATGGGAAAAGATTCTCAGCGAAGTTTCCTCCAAGGAGTTCACGGAATGGACCTTGGGAATCGAAGCCTTCGACACCAAAGCGGTAGGAGCAGGTTGGACGGAAACGGGATGGACCGGCGAATCCGCCGAACGGAACTTGGTCGCGAAAACCGTGGACCTTCGCCGCCGAATTCATGAACTGGTGAAGAAACGGAGCCCGGTCCAATTCATCCAACAGTTTGACGGCTTGAATACCTTGTTACCGCAAGTGCAGCAATCGAGGACTGTCCAGCGGCTCCTGGGAACTGAATTTCAAGTCGCGTTCGCCGACCGCGACTCCACCGCTTGCCGCCAAGCGATCGAAGCCGGGTTGGATCTTCCTCGCCTTTTTGAGAACGATCCTTGGCTGGTCAGTACCTTGATCGAGGTCGCTCATCGTGGCGTCGCGATGCAGTATATCCGGCAAGCTGTCGAACACGATGTCCTCTCCGACGAGGATCTTGAAGCGATTCTGACGCGATTGACGACCGAGCCGCGCACGCTGGATCGATGGTCACAGATCATCTGGGGTGAGCGAGCCATTATCACGGAAGTGGCGAACAACCCAAATAAGTACAACATCTTTGATCGCAGCGGGCCTGGACAATCGTTTCAGGCGATGCTCGGCCGAGCATCCAGTCGCGACATCTGTCATTTGCTCGAGTATTACGAGAAGTTGGAAGCCCTCGATGTCTCGGATATCGACGTCTTGGTAAAGAAAGCTTCGGAAATCGATGAGGCCGTAAAACTTCAAATCAAAGATGCAGGAATACTCGGTCTCAATCATTGGCGCATCACGTCGGCGGTCATCCCATCAGGCTATGCGATCGTTAATGCTTTAGTACGCGAGGTCGTCCAAGAACGCTTCACGCGCCATGGACTCGCCATTCGCTTGTACGAAAAACGCAACGGGCAACTCCCGGACTCGCTCGTAGCGCTTCGCGAGGTTGGTTTGGATTCCATGCAATGGAAACCCTGGGGCGGAAAGCCGTTCGGGTACCGCATCGAAGAGGGAGACGCGGTCCTCTGGGCAACGATCCCGCAGGATGGTCCGATCACCTCGGATCAGCCTCCCGAAATCGACGGTGGGATAGGAGATAACCAACAGCGCAAAATGTTTTATCTCCGCATCCGACGAATTGCGAAGTAAGCCTCGCGCACGTCCGTCGAACGACGACGGCATGCTCATGCTCGTACTCGAAAAACCCGTCGACTGCGAGTACGACGACGGTTCCATCGGGTCGCGCACATGGCAAGCACATCGCTCGCCGAACGAAGGAGTTCCCCATGCGCGAGGGCCAAGTCGATGAGATGCCTGAGGGCTAGTGCTTCCCTTTGCCGACGAGATCATCGATGAGTTGATCGAGCTCTCTCTTGTCGACGTTCATTTTGGCAGCTGCGAGAGCGAACAGTCGCTTTTCCACTTCGCTGAGTTGTCCATCGGCTGCCATCACGCGCATCAGGTCTCCGAGCATGGCGATTTGTTCTTGGCGGTCGGTGGGCAATTTCAACGACGCTTCATCGCTCAAGGCGAACTGAACCGCCCGGCCTAAATCGGCTTCCTCGAGCCCGAGGTCGGCGCAGCGATCCACCAACAGCGCAATCTCGCGTTCCGACAGCGAACCATCTGCGGAAGCCATGATGACCAGGTTCTTCAAGTGATCGAGATGTCGCATACATTTTCTTCCAAAACGTGTTTCGATTCGCGGTGTACGCCGTGGCGATGCTGTTATTGTGATCCAAGGTGCGATGATTTGCATGGGGATCGCTGGCTTTACCCAGCAGAAATTCTCGCAAGCCGCGGGGAGAGCCAACCCAAATCCCCCATTTCCTCAGCGGTCATCAAGATGCGATTCTCCGACGGAAGCGGCACAGACTGCCGCGCGTGGATTGGCTGCCTTGCCGAGGAAACCACATTTGACGAATCCGCCCGATGGAATGATTCAACTTCCTGGGCGGTTTGAGCCGATCATTCGAGCTAGTCGCACAGGTGCATTGGCATCGGCGAAGCACATACGAAATCATCTCCGGGGGGAAGATCATGTTGCGAAGGGCTATCCTGGTCGCAGCCTTAGCGGTTGTAGCCGGACTTTCAAGCGCGTCCGTCTCGCAAGCTCAGCAGGCCAACGCTTACGGCCGCACTTGGGGTGGCGGGGCCAGCAGCCGAGACTACCCCAGGTTTCAGCACTACCCCTACGTCTACTATCCCCAGAATTTCTACGGAAACGAGTACTATCGCAGCAGCGACAGCCTCTATTACCGTTATCCACCCGAAATGCAGATCCCCGTCTACAATCGGCAGTGGTATAATTATTACCCACGCAATCGTCCCTACCACTGGGGCCATCATTTCCTCTTGGACGTGTTCTAAGACTCGAACGATGAGGTCGGAGCCGACGATTCGACCGCGTTGGGACAAAAAGATTTTTTCCCGCACACCGCATGATGCGCCCTGCACTATGCGGTGTTTTTTTATTGAGCCATGGCCGAAGAAGAGATCCAACGCGGTGCCACCAAGCGTCAAGTCGCGAGATTGATCGGCAACGCGACGGTACCGATCTATGTACTGGGAGAAGACGATCGGATTCTCTTTGCCAACGACGCTCTGGCCGAATTGCTTCGCGCGGATCCAGATCAGTTGATCGGACTCGATTGCTCCAAGAGTATTCCCGGCGACAGTTCGCTCGCGACGCAATGGGCTTGCTCTTTGGCGTTGCCTCCCAATAGCGATCGCACCCTCGCACAGCTTCATCCCGTGTTTCTTCCCGGTGGAGACAGCCTTTCGGTTGCGGCCCGCGGTTGGATTCGCTTGGCGTTTCCGCTCGAGGAATCAATCCAGCCGATGGTCTTGTGTGCGATCAAGCCCGATCGCGGCGACTCCGACTCGCTCATCGGTGGTGTCCATCGAGCGAAACTGCAGCAGGTGCTCGCCCGTTTCAGCGACGATTCCGTGAACCCGACCGATCTGTGGTTCTTGTGCGGCACCAACGCGGTTGTCTTGCGAACTCGGAAACAGCTTCATGCCGCGATCCAAAGTCGACTGGGAGTGCATGTGATTGGGCCAGCCGCCAGTTCGACACTCGCAGCCGCCCGGTGGGTCGCCCTCAGGCGACTGAACTCCTCCCCGGCCAACGCCGCCTCGCGAGCCCCTTGTCTCGTCGTCGAATGCCGATGGATGGATTCCGAACGCCTTCGCGGTACGCTCGAGATGATCGACGATCAATCGCGCCTCAGCGGAAAACTTCTTGGATTCCCAACCGTCATACTGCATCAACTCGACGAGTTGCCTCAGGTGCTGGTCGATAGGCTGTGTTCCTGGGCTTCATCGTCCAAGGCATCGCTGATGGCTACTTCGTGCACGAGCGATTTGATTGGACTTCATCCCTCTCACGTGCGGTGGGGTGAATGGGTCGCGACCCTGGATTCGCATCTGGTTCATGTACCGGCGTTAGCGCAACGTATCGGCGATATCGAGGTTCTGGTCGCCGCATGGCTCGAGCTTGCGGACCGAAACAGGGATCGGGCCGAGAAATATCAATGGACCCGTGAATTCATGAATGCGATGTTGGCCTATTCCTGGCCGGGGGATATTCAGGAATTCGATGAGGTAATGCGCTCCGCATTGGAACGATGCCCGGGTCACCTTTTGACCGATCAGGAGTTGTCGATCGCGATTCGCACCTTTCCCTCCCACATGCGGCGTCCGGAACCGCTCCCCAAAATAGAGCTCGATAGGGTCTTGGAGCAGATCGAGAGGGAACTGATCGAGAAAGCGATGTCGCATTTCCCTCGCAATCGCACCGCTGCCGCCAATCATCTCGGGATCTCGCGCGCCCGATTTTTGCGACGCCTACAGCAACTCGGCCTGGAATCCACCGACACTTCCCGCCAAGTGGAATCGGAGGAACCCGTTTTCGAGGAATGGAGCGAGGAAGACCAGGGTCGCGAGTCGGATTCGAAAGGTCCGTGAGCTAGCACCATTACCTATCGATGCCTTGGGATATAGGTCTCGGTAGCCTCGTACTCGTACTCAGGACGCGCAAGCGTACGGTACTCGTACTCGGTGGCCCGTCGTCGATCGTAGCATCGCGATTGTCCGACACTCGGAACCGGGACGCCACAACATGGTTCCCCTCCTCGGCCTTTGATTCACCTTCCATCTCGAAATTCCAACGCGGACAAGTGCGTTGACCAGGACGCAGTGGTACAATCCAAAGAACTGAACCGAGTACGAGTACCGCAGCCAGATGAAGTGCAGCCTTCTCCGTGCCGTAATCTTCTTTCTGGGATCGCGCCGCCCAATGAACCATGCCCCATGTTGAATTGAGACCATCTACCGCCATAGCACGCACGCCATTCCAGTCGATACTCTGCATTTTGCGTCACTTCCTGACTGTGACCCTGAAGTGAAGAAAATGCGGCAGCCAGTCAGATCGCTGGTGTTCGGTTGGCCGACCTAGCCGCAGGCCCATCATTTAACCGCGATGTCGTTTCAGTGCTACTACTCGGCAATTAGGGTGTCCCTTGACTACCCTATCTGCCGCTAACACCATATCAGTACCGAATCTCTGTTCATCAGATTGCTCGATGGGACGGGTCCCAATGGAACGTCCCATTCCCGCATGTTGGGCAGCATAGATGGATGCAAAAATAAATCATCCACATACGGATACCATGTTTTTTTTCGGTTCAGACGCCCTCTATTGGAATTGAGCGATAACCGTAAGCGTTCACCACGGGCAGGTGGTGGGTTTCCGGCTTAGCCTTCCGCTCGCTCGCGTTTTTGCTTGGCAGCGATGATTCGCTTGGCTCGCGATACCTTTTTGCGGTCCGCCTTGTAGCGACTTTCTTCCTCGCGGTAG
>JBKDPB010000102.1:0-12023 GCA_046342615.1 Planctomycetota bacterium | reverse complement strand
CGCCTACCCCGCTCAGCAGGAATTGGCCGAGAAATGAAACTGGCCAGCAAAGCGGGTGTCATTCGAATCGCCGAGGTCCCTCCCATCAACGCCTTGGAACCCGACCAGCCAATCACCCCCCTCCCGAAAACACCCGTGATGGCGGCTCCCGTCACGAAACCTCCCGTGAGCGAAGAACCGGTCTCGCAAACTCCGATCTCCATTCCGCAGACTCCGATCTCGCAAACCCCGTTTGCAGGCACGCCTCGCGTCGAAGTGATCGGCGGGCCGGGAGCGCGTCGAACGAATGCGGGTCTCGATCGCGACTTGCTTCTCGACCAGAACACGCTGGAATCGCAACAGAGACTTATCGAGTATCAAAACCGACTGCTGATGCAACAGCGAGCCATCGCCAACAGCAGCCTGCTGGCGCCGATCCCACCCGCGGAAGCTATTCACCCCCAACCGACGGCGCGGCTCGCCGAGCCCCAGGCAACTCCACCTTCCCGATCGGATGCCCTGCACAGCAACCGTCGCCAGTTCAGCCTGGATTACTCGATCGAGCATGATTCGGGAGCGAGCGTCTCGACCGTCGAACTGTGGGGAACCACCGACCAAGGCGTTTCATGGCAGCGGTGGGGTACCGACACGGATCTCGCGAGTCCGTTCGATATCGAAGTCGCGGACGACGGCCTCTTCGGCTTCACCATGGTTATCGTTGGAGCGAACGGCGTCGGCTCCAAACGCCCGCTTCCGGGCGACGCGCCGGAGGCATGGGTTCGAGTCGATACTGTCGCACCTCAAGCGCGAATCGTCAGCGCCCTGCACGGCAAAGGGGTCGACGCGGGATCGCTGTTGATCGAGTATCAAGCGTTCGACGATTTCTTCGGTGAACGCCCCATCTCGCTGTCGTGGTCGGCCTCTCCCCAAGGTCCTTGGCAACCCTTGGCTCAAGGGGCTCGCAACAACGGCCGCTACACGTGGACGCCCGACGCGGGGCTCCCACCAACGGTCTACCTTCGCATCGAAGCGATCGACGCCGCAGGCAATGTGACCGCCCAGCAACTCGACTTGCCCGTCGATGTCCAGGGTGCCACGCCGCGCGGACGTATCCAAGGGGTGCGACCTCAACGATAGATCGCAGGCCACCCGATCCTTCAACGCGTCAGCGTTGGGTGATGCACAACCATGGTCGCCGTCCTGCAGGGATGCGAGACAACGCACGATCGACTTTTCCGTCCGTAAGCCCTGATTTTCCACTCGGAAGGCGTTGTATTCAGGGAACGCCGGATCTACGAGTACAGTTGGATCGCTTTGACGATCGCGCCGATCTCGTTGGGAACGGCGATCGCTCGGTTGGCGAACGATGCCCGGTTCACTCCCCGCTTGCCGAGGACTTCATTGAACTCTTCCTGATCGGTTGTGTGGTACGCGACCGTAGCGGTCGGATCTTTCAGCTGATGGCCCGTGAGGATGCATACCACGCGGTCATCCATGCCGATAACTCCTTGCTGCCGGAGCAATTTCGCTCCTGCGACGCTGGCGGCGCTGGCAGGCTCGCAGCCGATGCCACCGGCCCCGACCTGAGCCTTGGCATCGAGGATCTCCTGATCACCCACCTTCCGCACCACGCCATCGCAAGCGTCCAAGGCCCGCAAACACTTCTTGAGATTGACGGGGCGATGGATCTCGATGGCGCTGGCGATCGTATCCGCCTTGCGCTTCTCCCGATCCAATTCGTCGTAATACCAACATGCGATTTCCATCCGAGGTCGACCTCCGAGCCACTTCAGATTGCGCTGGTTGTAAAGGACATCCAGCGTATCGGCGCCGGCCGCATTGATGACCGCCAAACGGGGTACCCGATCGATGAGTCCCAACTGCTTCAATTCCAGGAACGCTTTGCCGAATGCACTGCTGTTGCCGAGGTTGCCACCCGGAACCACAATCCAGTCCGGCACCTCCCATCGCAGCGCTTCGAGCACCCGATACATGACGGTCTTCTGGCCTTCTAGCCGAAACGGATTGACGCTGTTGACGAGGTAGATGCCGAGTTCCTTGGAGACCTCCTGTACCCTGGCCATAGCGTCATCGAAATCCCCCGCGATCTGGACCGTCAACGCTCCGTATTCAAGAGCTTGCGAAAGCTTGCCGTACGAAATCTTTCCCGAGCCGATGAAGATCACACCCTTCATCAATTGGGTCACCGCGCAGTACATCGCGAGCGAGGCGCTGGTGTTTCCGGTCGACGCACACGCAGCGCGCCGTGCTCCAACCATGTTGGCGTGCGTGAAGGCTGCGCTCATGCCATTGTCTTTGAACGAACCGGAGGGATTCATCCCCTCGTACTGCAAGTAGAGTTGCCCCGGTCGAACGCCGACATACCGCGCGACCGAGTCGGCTTGCTGGAGCAACGTTTGCCCCTCGCCAACCGTCACGATTTTGTTTGGCGGAGCGTACGGAAGCAGCTCCTGGAAACGCCACACTCCGCTGAATCGGGTCGGATCCCAGCGCCGTGTCCACATCCGTTCGAAATCCGCCAGCCGGCCAGGAACAGGCACGCGGTTCCAGTCATACGCGATGTCCAGCAAGTCACCGCAACGCAAACATCGCGTATGAACCTCGTCCACGCCATACGTGGCGGCGCAATCGATATTCAAGCAATGTTGGTGCGCAGCACCCAACGTTCGAGCGGTAATTTCCTGGGAAGTCATGGTATTGGACATATCGGCTCAACCCTAGGTTGCGGACGAAAAACGACGATTTTGCGAATGAAGATTGCCTAACCATTCCCCCCCGAACACCGCGATCCACCCCTCATAATCGCTAATCACCGAACATTCCTTCGTTCCCAGAACGCACCCGACCAGTGTACCGCGCCGGACCCAGCGCGTGACATCGGCCGATCGATTGGATAAGATACAGCGTCGGTTCGCGAACCTGCGACTCGATTCATTACTCTTCATTTCACCCCGCAATCGTTCGGGGGGAACCGAGAAAGGGAAACAAGGACCGCAGCATGGTAGAGACCGGGACGATCTCAAGCGTCACACCTCCACAAACCGTCGCAGACAGCATTGAATCCGCAAAGATCGCCGCACGCATCGCCGCCGAAAACAAAGGACAGGATATTGTCGTTATCGACCTTTCTCGCCAAACCAGCGTTTTCGATTGCTTCGTGATTGCCACTGGAACCAGCCGCCGACAACTGCACGCCATCGCCGAAGAAATCGATCGCGAACTCCGCCGACGCGGCGAAATCCGCATCGCGATGTCGGGATACGACGAAAGCCACTGGATCGCACTCGATTACGGAGGTGTTGTCGTTCATCTTTTCGACGAAGAGCATCGCAGATTCTACGACCTGGAAGGTTTGTGGGCGGACGGTGTGCGAGTCGATCTGTCGGACGTGCTCCGCACCACCGGGGCGCAGCCAAGCGGTTTCTAGGATAACAACGTCAAGGAATTTCAACGCGAGCTATGATAGCGATCTCTTTCGAGTACCTCCTCTGGATCTTGCCCGTCTTGGTCGCATCCTCCATGGTGATGGCGGCGACGCGACACGAACGAACCGATTTGATCCTGCAGCAATCATGGCGCACCGGACTGTGGACCGTTTGCTTTCTGGGGATCGTAGCCGCGTTGATCCGGTTCGCGATTTGGCGAATCGGTTGATCGGATTGCTCTCCACCAAAAGGGAATGCCATGCCTCTCTACGAATACCACTGCGAAGCGTGTGAGAAAGACGTCGAACTGCTGATGCAACGGCACGACGATCGCCCCAACTGCCCCGAGTGCGGCTCAACGAAGATGAAAAAGCTTCTCAGCGTGATCGGCGCTCCCGTCATCGGTGATCATTCGGGCCCTCGAACAAACTCCGACGGAGAAACCTGCGGTCGCCCTCAGTGCGCTCGAGGATGCATGTTCGGCAATTAGACTCGGAGCGAACCCATGAAAAACCGATGGACCTGGATGTGGTTTCTCCTGCTCCTGGTGCCTCTCGTCGGATGCCGAGGCTGCACGCAAAACACGCCGGACAACGCCAAAGACCCCAAGGAACCCGGGGCGGGCAAGAAGAAACAGCGATTGATCGCCGATGAGCTGCGAACGCTCCCCTACGCGACCGAATCGCCAGCCAACATGGTCAAGCCCGGTCATTGGTACCAGGTCCGAAACAAACTCAAAGCCAACTTCGGCGACGAATCCCTAACCGCATCTTTTTCCGTCACCGACAAAGACGGTAATCCGCTCACCTCCGGCTGGGACTACGACTTCATGCGCAATATCGCGTTGGCGGTCGGGCAAGAGAAAGCCATCGACGCAACGATCCTCCACCCGTTTCCGCTCGCGAATCGCCCTCAAGGAATGGATAACGCAGAAACCAGAACCTCAGCGATTCGGACTCGATTCACCCTGCGAGGTATCGGTACGCCGATCCTGGAGGAGTCCTTTCCGAGCAAGTTTCTTGATGGCTATCAATATGATCTCGTCGTCATGAGCCGCGACCTTTCGCGACATGTCTTCTGGCGAGGTCTCGATTGCATCGTTTGGCGACGCTCGGATGATCTCCAGGAGAATCGATTCGTCCCGCATCGGATCGTCGATATCAAAGAGGACGAACTCGCAAGCCACTTCCCGAACCGTCTCGCGACAATGACTTCGATTTCACACGTGGTGGTGAATGATGTCTCCCTGTCGTTGCTCACCCAGGACCAGCAATCGGCGTTGGCCGATTGGCTCCACTTCGGCGGAACGATTATCATCAATGGTCCCGAAGCGGTGGCATCGCTGGAGACATCGCAACTCAAGGAGTGGGCGCCGCTGATCAATACGTCCGAAGGGGAATGGTCGGAGAATTCGCAAATCGAGTTCGACAGGTCGTGGACCATCCGTATCGCCGGCGGCGAACGGGTCCGATTCCAAAGCGATCGCAAGATCCCGATCCTTGCGGGAACTCTCGCCCAGGACGCGAACTGGTTGCCGATGCTCGACGGGCTCGTCGCAGAGCGGTTGATCGGCCAGGGCCGCGTCGTGATGACGACGTTCCCGATGACCGACGCGGCGTTTCTTCAATGGCCCTCCTACAGCTCCTTGATTCATAACGCGATCCTGCGCAAACCCCATCGCTCTCCATCGCTCGGAAACGACGCGAGCACGCAATTCGCTGGAGCTTACGAAGGAACAGAACGCAACCCGCTCCACTCCACCCGCCTGCGGCTATGGGCCCGCGATCTGGATGAGACCACGTCCCGGACCGAACGGGAAATCAGCGACAAGCAGCCCGAAATCGCGGCCGCGAACTTCCCCGCCTCCAAGACGTCGAGCCTGGGGGCTTGGAACCCCAATTCGACAGTCATTGAACAAGCGGTGAACTGCCTCCGCGAATCCTCCGGCATCACCGTCCCTCAAGTGGGAACCATCATGAAGTTGCTGCTGGGATACCTGGTTGTCCTGGTACCGGTCAACTGGTTGATCTTCCGTTTGGTCGGTCGCGTGGAATTGGCCTGGATCGCTGCCCCCGTGATCGCGATGCTCGGAGCGGCCTATGTCGCCCGAAGCGTGCAACTCGACGTCGGATTCTCCCGCAGCCAAACCTCGTTCGGTTTTCTCGAGTGCCACAACGGCTACCCGCGCGGCATGCTGTCCAATTACTACGCCCTCTACACGTCCCTGTCGACGAGTTACCAGGCGGTTTACAAAGAAGGGGACGGCCTGGTTTCCCACGTGCAGCGATCCACGCCCCTCAACAGCACCGGTCGCACGATCTTCGATTACTGGAACGCCGATGACCGCGGTTCAGGCCTTCACCATTTTCTCGTCCTATCCAATTCCACCGGCATGCTTCAATCGGAAGAAATGATCGATCTGTCGGGCCCCCTGCGCTGGAGATTGAATTCCGAAGGATCGGAGGTTCAGGTCTCCAACGAGGGTGCGATCCCGATCCGGGACGTCGGCCTGTTGGGTATCGATCGTCGAGGCAATCTGGTGATGAGCTGGATCGGGTCGGTCGAACCCAACGAGTCCACCACCCAAGCCATCCAACCCGGCGAAGAAAATGTACGCTGGTTCTCGCAGTGGGACAGCAACCCACTTCTCAAGAAACCGGACTCGCTTCGAGCCACCGATGGCATGCTCTGGACCGACGAAATGGTCGAGGATGTTTACATGGGCGCCATGCTGCAGGTCGTCGCACAGCGATACCCTCTTCAAAAGGGTGAATGCATCGCCCTGGGATGGACCGACGCCAACCCGTCGCGGCTGGAGATCAGTCCGTCAACCGTCCAAAAGAAACACAAGACCGTCGTCCTGATGCACGTCCGCAGCGGACAGCTCGAAGACGTTCAACCCGATACCCGCATCTTCGCAAACCTGAACAACTCGGACGAATAAGGTGCCGACGCGCGGGTCACCGATCCGAAATCGAAGCCTTGAATCTTCGAAACGCGTTCGCCCCCTGCTTGCCAAAATCCCTCGCCTCCTCAAGATCCCGATCTTCGACCGCATGCTCGAGCAGCTCGAGCTTCTTCATGTAGACTTGGAGCTTGAGTTTGGCGTATCGATCCAAAGGTTTGCCTCTCAAGTATGCGCTGACCGCCAGCTTGTTGGCCCAATCCTCCTGGATGGGGATCCAATACTCGAGATTATCCCAGTCTCCTCGATTGTAGGCACCCACCATCTCGGCTTCGATCGCATGCATCTCCTGGCGGATCTCGCCGACGGGTGGATAGTAGAGAAAACATGCAACCACGCTGGCCGCTACCAATCCGACCAACGAAACACCCGCAATGACCGAGGGAGGCAAGACGACATCCTTGATGCGACGCTCACCCACAGCCTCCGGCGTCTCGTCCCTTTGAATCAAGGAAGCCATCCAACGGTTCTGCGGATCGAACCGAACCCCGAGCCCACCGACGATCAAGAAGATCAGGCATGCGATCCCCGAAACGATCTCTTCCGGATGGAGCGATTCGGACAGGATGCGGCCGCTGGCGTGCATCAGTTCACTCGTTTCCGACGTAAACGGATTGCAATAGACGTCGAATGCATGCGTGTGATCCGCCTCTTCGACTCCCTTGGGCCGCAACGGGGAATCCATGCCGTAGCTCAACCCCAACACCAGCATCAGCAGACATCCGAGCCAAATCAAGGTGGGACGCCACCCATAGTTGCGCACGACCCAAATCAACATGCCCAGATTGACTCCCGCCCCCAGCACCAACAGCGTAAAACTGGCAGCAATCGAATTGCCGTGCTGAAACATCGATGCGACTTGAACAATGGCCATCATCGGCGTGATATAGGCCAGCGTCGACACACCCGCCATCGTGACGGGTGCCAGCCAATCACGTTGTCCCGCGGCTCGCTGCAAGCAGCCCGATGGCAGCAACACGCCCAGCAATCCAACCCCCAAGACGGCGACGAGCATGTAGAGGGTGGAAACACTGAACGCCTGATGGCATATCGACAGCGCTACGGCACCGATACGACGCAAACCATATGGGGTCGCAGGCAGAGGCTCCACCGCTGCCGCGCTCGAGGGAAACAAATAGTCCCAAAGCAACCCCATCACAGTGATCACGGTCAAGGAACCCATGCAGAAGATGAAGATGGCCCACGGATCGGAGAGCGTCAGGCCGTACATCACCGAAATCGGATTGAACAAGGGAGCGGTGAGCCCGAACGCGAGAATGGTCCCACCCGAGATCCCGCTGCGACGCATCTGGATCATGATGGGAATGACTCCGAGGGAGCAGACCGGCAAGAGCATTCCCAACAACCACGCTTGCGGCAACTGTCGCCAAGACGACCCTCCAAACAAGCGATAGGTCCCGTCGCGACCGAGTATCCGCTCAAAGATTGCCGCGACCAGCCAACCGACGAGAATCGTTGGGCCGGCAGCGATCAAGGTTTGGCCCATCCGAACCAGGCCGCCCCAGAGCATGACTGAAATATCCATCATCTCTCGTTACTCCACGGGGGCTCACGGCCCTAGTTGATCGATCCGAGCTTGTTCTTGTCGGCAAACCTCGGTTAGCCAAGCGATCATCTCCTGAACATCCGGTTCGCTGACCAGTGCTTTCGGATCCTGCGGCGGTGGGGTGCGTTGCCATCGCGCCATGATCCGCGCCGATGCCGCATCGATCCGATCGAAGGTCGCTCGATCCAACTCGCTGTCCGCGGCGAGGATAGGCAACCAGCCCACCAGGTCGATCAGCTCCTGATGCGGGGGAATCCGGTGCGTCGAAGAAGTGGGATCGGTCCTTTCCACAAACTCACTCAACCGCTTGGAAGCCTGGAAGATGCTCTCCGGCCAATGGGGCGGAAAGTGTTCATGCTCCTCAGCGTCTGGATGCGCCGCGGGCTGGCATCCCGGCACTCCCGTCAACACCCCTATGCTCCACCCGATCGCGAGCAGATACCGAAGCATGTTGAGCGACTTGCGTTTCGTCATCAAAGACCCCTTCCCCATCACAGCATCGGTACCGCGACCGCGCCGAGCACCGCATCGATCGCTTTATCTACCCCAGTCCCCAAGCCCGACAGCCGAACTGACAGGACCGGACCGGCGACGGCCTGAACATCCTCGGGCATGACGTATTCGCGTCCGGCGAGCATCGCATGCGCCTGAGCCACACGCTGCCATTGCAGCAAGCCTCGAGGGCTGAGCCCCAAACTGAAAGCGCGATTGCTGCGCGTCGCCTCTGCCAGATCGACGAGATACTCTCGAACAGGCGTCTCAACCGCGATGTTGGCTACCGACTGCTGCAACTGAGCGAGTTGGCCCGTCTCCAGCACCCGCTGCGCAACTGCATCCCGCGTGCTGTGACTGCTCCGCGCGAGCAGCTCCAACTCGCTCTGGCGATCCGGATAACCGATCTTCAATTTCATCGCGAAACGATCGAGCTGAGCTTCGGGCAGAGGATAGGCCCCGACACTCTCTACCGGGTTCTGCGTGGCGAGGACCAGAAACGTCTCGCTCAACAGGCGGGCTTCGCCATCGATCGTGACCTGGCGCTCCGCCATCGCTTCAAACATGGCGCTTTGTGTGCGAGGAGTCGCTCGATTGATTTCGTCGGCAAGCAAAATATCGGAGAAAACAGGTCCAGGCCGAAACTCAAACTCCCTGGTCCTCTGATTCAAGATATTGAAGCCTGTGACGTCGCTGGGCAGCAAGTCGGGAGTGCACTGCACACGCATGAAACGCCCTCCCACCGCTGCTGCCAATGCTTTGGCCAAGGTCGTCTTGCCGAGCCCCGGCAGATCGTCGAACAGCACATGCCCCTTGGCCAAAACGCAGGCGAGAAGGTGATCGACGACCCCATGTTTGCCGAGAACGACACGATTGAGTTGGGCTCGAAGCCCTTCGATCAACCGCGAGCACTCGTCGATGGCGAGGGTTTTCGAAGGCTGGGTCTCTAATGGAATTGGCTCGTTCACAGGGATCTCAAGTCGTCGGTTGAAGGGGTGGAGAAGATTTTGTGCGGCGCGGGGCCAATAGGCTGGCCAGTCCGGACATGGTAAGGGACCAACATACGCGGCCAATAATCCGGCTGTGCGCCGCCAAGGTCCGCTGCTGAATCGATGCTGGCGCATAGGCTAATCCCTGCACCGTACGAACAAACGCCTCGGCATCGGATCGCGAGGCTCGGGATCGGAGCGCAAGTTGCTCGGTGAGCCATCGTTCGACGGTGGCCCCTTGCGCGATCGGCTCTCCCCACAACCACATGCGCCATCGCAGCATCGCCAGCATCCAGCGGATACGCGCCTTGGCGGGAAGCCACTGCGCGAACACCGATAGCGCGCTGAGCAAGAATTCGAGGATCCGTTGTCGCAAGTAAACCGCAGCCCCGGCAACACTGATCGTCGCAGCCGTCGCGATGGGATGCTCGACGACCGAATCGCGAATCGACCACAGGGTTTGAATGGCCCACTGCTGCCACGAGCGATGCTCCGTCGGCATGGGATACGCTCCGGTCGGTTCGATCGGGATCCATACCCCGTGGGCATAGACCTCGGCCCACGTGTGCAAATCCTCCGGCAGCACCTCCGTTTGTCCGGAACGATAATCGAAACGCTCCGGCTTGGCGAGGAACCCGCGACACAACCGGCACGGGATCCCCAAATCGCGGATCATCAGCACGGCTGCCGTCGCGATCAAGTAGTCGGGCCCTCGACCTCGATCCAACACAAAACCCACGAGATCTTCGCAATCCTCCGGCGGAACCGCAGCGGCATCCAACTCGATTTTCGAACGCAGGGCGCGAACGATCTCCATGACGCGGTCCCAGTCGGTCGCTGTCTCGGTAAAGGAATCGCTTTGCCGAAGTCGCCCCTTGGAAATCGCCAATCGCTCGCGCTCGGGTCCATCGATCTGCAAGTAATGGCGAAGGAAATCGTCGGCTCCGCCGTGAGCAGCGGACGCGTGCGCCAGATACCGCATCGGGTGCTCGGGATCGCGCAGCGCATGCAAGGAGGGAATGTGCATCAGTTGATGCACCACCGTCAATCGCGGAACATGCTCCCGGTTAGGCATCATCAACTGCCCGTCCGGCGTCCAGCCAAAGAAATCGGGCTGATCGATTCGGTCGATGTGAACATGCGACAGAAGCGATGGACTCAACAGCCTCGGCGACTCGAATTGAATGACTTTGATCGCCAAGCGTTCGCGAACAGGATAAACCAGTTCGCTCGGGAATGACTGAACGGCCATCCAGGGCTTTTCCCGGATCATCCTCAACTCCGGTTCCATGTTGCGTTTGCTCATATCCAGCGTGGAGGATTGGATCCATGTCCCATCCTCGAATCGATCGAACGTCTCGGCGCGAAGCCATGCGGGCGTTCGACCGATCAGCTGAACCACGGCGCGGGACTGTGTCCCCTCGGGCCGAAACGATGGGGATCGGTCCTTGGGTCTCCGCAACGCGCTGAACTCGCGGCTATTCTTCTTGGACTCTGTTCCTTCGCGATCGACATCCTGAATCTTTTCGTCCAATGAAATCGCCCGCGCATATTTTCGCTTCTTAGCCGTCGCCTCTCCGTAGATCTCGCTGACCAGGTCGTACATGGAGGGGACTTCGGATTCCAAAAACAGATCGCTGTCAACAGGTCCAAACGTAAAGGCTTCATCCCGCGCGGCGACCAGCATGTCGCCGTCGCCTACGCCTTGCCGTGCCGATGCATCGGCACGCTGCTTGCCCCCCGAGGTCGGCATGAATCCATCGAGCAAGACCGTATCTCGACCCGCGCTCGACGCGAGCCACAACACACCCGCAGCCATCGCGCCCATTCCGACCAAAATCATCACGCGCATGCGAATCAATGGGATATGCTCGGATGCGACGAATCCTCCTTCGATCGAATTCCAATAGCGAGCCATCAACCACCAAGCCGCGACGATGGCGAACGGACCGACGATCTGGATCATCCCGTCGCGATCGGATGTCGCAAGCCCGAAGATGGTCAGAAAGCAACTGATCAAGAATGAGAGCCATTCATGGCGGGGTTGGTAAGCTCCCGCTGCAACCCATAACGCGGCGAATTGCAGCATCCCCATCCAGACCAACTCCGTCGCTTCCCCGTTGCCACCCAACAGCCGCGTTTGGACAAGCTTGCTGATCCAGGGAAGCAGAACTGCGACAGTCCCCGAAACCAGAATCGCGCCGCGCACCCGCGCGGATGCAGACGACTCCATCCAAGCCCGCGTTTTGCGATTCATCCCAAATCGGACCGCGATCGCGATCGCGATCACCGCAAACGTTTCCACGATCAGCCATACCGGAGTCGTGCTGCCCTGGAGCCGAAGCAGCAAGATGCTCAGAGATGCCAATATCGCGAGAATTACAGTACCCCAGTTGCGATTCATCGACCTGACGTCACCTCTCGTGCGATGCCCATTTGACACACTTGACGCCAAACATCGCGGAGATGCTCCTCCGTCGCGTCATCGATCGCGATCCTCCACGCATTGCGAGAATCCATCGGTGCCTCGTCGGAGTCGGTCGGCGAGAACGCTTTCAGCAACCAGACTCGATCGCCGTAGTCCC
>JBKDPB010000101.1:0-4233 GCA_046342615.1 Planctomycetota bacterium | reverse complement strand
TCGAGACGATGGCCGTTGCGAAAAATGGTCGATGGTTCGCAACCGGAAACGCTGCTGGGGATGTTGTCCTCTGGAAGGCTGATACGCTTGAGCCGATCCAAAGCGTGAGTTTTCACACGGGCGCGGTGCGTTTTCTAAACTTCTCGGCAGATAGCCAATACCTTGTGTCAACAGGATGGACCGATGAGCAAATGGTATTTTGGAATCCGTCGGATTCGGGTCTGTCGAAGAAAAAATCGGTTCACGCCGGAAGCGTTCAGGCGTTGTCTTCAATCCCTGGCACGCAACGCGTTGCCGCTGCCATTGCGGAAGATAACTTGGTTCACGTTTGGGATGGAAGTGATGTTCATGAAGTAGAGACTCAAACGGGCCATGAAAACTCGATCTATGGCTTGGCGGTTTCGCCGAACGGCCGATACGTTGCTTCTGGCGGTCGGGATCGTGTTGCTCATTTAGTGGATCGCCAAGCACCTTCGCTAAACCTGAGTATTCCCGCACACAATGACCGGTTATGGTCAATGTGTTTTGCAGACGCTGATCGAATGTTGATTACCGCCGGAGAAGATCGTTCGATACACTTGTGGGATTCGTCGACGGGAAGGCGATTGGGAACATTGATCGATACCGACCAGGGGCAAGCAGCGCACGCAGACAGTATTCAGTTTGTGCTCTTGCTGCCCGACGGCGACACGCTCGCTTCCGCAAGCCGTGATTCTTCGATCAAGCTTTGGAGCATTGCCAGCCAAAAGCTCCTCGCGCGACTTCAGGGCGTTCACCAAGGAGCCGTGAACGGACTCGCAACCTCCCGTGCCGGAAAATCACTCTACTCGATCGGCGACGATGGTAAAGTTGTCGAATGGGACTTGGCGACACGCGCGGAAAAGCGTGTCGCGATGAAAATCGACGGTGCAGGTTGGGCGGTTGCCTGTTCGCCCGACGGAAGTCAAATCGCGGCAGGCGGCGTGGAAAGCATTATCGATCTGTGGGATGCAAACCAGTCTCGGCCGCTCGGCCAGCTTCGTGGGCACCAAGCAGCAGTGACAAGCTTGCGTTACTCAGCAGATGGTCGATGGCTAGCTTCCACCAGCCAAGATCAAACAGTCCGGTTGTACTCTGCGGATGAAATCAACGCGATGCCCAGCGTGGATATGGAAAAAAGCATCACATTGAAAGGCCATTCCGGCGATGCGATGAGTGCAGCATTTAGTCCGGATGGTCGAACCTTGGCAACTTGCGGCCTGGACCGGACAATCCGATTATGGGACATACCAACAGTCGAAGCTATAGGTTTGTTAAGAGGACATGCCGACCAAATTCAAACCGTCACGTTTGACTCTACCGGCACGCGGTTGGCTTCCGCCAGTTGGGATAAGACAGCTCGCATTTGGCGGGCGCCTCGCGAAGAACAGAAGCCGTAGCGGCCGCTCCTCCGCCAACGTTCACTCCATCCTCCCGCCGTTGTTTCTGGTGACACGAATAAGTGTCGATTAGATCGTCGATAGAATTACTGGCTGAGGGTCTTGGGCCATTCGCGCTAACTAACGGATCATCGCGAAACCCTCGATCGCACCATAACCGCCACCGCCGGGGGTCTCGATCCGGATCGATTCTCCTGCATGGACTCGGATTTGACACGACGCCGGTAGGACGCGACGCTGGCCGTCGGAGCCGATCCACGTGTTGCTGCCCAGTTGCCCCGATTCGCCCCCTTCGAGACCCAATGGCGGGTAAGGCCCCCGCCGACTGGTCACCAGCGATACCTCGAGCGACTCGAGCGCCTGAATTTGGCGCACCATGCCATCGCCACCGCGATGCTGGCCGCCTCCACCGCTTCCACGCCGAATCCCAAACTCGACCAGTCGCACCGGATAGCGGCTTTCCAAAACCTCGACGTCGGTCAAGCGCGTATTGGTCATGTGGGTATGCACTGCATCCGCCCCCGGCGCGTGCGATGTCGCGCCGCTCCCCCCGCCGATCGTTTCGTAGTACCCGAACGAGGCATTGCCAAACAGGAAATTGTTCATCGTCCCCTGGCTGGCTGCGGCCAAGCCCAAGGCTCCCAAAAAACAGTCCACCACGCGTTGGCTGGTTTCGACGTTCCCCCCGGCAACCGCAGGCCAATCGTCCTTGGCCCCGGTTCCTTTGGGGCTCAAAATCCCCTCGGGGATGATGAGATCCACGGCGCGGAGCACCCCTGAATTCAACGGCATGGAGTCGTCGATCGCACAGCGAATGCAGTAGAGCACTGCGGCCGTCACAATCCCGGGATTCGCGTTGAGATTGCCCGCGCTCGCAGGTCCAGTCCCCGCGAAATCGACACGCAGATGCGGTTTGCCATCCCGCAGGTATTTCTGCAATTGGATCTCGATACGACTGCCGTCGTCCATCCAGTCGACCCATCTCCGCTCGCGATCCTCCAACGTCGCGATCCATTGCCGCGTCTTTTCCTCGGCCGCGTCCAAGACCGATCGCATCATTCTCTCCAAGCGTTCGACGCCGAAGCTGTCCGATAACTCCCGCATGGCCACAGCCCCTCGAGCATTCGCAGATTGCTGGGCCGCCAAATCGGCCATGTTCTCCGCCACCGATCGGGAAGGATACGGGGCCGATCTCAGCAGTCGCTCGACCTCCGCCGAGCCATCCTCGCCCGCTCGAGCCAAGTGCATCGGCGGAATCAACACTCCCTCCTCCCCGAGCCGTTTCGAATTCGGTGACATCGATCCGGGCGCGATCCCGCCGACTTCGGCGTGATGGGCTCGCGATGCGACGAAGAACTGAGGCGAGGCATCCGCGTTCGAAGTTGTTTCGAGCAAGAACACGGGGGTCACGACCGTGATGTCCGGCAAATGCGACCCGCCGCAGTACGGATCATTGGTCACAAAGCAATCCCCGGCCCTCATCTGCGGGAACCGCTGGATCATTCCCTTGACCGTCTCGCTCATGGCTCCCAGGTGGACCGGGACATGCGGCGCGTTGGCGATCAATTCCCCGCGAGCATCAAACACTGCACAGCTGAAATCCCGACGTTGTTTTACGTTGACGCTGATCGCAGTCTGCTCCAGTACAATCCCCATCTGGTCGGCAATGGCCGCAATGCGCTGCGCGACAACCTCCCGCAAAATGGGGTCCACGCTTTCCGCATCGGATTGCAGCTTCGGCGCATCCACATGTTCCGACCGTTCGATCGCAAGCGAATCATCTGCGAGCACGGTTGCGGTCCAGCCGGTATCGATCCAGGTCGTGCTCCCCAGTCGCTGAATCAATCGCGGGCCGGTGATGCGGTCGCCGATGGAAAGCTTGCCCTCGTTGCGGCTCGGATTGGACAGCGAGGCTGGGAGTTCGGGCTGGCTCGAAGACGCTTGCCCCCACAACTCGAGGAGTTCCAACGGTTGGTCGGGACGCATGGAACCGAAACGCCGCTGATGCTCGCGATCGAAAGTCGTTCGAAGATCGGCGAGATCGCCACCGTCCCAAGGCAGGCGGAGCACACCTTCGGTGCCTCGGTAGCGCATAGCCGCCTCGAACGTCCATCGTAGGGCTTGGTCCGCGATTCCTTCGGCGAGCATCTGTTCCGATAGGTCATCTCGCAGTTGTTCGCGGCGACCCATCAGCTCCTGAATCGCGATGTCATTCAAGAGTCGATAGATCGGGAGCGTCTTGGTCCGTTGGATCTGAGCCAGCCCCATCCCCAGGGCACTCAGAAGCCCCGCGTCGGGATGGTCGAGAATACGTTGCATGCCGAGAAGTTCGGCAACTTCGCAAATGTGTTGACCTGCGGCGCCGCCGAATCCGACGAGGACGTGTTCGCGAGGGTCGGCTCCCTGCTGAATCGAAATCGCGCGGACGGCGGCCGCCATCTGTTCGTTGGCGATGCGACGAAGCCCTTGGATGAGTGCGGTCTCGTCCAAATCCTTAAACCATGCATGGATCCGAACCTGTTCGAATAATTGTCGAACTCGCAGGCGAGAGGCTTCCATGTCGAGCGGGATGGGGAATCGACCGGGATCGATACGACCGGATAGAAGATTCAAATCGGTTACGGTCACCGGTCCCCCTCGACCATAACACGCGGGACCTGGATCCGAGCCTGCGCTCTGCGGTCCGACCCTCAGTTGCACGCCATCGAACCAGCAGATGCTACCGCCCCCGGCGGCCACCGTATGGATCGCCAGCGTTGGCGCCACCATGCGCACGCCGGCTTTGATCGTCTCGTGATCCAAGGTCATGCGGCCA
>JBKDPB010000100.1:0-10008 GCA_046342615.1 Planctomycetota bacterium | reverse complement strand
CGAAGCTCTCCAGATTGAGCCTCGACTTTTCTTCGTGTCGTCATCGTTTCGACAACTCCTATCCCAAAGTGATGTTTCGCCTGAGCGACCGTTTCGCAAAGGCTTACACCTGTGGAGTTGCCGTTGCAGTTTTCGAAACTGAAACGAGAGGAAAAGACACGAAAAGACAAGGAAGAACACGAAAAGAAAATTCGAGACGTTTCCGATAGAAACTGAAACGGATGAAACGGAAACGCCTATTCCTCAGCGTAACCGATCGCGTCTTCGTTGTTCGTCCGTTCGAGATAACCTTCCCGCGAATCGATCGCTTTGAGGAAGGTCTCAAGGGTTCGGTAATTCCTGCAGATCACCCGATACTTCTCATAGGTAAGGCCTTCCTTTATGGCCGGCCAAGTATTACTCAAAACCGACGAAGACTTTTCTAGTTGTTTGCAAGCATCCTTCGTCGAGATCGGATCGGTACTCAAGTCCTTCCCTGGGAGGTTGTACCGATGATGCTTCAAGAGGATTGCAATAAGAAGATCCTTGTTGGACTTGCTCCCCTTTCGAGGCCGACCTCCTTTTCCCTTTGCTTTGCTGGGGGTTGTAGTGGGATCCGTCCTTGGGGAATTTCGATTCGGTTGAGAAAGCTCCCGTCGATCCAGAATACAGCCCCACTCCCAATTGAGATTAGACTCCAATTCATCCAGATCGGAGAGCGAGTATTCACGTATTCCCCACCTCGAAGAAAGCTTCTTGTATTCCTCTAAGAACCCTTTTTTCGTCCGCTCTTTTTCATAGTCAAAGTCCGTTAATATCCTGCCAATCATACGAATGAATCGGTTGATCAAATCATGGGCTTCATCGATGTAGGTCTTTGCTCGGGGTTTATTGGCGTAGGTTCGCCATACTTCAGCGTGAACAGACGGGATCTGTTGTAGGATCCGGAGCCGAAGTTGCCCTCGAAGAAACAAAGGGTAAGCTTCGTTGTAGATCTTCATATTCGCAGCAAGACAATCCCAAGAAAGCTCTACAGGGAGATTCCCTCCGATCTCCCAATCTTGTTCGTTGACATGAGGATTCGCGATACTCAAGCCTAGTCCGTCTAGTTGTCTCAATCGATTCAAAAGATCATAGGTGACCCCGTAGAGTTCCTTGGTAGGATCCTCCGAGGATTCCGCTTCCTCTTGAATGCGGATCAGAGCTTCGATTGCATCATCTCGAAAAGTCATCGCAGCTTCCCATAGTTGGCGTCAGAAGGCCGATACTCCGAGGGCTTCGCTATGGGACGAGAGCCCTCGGAGATCGTTCGGCGGGAGCTAACCGCCTACCATTTCGCCCATTGTATCCGTTTCGCCTTTCCCGTCACCCGTCGCCCCCAAGCCCTTGAGCCCTTGAGCCTTGAGCCTCGAGACAGATCGCCCCCAAGCCCCCAGAGAACTACCGACTAACTTTCTCTCGGGAATCGTGGCAATCATTCGGCAAGCCGTTTGAGATCGGTCTCGGAAGGACCCATTGTACAGGGGGAGGGGATCCCGAAAGAAAGTCTCTATTGCCCCCAGGTTGTTCCCATTGGGGCCAGCTTTTGAAAGCCTCCAGGAAGGACCCAAGGCCCCTCAAGTAAATTTGCGAGAAAGCAACTCTGTCAGAGGGGGAGCAGATCAGCGATTCCCAAGGCTTCAACAACCCCCCGAGAATCCTATCGGCAACTCGTTTGCAGATGTTTGCAGACGTCGGCACAAGTGAGAGGATCCCTACCCAAGCCCTCGGCCCCAGGGATCGCAAGAAGTCGATTCTCGCAAACCTATTCAGAGATATTTGAGACTCAGCCCCTCGGGAGGGATCCTCTTTTCCCGACGGATCGATCCGCCGATCTCCCTCCCAGGATCCGAGGCTTCCTTTCCTACGGATCCCGATTCGAGGAGAGCGACCCCGATTCCCAAGCGACCCCGATTCCCAAGCGATCCTGATTCCCAAGCGATCGCGTTGAGAATCTCAACGTCTCCGAGTCCTCATAAGACTATTCGCCCCCGCGATTCGCAAGGCATATCGAAGCCGTGGTCCCGTCCGTGGTCCCGTCGCGACAGTCCGATCGATTCATCGATCGCGGATCTCCTCCCCCAAGCCGGCCAGCTTCGCCAAGAGCAGGAAGCCGACGATTCGCTCCTTGTCTTCGAGGGACTTCCAAAGTCCTTCAATGTCGAATAGGGCTAACTTTGGGGCTAACTCCTTGAGAAGATCGCTATTCTCCTGGGAACTTTGCAACAATTCGCTTCCCTCTTCGCCCATTCTAAGGGTAAAGCCACCCGAAGACAGAAATTGACAAAGAGCGACAAAGCCCGGGATCTCCTGGGCTTTTTTTGTTTCACCCCTCTTCAGGGTTGAGCCACCAAGGGAAGACTCTGGACCGCAAGAGACATCGTCGATGGCTAACTTGATGGCTAACTTTTGGGACAGATCGGGAGTGAGCTTCTCGATCACTTTGTCCAAGTCGGCATCCTCGACCGTCCAGTAATGCTCCTTGGCGATCTCTTCGGTATGTCCGCAGATCGAAGCCGCGATATGCGAAGGGATCGATCTCGCAAAGTCCGTCGCAGCGGAGGAGCGTAAATTCTGCCAGAGCTTCACCGGCCCTTCATTCAGTACGCAAAAGAGCCAATCCTCGGCCCTGCTTGTTCAAGTGATTCATCGCAGCGATCGCGACTTGATGCCTCTCGGCCAACGATCGCAACGGAGAGAGAACTCTTCGAACGTCCGTTGCCTTGTCGCTATTCGTGGCTGGCCCGAGATAATCCATGATCGGATCGATGATCAAGAGCTTGGCCTCGGGATGATTCGAGAGGAGCTTATCCTTTGTTGACGCTCGTTGCGGCGCGGGTGGATATTCGTAACGGGGGATCCGGTCCACTGCCATTCCGCTTCCGATCTGTTTTTTCGTCAGCTGGAACGCGACGCAAATCAGCCTGCAGCGGACTCTCGTCTCCGAGCACCGTCCCTCATTTCTCAACCCTTCGGTTTGCATTCCCTAACAAGTCGATGCACCCGAGTGAATATCGTTTTTCGTCGGCGTACCCAGCCTGGATTCGCTGGGGATTTGCGGGGACAGCAGCCTTCTCCTTTTTGGGGTAGAATGTTTCCTCGGCGGCGGTGACCTTGGGATTCCGTTTTCGACCTACGCGTCTATGACAACCTCCAGCGACGAGAACTTGCTTTTCTCCATGTGGGCCCTCCAGATCGGCTTCATCGATTCGGCGCAGTTGGTCGAAGCGGCAGGAGCGTGGATGTTCGCGAAGGAGAAACCGATCGGTCAGATCTTTGTGGAAAAACGGTTCATGACCGAATCGATGAAATCCACCATCGACGAGATTGTGCGGAAGCATATCCATCGAACAGGATCGATCGATAAGAGTCTGGAAAGTCTATCGCACGCCAGTTCGATCGGCATGACGTCCGCCGATTTGGAATCGAAGACGGTGGACCAGAGTCTTCCCAAGGAGTGGGGCGCTCGGATTCGCGAGTTGACGGAAACCAAATCGATCATGCCAACGCGGTCGGAGTCCCAGCGATTCAAGATCAAGCGGGAGATCGGACATGGCGGTTTGGGCATCGTTTCGGAAGCCTACGATCGCGAGTTGGATCGCACGGTGGCGATCAAGGAGATTCGCCCAGAGCATGAGATGAACCCCGATTACCGGGCTCGATTCATCACTGAAGCCAAGATCACGGGGTTACTCGATCACCCCGGGATCGTCCCGGTCTATGCGATCGGCGAGTTCGAGGATGGTCGGCCGTACTACGCGATGCGCCTGATCCGCGGCAGCAACATGTCGAACGCCATCCGAGAAATCAACCATGAACAACTCCGCGGAGAAGCGTTCCTTCAACGCATCCGAACGTTGCTCCGGCATTTGATCGACGCATGCAACACCGTCGAATACGCATATATTCAGCATGGTTTGCTCCACCGCGACCTCAAACCCTCGAATATCATGATCGACCGGTATGGCGAAACGATCGTGGTGGATTGGGGGTTGGTGAAGAATACGGAGTCCAGATCGGATGACATCTCGCAATCGCAGATGATCCCTTCCCATGTGTTCGATTCAGGCAGCCAGCCGACGGCACAAGGGCAGTTCCGCGGCACGCTGAATTACATGAGCCCGGAACAAGCCAAGGGGTTGAACGACCTGGTCGATCACCGCTCGGATATCTACGGTCTGGGTGCGACCCTCTACACCATCTTGATCGGCAGAGCACCGTACCCCGGCCTGAATTGGCACGGGGATGCTGACTACGCGGATCTCGTTCGAGAGAATCGTTTCACCCCACCTCGGGAATTGCGCACCGATATCCCCAAGGCGCTTGAAGCGATCTGCATGAAAGCCATGGCCGCGCAGCGCGAGGATCGCTACCAGAAGGCAAGCGACCTTGCCGAAGATATCGATCGCTGGATCGCCGGAGATCCGGTCAGCGCGTATCCCGAGGGAATTCTCAGACGGATGGAGCGTTGGGGCCGCAAGCACTTGACGGCTTTGGCGAGCGGGATCGTCTTGCTGACCGGCCTGACCTTGGGCTTGGCCTGGATGAACCAACGGGTGCGGGCGGAACGGGACCAGGCCCGGGCCTCGGAGGAGCGTGCGATCGACAGCCGCAAGTTAGCGTCGAGAGCCATCGAGAGCGTCGTGGAAAAGATCGGAGACAACTATTTGGCACAGATCCCTGGCATGGAGGAAAAACGCCACGAAATGCTTGAACAAGTGATTGCGGAAATCACCGAGCTGCTGAAGACGCGTCCCGAGGATCACGCGGTGAAAGGAGACTTAGTGCGGACAACATTGCGGCTGGCGAACATCGACCGGTTGCAGGGGGCGTACCCTACCGCGATCGATCACTACCGTTCGATTTTGCATTGGATCGAATCCGTCCCCATGGAATATCGGAACAAGGATCCGGAGATTCGTGACGAATGGGATGCGTACGAATGCTCGGCATACTACTACCTGTGTGAAATTATTAACCGAACCGAGGGGTCGCAGGCCGCTGTGGCATTGAACCGAAAGATCGCACCGCTGGCGGAAGCTTACATGATGCGTAACCGGGGCATCTTGCCGCCGACCATCGCCTACGCGAGGAGCCAAGTCCAATTTGCCGATATCCAGTTCGATGAAGGAGAGATCGCAACCGCGAAAACAGTGGTGGTAAAAGCGCTCCGCGCGCTCGAACCGCTCGTCTCTAGCAAGCGGGGCGCCAGCAACGGAGAAGTTGCCGATGATCCAACGAATCAGGAATTGGCTGCTGGTCTCATGTTCTATACCACAGCGGTGCTACTGCATGGACGTTGCATGATTATCGAACGCGATTTCGAGGGCGCTCTCAAACAGTACGACGAAGCTTCGCGCACAGCCATGCGAATCCGAGGATTCGAAATCGGGCTCGCTTCGGGCACGAATCTGCTCGCGCGAGCCTATCGGGAGATGCATCTGGTCTACCTGAAGCAAGGAAAAACGGCTGATGCCAATTCGATCTACGAGAAATCGATGCAGCTTATCGAGAAACGGGACGACAACCCGACGACCCGATTGCTCGACCGCTTGTTTGTCTTGGTCGAGTGCGATCGAGCCCGCTACGTTGCCGAGGGATCCCTCGAAAACGCACGCGAAGCATTGAAACGGGCCGAACATCGATTCGCGGAAACATTTGGCGAGGCGGATACGAGGAAAGAGCCCGAACTGGCGCTCAATCTCGCCACCGCCCGCGTCGCAATCGCAACCGCGGGCGATGAAGCCGAAGCTCGCGTTCAAGCCGAGAGAGAACACGCCGAAGCTCGCCAAAACTTTGCAGATGCCAAGCCAAATTCCCCGTTACTTAAGGAGTTTATTCTGGAAGAGAAAAATTGAGGCCTGCAGGCTCTGGTTCGCGAGCACGTCTACGGTTGGTTGCTGGGCGATCACGGTTAAACCGTCTTTTTTGTGATAACGGTGATCACGATTTCGCCGTCATCCCGTACGGCTAGATCTCCCTCGGGGGGAATTACCTCGGGGGTGCATTCCAACCTGCCAGTCGTAAGCGAACCATTCACTGGCGTGAATCGGATTCGGAAATGGTCTATGGTGCCGAAGGGATCCACTCGATAAACTTGGAAACCGAAGTATCGAAGGTCGATCTGTGTCACGCCTTGCTTTATCTTGACTTCAAAGGCGATCGTGTTCGTTCCTGCTCGAGTGGGTAGTCGCGTAATATCGACAAGTTGCAATGCGTCCGGAAGGTCTAGTCGCGGAATATGTTGACGCCCATCGCAATCGCAGGGAACAACGAGCGTTGATCCCGCGTAGGCAATCGATTTCTTCGTACCCTTCGCGTTTTTTGCATTGGCTTTCTTGACGACTTTTTTGGCTGCTTTCTTTTTCACGGTTGTACCTCACGATCTTGGGTCGAGATGAGACATCGAACGAAACTTGTTTCTCGCGCTGAGGTCGATGGTCACGGTGTCGAGTATCCGAGCACCAGAGAGAATGGAGACCGTGTCGAACTAAGCGTCGGTTTGCAGGATAGCAGATTCGTCCTCGGGATGCATGGGTATCGAAGCCAAGGACATGAAAATCCGATCCGATCGGAAGACCCTCGGGCGCCAACGCATGGTATTGGATTTGCAATTCAGTTGCGATTTAGCTTGGTTGCACCCGTTCCCACCCTTTTTTGATGTTCTCCTCGAGCATGCCCTCGGCGATCTGCATCGCAGCGGAATGGGTGGGAGCGAGCCGGACCTCGCGGGTTAGAGGCTCCTTGCGGCCCGCGCTGTAATCGGTGAAGTGGACGACAAACGCTGGATAACTCGGATCGATCGACTCCTTGTTGGTCTTCCAAACCAGCAGTTTCCGCACCGCCACTTGATCCTTGGTTTTCTTGGTGTAGACCTCGCGCCGAATCAATTCGCTTTTCGGCAGGTCCGCGACCGTGATTTTGGATTGCACGTCCGGGAGGTGACAACGGTCGGTGACCTGGGAAATCCGCACGTCGGCGACGTTGACTTGTTTGTCCGGTCGCATCCGAAGGAAAACCGGATGGATCATCGACACGCCCGGCATCAGACGGACTGACTCCCAGCGATCGCTCTCGAATTTGAGTACCATCCGCTTCGCGGGCTGACCGCTGGAATCCTGGCTCTGCAGATCCGAAACCTTGATCTCCGCAACATGCGTTGGGCGAACGAATCGATACAACTCGCCGCTGCTGCTCGCGTGACGATAGTCTGACATGCTCTCGGTCCCGACCAACAACTCCATAAGCTTCACGCGCTGATCGTCGTCACCCAGGTTTCCGATCGGTCCCAGGATCTGGTACATCCCATCCTCGCGCATCAAGGCGAACAAAATCGATCGGACCTGATTGGGATCCTCGCTTCGAAGGGTGTAGCCGATGATCGCAGCATCGATGGTTATCGCCTCTTTGACCTTGTAGATCCGTTCGCTGCTCGAGCGAACCACCAGACCTTCCGCTTTTCCATCGGTGACCCAATCGGCGAACAACGTGACGATGTCGCTCGCGGCCCCGACGACCTCGGTTTTCACCGGCGTCACCCGCTTGCCCCCCTCGCACAATCGCGTCAGCACCGCCAGCCGATCCTCGTAGGAGTTCAAGGGCATGACGCCCTGGCCATCGCCACCGGCGACCAAGTCAAAGGGTGCGAAGCCCAGCGCCTCGACTTGGGCCGCGGCACCACCGCCGAACAGCATTGCGACGTCGCCAACCCGCGGTCTCGCGGTCTTGTTGGCAGCGAACAGCTCGCCCGCGATGATCGTCGTTCCGACACACCGCGGGGCGAAACTCCGAGCCTCCTCCAGCAACGGGATCGAGCCGTGGATCACACGGCCTCGAGGGCTGACCATGCATGCATCGTTCCCGTCGAGCACTAGGAACCAAATCTCGCCATCAATCTTCGGCGAGACAAAGAAACGACCACCCATGAAATGATCGGCGATCTCCTCGCTTGTCACCGCCTGATACCCGCCAGCGACCATGCGACGATACCGGATCATCATATTCATGAGATTCGTGTTGCTGACACAGCTATAGTCGGTGATGACCCCCGTGCCAAAAGGAGTCGCGGCATCGAGTCGAATCATATCCATCGGGAGGTTTCCTCTGGGAAATATTAGCTGGCTGACGCGTTCGGGTTGCCGGGCACCTTCAATTCCATATTGCTCAGGTGCAGAAGCAGCTGGTAACGATTGCCGTCGATTCGGCCTTCGAGGAATCCTCGGTAGGGCACGCCGTTGGCCTGGAGGATCAACGGCTCCTTGCCCGACTCGCCCCCCGCCATCAAGACCACCACCTTCTCATCGTGCAATTCCTTGGCCATGGCGAACAGAAAATCGAACGTCAATCCATCGGTGTGCTGCAATTGGATGGTGCGTCGAAATGCAAACCGTCGAACCGCCTCGGCCTTCGGGAACTTCTTGCCCGTCCAGCGAACCGGGATCTCGTCCCGGACGTTGGAGGGAATATCTTCGGCGGCCTTGCGTTCCTTTTCGGAACCATCGGGGGCATAGACCACGTCGACCAGCCTGGGCGCTGCGTTCATGACATCGCCGGTCGAGGTCAGGTAGACCGTGTTGGTCGGCCCGACCGTGCGGCCGACGAGCTCCATATTGACTTCGGGGTCACCATCGATGAGGGCCTGCCCATAGTCGTGCCCGAGGGATCGAACCAGGGACTCGTGAAGTCCTTCGTCGGTCGCTTGAAAATACTTGACAAACAGCAGCTGCCGACCGGGGAGCCCAAGCCGGATGTCGGACTTGTAGACAACGCTCTTCATCGCAACCGATGCATTGCGTTTGTCGGAGTTCATCAGGTGTAAGGTTTGCATGAACCGTTCCTTTTGAATATGCGGAACATCCGGGGCAAGATTAGAACATGTCAAAGTCGAGGTCGTCGCCGTCGTCCTCTTCGGTGCCGGTATCGGTGGCAAACTCCTGGAGCTCGCACCAGACCGTGGCGGCGGGGGAGCCGACGATCGCGAAGAACCCTTCGCTATTCTTGAGCAACAGGGCTTGCACGGCATGGTAGTCAGCGCGGTGGTTGAAGACGCAGCGGTAGATGTCGCCCCGTTCCAACGCCTCAGCCAACTTGCCAGAGATGGCGTCGGGGGTCAGGTGGTAGACCGATTCGACTTCGAGATCAAACACGTCTTCCGGTGCGATGGGGCCGACCAGAGCCTGCGGCACGCCCAGGGTCGACGGCACTTTGGGAACCGCCTCGCCGCGCGCATTGACCCCCACCAGATCTCCCCGGGGAATCCAACGGAAATCTTCGTCAAAGTAAGCTTGGGCAGTCATTCCCGACCGGACCAGGAACTGGCCATCGTCGGTCAGTTCTGCTCGAGTACAAACCGCGCCCGACGGATCCAGATTCAACCGCTTTCGCTTGCCGTACAGCTTGGAGCGATCCACCATTTGCAGCGCGAACTGGGATTCCTCACCCTCGAGGACGACAATGAGATTGTTGGCCATCGGTTAACCCTCCACCGAAACACTAGGTCGCATCGTTTCTGCCTCGTTGCCGAAGTCGCGCCGCCGACGATGTCCGCGAGCATCCAACGACGAGCAGGACCTGTTCAAGGTTACCTATTGAAGCAACGAACCTCTCCCGTTTCTGTCGGGCAACCGCGATTTTTTTGCAAAAAACTTGAATGATCGCTGGGTGTTGCCCCAGGACCGGCGAACCGGCCCAGAGAGTGCCTAGGAGGCGGCACCGAGATCGGCACACACGCCTTGGCGACCGAGGGACGAAGGGCGCGATCATCGTCCCCTTCCCACGGCGTCACCGATCCGCCCGTGGCAGACTCCTTGCTCCCTGCTCTCTGCTCCCTGCTCCCTGCTCCCTGCTCCCTGCTCCCTGCTCTCTGCTCCCTGCTCTCTGCTCCCTGCTCTCTGCTCCCTGCTCTCTGCTCCCTGCTCTCTGCTCACTGCTCTCTGCTCACTGCTCCTTGCTCCTTGCTCCGTGCTCAATGCTCCATGCTCCTTGCTCCAT
>JBKDPB010000099.1:0-6467 GCA_046342615.1 Planctomycetota bacterium | reverse complement strand
AAACTGAAAGGAGCGCTCGTCTTCGATTTGCCTCATGCCTGCACGATGCCGGACATGCTGCGGGAAGATCTGGAAGCGGCTCGGCAGGCTTGGCTCCAGACCAAGGACGATCCCCAGGAACGATTGGAGGCAGACGAGTGCGACTTTCTGCAGTCGGTTGACAGCGATGGGGAGCGGATCGATTTCCACTCGCTCCGTCACACGTGTGCGACTTGGTTGATCCACTCGGGGGCAGATGTCAAAACGATCCAGTCTGTGATGCGGCACGCCGACATCAAGTTAACGCTCGACCGATACGGGCATTTGTTCCCAGGGTCGGAGGCGGAAGCGGTGGCAAGATTGCGTGACGCGTTCCGTCCGGTTGGGGTGTTTCAAGTAACGACGGATGAACACGCGTTCCAGTTGGTACCAGCGAATTGATACCAGCCACAACACGCCCTTCGCGGAGCCTCGGGGACTTGCCACCCAAGTCTCTTCCTCCATCAGTGTGTATCAGCGTTCATCAGTGGTTTAGGGATCGAAGGGGAACATCCCAACAACCGCCGGCTCAAGCCGGTACTACGAACGGGAAACGCGGTAATGCTTTCCTCCACCTAGCGCCTGTATTAGAATGCTCGGGTGATGAATCGATCCCTCCCTCGGAGTCTCCCATGTCCACGGCCCATGATGATGTTCTCAAATCCGCGCTCTCCTTGCCGGAATCCGACCGAATCCGATTGGCCACCGAGTTGCTGGATTCTCTCCCAGGCACACCACCCGGCCTCTCAATAGAAGACCCCGATTTTCTTAAAGAACTAGAGCGCAGAGCGAATGACCCCGCTCCCGGAATCCCCTGGGAAGAAATCCAACGAAAGCTTCAAGGCAAGCTCCACAAATGATTCGATTCTGCTCCGAAGCAGCGACCGAAATCGAAGAGGCACTAGATTGGTATCTCGCCAAATCGCCCGCCGTCGCCAAACGGTTTCATCGGACCCTATCACTCCTCTTGCAGGATATTGAATCTGATCCGAACCGATTCGCAAAAATCCATCTCGACTTTCAATATGGTCGCGTGGCCGGATTTCCCTACATCTGCGTATTTTACGCGAAACAGGGACACGTCCAAATCCTTGCAATTGCTCACACGAGTAGAACAGATCGATATTGGGTTGATCGAGATTAACGTAAACGCTGAAACAATCCATCTAGGGCGTATCGGCGACGCGGTGACAATCACGATGGCGGAGCGTCGTGCTACGACGGGAGCAAACAGCCGCCGGCTTAAGCCGGTACTACGAACGGGAACCGGATGCAAGCGCATTGCGGCTAATCAATAGGCAATCCCTCTCACGGAGACGCAAAGACGCAGAGAGCAAACTGCCGTGCCTGGTGAATCGATTCGTGGCAGGATGGTTCGGGTGGGAGCTTTGGATCGCATGATTCCCGCCCCGGTGCCTACAGCGCAAACTACAGCGCGCGGGGTGCTTTTTCGCACGAAAGTGGGCGAGAAGATGCTGCGAAAGAGAGGGTCACGACGGCGGAGCGTCGTGCCACGATGACCCCGGTTTCCCGAAGGAAAAGCGGGGTTTTCAAGTGTTTTTCGCGAGTGAGAGCGGAGGGATTCGAACCCTCGACCCAAGGATTAAAAGTCCTTTGCTCTACCGACTGAGCTACGCTCTCGCGTGGGTGGGTGCGCCAATGACGGCGCACTTGCATCTTCGTCTGTCCGCAATCCCAGCACCTCCATTAACTAAGCGTACCAGGAATTTCTCAATACCCGACCAAAACGCTCTCTGCCAAGCGACGGTTCGGATACCATGAATGGACTCGATCCATCGGATCCTAACAAATTCCCTCAAATTTTGAAGGGGTTCGCACTCCCAAGCTTCCCAATGCCATGAATTCCCCCCCTCCAACCTCCCAGCCCCGCCCCTCCTCAACCTCCTGGCTCCTACCACTCCTGATTGCATTAGTCGGGCTAATCATCCAAGGGGGTATGGCTTGGGCGGGAGCGGGTCCGTCGGAGTGGGTGGTGGTGGTCAACGGCGATTCGGTGAATTCGCGTACTCTGGCCAATCATTTCTGCGGGCTGCGGAAGGTTCCGCTCCGCAACGTGATCGTGTTGCGTTCGGTTCCTGACCGAGATCAGATCAGCGTGGACGAGTTTCGCGACTTGATCTTGGGTCCGGTGATCAAGGAGATCGATGCTCGGGGTTTGGCGCCGACGATCCAAGGAATTGCGTATTCCTGCGATATGCCGACCGCAGTAACGCTCGATCCCGACTTGCGGGTTTTGCAGGACCGGTCGAAGTACTTGACTCCGGTGGGCTCGATCAACGGCTTGACCTATTTCTACCGCTGGGTCATGACCAAGGATCCAAACTACATCGGCTTTGAGGCCAACTGGTTTGCGGGTCGCGAGGGGGGTGTTTTGCTCAATGTGTACAGCGGGACGAGCGAGGAACGCAAGGAGCTGTCGGAGTGGTTGGAGAACAAGGATCACGAGCGAGCCGCAGCGGGCTTTGAGGCATTTCGGGAGTCGGTGGCAAACACGTTCCCGCTCGACTACCTTGCGGCCCGCCAATGGGCGTTGGCTGGGAACAAGGACAAGGCCAAGGCGCGTTTGTCGAGCGCCATTCGAGACGGGTGGCGTTACCGCAAGGAGATCATGAACGATGCCGCGTTCGAATCGCTCAAGGAGGATGCCGAGTTTCAACGCATGGTAAGCCGTTGTCCCAACGACGACTTTCGCTACCTGCCGACCCGCGGCTTTGATGCTCGACGCTTTTATGCTCCCAATACGCTCGACTCGCTCAATCGAACCCAGGGCATATCCTATCTCTTGTCGATGATGCTGAGTGTGACGCGGGACAAGGGGATTACGATGCCGGAAGCGATCGCTCATTTGGAGCGGAGCGCCCTGGCCGATTACTCTCGACCGATCGGTACCGTCTTCTACACCAACACCGACGATGTGCGATCGAAGGCCAGGGAGCCCAATTTCGCGATTGCGGTCGAGAAGCTGCAGAACATGAAGATGAATGTGCGGGTCATCAAGGAATCCTTGCCGGGCTTCGCCCAGAAGTGCAACGGCGTCATGATGGGCACCGCCCTCTTTGACTGGCCAAAGACCCGCGCCCAGTTGCTGCCCGGCTCCATCGCCGAGAGCTTGACCAGTACCGGGGGCGCCATGACCGATCCAGGCCAAACCAAGTTGACGGAGTTTCTTCGAAACGGTGCGGCAGCGAGCAGTGGCACCGTGACGGAGCCGTACGCGATTCAAAACAAGTTCCCCCATCCGATGATGCATGTTTACTATGCCCAAGGCCTGACGGCCGCCGAGGCGTTCTACCAATCGGTTCTGTGCCCCTATCAGTTGCTGATCGTGGGCGATCCGCTGTGTCAACCGTTTGCGGAGCCTCCGAAATTCATGATTCAAGGGATCAAATCTGGAGATCGAGTCTCCGGAGTGGTGAATTTGAAGTTGGTGGTATCGGAAGCCGAAGCCACCTCGGACGCGGTGCGGCTGACCTGGCTGGTGGACGGCATGCCCCGGAGCGATTCCGTCTTTCAAAATCGCGTGCGGGTGGAGGTTGCCGACGCCGATCAAGGCGCGCAGGAATGGCGACTGGTGGCCCGTGGCCCCAAGCCGCTCGAGCATCGTTTCGAGCAATCCGTCTGGGTCATGACCGGTCCGTCGGAGTCCGACATCGCGATCGAGGGTCCTGAGCGCTGGGTAGCCAACGAGAATGAGACGCTTCGCATCACGTTGACGAATCCGCCCCAGACCGGCTCGATTGCGATTCGGCATGATTGGGAGATCGTTGCGAAACAATCGAGCGACCAGCCCGTATTCGAGCTGGACCCGAAGCGTCTGGGCTATGGCCCGGTGCGATTGCAGGGAGTTGTCTTGAACGAGGACGACCAGGTGGTGCGGGCGAGCATGCCCATCACGATTCAGTTGGATGAATGATCGAGTAGGTGCATGGCAGCGTCGCAGGAGAGGTCTACCCAGGAAACCGGGTTTCAATGGACGTGGCTCGGCCCGTTCCTGTGCGCCTCGGCGGCCATCTTGTGGAGCACCAGCGCGCTGTTTGCCCGATCGCCGCTGTTCGATGCATGGCCGGTCCAGCATCGAGGTGCTGCCATCGCTTTGTGGCGAGCGATTTTCGCCTTGGTGATTTTGGTGCCGCTGGTACGACGCGTCAGTTGGGATTGGCGGATGATACCCATGGCAGCGTGTTTTGCGTTGATGAATTGGACTTACCTGACCGCGTTGGTGGGTGGGCCTCCCGAGAACGCGATTTGGTTGCAGAATTTAGCGCCGGGTTGGGTGATGTTGGTCGCGGCGCTGGTGTTTCGCGAACCGACGCTGACCAAGGATTGGTGGATGCTCGGGCTGTGCATCGGCGGGGTGGTATTTATCCTGGCGATGCAAAACGCCATGTCGGTGGCCGCGAGCCCAAGCTCGTGGTGGGCGCCGTGGTTGGCGATCGCTTCCGGCATGTGTTATGCCGGGGTGATTTTGAGCCTGAGATCCCTGCGCTCGCATGATCCAGCCTGGCTGATCGCGCTCAACCATATGGTGACCGCCTTGCTGATGTGGCCTTTGGTCTGGCACAGCGGAGTCGGGTGGCCGCGAGGAGCCATGTGGTTTCTGTTGGCCGGGATCGGCATCATTCAAATGGGGACTCCGTATTTGTTGTTCGCGCGCGGGCTCAAGACGACGCCGAGCCACCTCGCGTCGCTGATCACCCTGCTCGAGCCGGTTTTTCTTCCGGTGTGGCTGGTTTTGGTGCGGGGCGGGGAGCCCGACTACGAGCCGACCCCTTGGTGGACTTGGGTTGGCGGGTGCATGATTTTGCTGGGGCTGCTGATCCGTTATCTGCCTGCCTCGGCGGGGCCCGAACCTGCGAAGGGGGGCGGTACATCCCGTCAGGCTTGATTCCTCGGCAATTTTGGCTTCAATAAAGCGGTCCTGAGTGGGTTGTCCGATAAGGAGATCGCAGGATCGGATGTTCGCATCATGTCGCCATTTGTTGAAAATCAATCACCTGTCGCATCGGTTTCCCGGAGGGAGTCGAATCTCCTTCCTGCGCCGCTTGCTAGAGTCTTGATAACCGGCGGAACCGGTTTTATCGGCAAGCATTTGCTGGAACGATTTCACCGCATGAACTCCGATGTTCGTGTCGCCGTGAGGCCGGGTGGACGCGGTCGGCTTCCCGCGTTGTCGGGGTTGCATGTGCACGAAGGTCCGATGAGCCGAGCCGATGACTGGCGTCGCGCGGTGGACGGAGTCGACACCGTGATCCATTTGGCGGGTGCGACGGCCGGAACGCGAGCCGAGTTGCTCCAGGTCAATCGAGATATCACTCGGGCCCTGTCGCAAGCCTGCAGCGAGAACTCCAATCCGCCCCGTTTGATCTACATCAGTTCCTTGTCCGCGGCGGGTCCGAGCGATGGAACTCGGCATCGAGCGCCGTCGGATCGGGCCCAACCGGTTTCGAACTATGGGCAGACGAAGCTGGAGGGGGAGTGGGCTGCGTTGGCGTTTTGCGATCGCGTGCCTGTCACCATCCTTCGGCCTGGAATCGTCTTTGGTTCGGGGGATCAGGAGTTGATGCGCTTGGTCGATTCGATCGCTCGATGGGGCATCAATCCGATGGCTGGTTTTCACGATCCCCGAATCGGGTTTGTGCATATCGAAGATTTGATCGATGCGATTTTGGCTGCGGCGATCCACGGCCGGACGTGTGTGGGTCCCGAGCCGCATGCGGAGGGTGGCCGCGGGGTGTACTTTGTATCGGATCGGGAGTTCATCACTCTCGCGGAGTTCGCCGTGCTGATGGCCGGGGGCTTGGGTCGAAAGCGCGTTTTCCATTTGCGCATCCCGCTGCCGATCGTCTGGAGTGCGGCGTGGATGAGCGAACAAGCGGGTCGCTGGATGGGGCGGCGCAGCACCTTCAATCCCGACAAGATTCGGGAGGCGAGTTGCGACGGGTGGACGTGCGACACGGAATCGACCGAGCGCGAGCTCTCGTGGCGTCCTGCGATCCAGCTCGCGCAGCGTTTGCATCAATTCGCCTCGATGCACGGTGCGCGCGGAAGATCTAGCGCAGGCGCACGACTCGTTCGGCGATGATCTGCTTTGCGGCGAGGTTGGGAATGTACCCGGGCGTTCCATACACGGTCACCGTTTGCTGCACATAGCGTCGGAGATTGAGACCGGTGGTCGGTCGCACATAGGCGAGCACTTTTCCGGCATCATCGGTGATCGCGAATTCCGGTTGACCAGGGAGGGACGTTACGATGCTGACCAACCAACCGGAGGCTTCGGAACCCGAGCCTGCGACGCGCGGCGGGACGGCTTCGGTCAACGGTGGAGCCGTCGGTGACGGTGGCGGCTGAATCGACAGGGATCGCGTGCGAAGCGACTCGAAGTCTTCGATGCGGTCGAGCAGCAATCGCGCCTCGCCCCGGATTAGAGG
>JBKDPB010000098.1:0-12259 GCA_046342615.1 Planctomycetota bacterium | reverse complement strand
AAGGAGGCGTATTCCGCTGCTCGGCAAATGGCAGATCGCTGCGCCGCGTCGCCCGCGGATTTTGGAATCCCTTCGGGTTGCATGTGCGCGATGATGGAGTGATCCTCGCGGCCGATAACGATCCCGGCGATCGACCGCCGTGCCGCCTGCTCCATGTGGTCGAAGGAGCGGACTATGGTTTTCAATACGTCTACGGCAGCGCTCCAGTCCATCCCTTTATCGCTTGGAATGGCGAATTGCGTGGAACCCTAGGGATGATCACCGCCTGCGGCGAAGGCCCCTGCGCGGTTGTCGAACTGGGTGGCGGAGTGATGATCCCGTCCTGGTCCGACAGGACCATCGATTACTACCCGCTCCATTGGAATGGAGCCAGCCTCGCTTCGGAGCGGCAACGATTGATCCGAGGGCATCAAGCCTTCCGACCTGTCGGCATGGCTCGCGGTCCAAACGGCGAGTTCTACATCGCGGATTGGGGCTCGGAATCGTACGAAGTCAACGGCAAGGGCCGCATTTGGAAAATGACGATCGATCCAACCCAAGCGGCTTGGATTCAATCCGATCGTGCCGAGCCAAACAGCGTAACCCGACTAGCTGCGGGATTACGCAAGGGTGGAGGTAAGCTTCAAACCGACGAACTCTTCCAGCAGATTCGGGGCGCCGATCGCTACTTGGCCGATGCCTCACTATCGGCTCTCAGCCGAATCGTCCGCCGTTGGTCACCGGAACAGTTTCAGCAACTCTCAACCGACGAGCGCGTCTGGGCCCTCGTATCCCTCCGACGAGACAACCTTAACGACCCTCGATGGGTCAATCTCTTGTGGAACGATCCCGATCCAGAGATTCGCTTCGAATGCTTGCGATGGATTTCCGACGCGGTCTTTACGCAGTACCTGCCAAAGGTCGAAGCGCTGCTCGAACAACCGGATCTGTCGTACCGATTGTTCGAAGCGGTCGTTGCGACCTCCAATACACTTCGGGGAAAACCCAGCGCTGGGATCACCGATGCCGAACCCTGGGTGGCTCGGATCTTGGATCCCAACGTCAGTCCGGGAGTCAAACGGTATGCAATGCGGTTGATTCCTCCCAATCATCCAAAACTCACCGACGAGTTTCTTGTGAACATGCTCGATGCCTCTGGCGCGGATACGCGTGGCGGAGCTGATCTCGAACTCGAAATCGTGCGAACGATTGCCATGAAGCGTTCCGAGACGACGGAAAACCTTCTGTTGCAAATCGCCTCGGACCCTCAGCGCGCGGAGGATACTCGCGCTGAAGCTTTGGCGGGTTTGGTTGGTCGGTTTTTGCCTGTACAGCGGGAAGCGATCCAAGCCTTGCAGCATGACGACGCACCTCGAGTGCGGACCGAGGCCTTGCGAGTTCTCCTGGATCGATCGAACCTGCACCCGGTCAAATGGGAAGACGCCTCGCAACTTCTGCAAGCCATCGAACGATTGCCAGGGACCGCCGACGCGGAATCGGGACGTCGCATCTTCTTTCATTCCGGTTCGATCTCCTGCAGTCAATGTCATCGCTACGATGGCCGTGGTGGTGTCGTTGGCCCCGATCTCACGCTCATCGCGCGGCAAGGAGCACGCTCGCAGATCCTGCAATCGATCGTGGAGCCAAACCGCGATGTAGCGCCTCAGTACTACGCAACCTATCTCGAATTGGAAGACGGTGGCACATTTACGGGTATTTTGCTCCGTTCGGCGGGTTATGAGATTTATCGAAACACGCTCGGTGAAGAAGTGACGTTTCAGAAGACTCAAATCGCAGCCCGGAAACAACTCTCCAGTTCTCTCATGCCTCACGGGTTGGCGGACACCCTGACCTTGGAGGAAATGCGAGATCTGTTGGAGTTCTTGACAGCCGACTCCACGGGAACCCATGCATCGGAGCCTGGACGTTGAGGGACGAAGCTATCTACCGCGATCGATTTGTCGTTTCCGATCCGTCGACTGTTTATCTCGATGGAAATTCGCTGGGCCGACTCCCTAAACGCTTAGCCGAATTGGTTCCAGAGGTACTGTTGCAGCAATGGGGATCCGAATTGATCGGCTCGTGGAATGCGCATTGGCTCGGATTGTCGACGCGCATTGGAGACAAAATCGGCGGCATCATCGGCGCGTCTGCCGGTACCACGCTCGTTTGCGACTCGACATCGATCAACTTGTACAAACTGGCGATGGCATTTCTCGAACGCAATGCGGATCGACCGGTGATCATCACCGATCAGTCGAATTTTCCAACCGATCAATACATTCTGCAGGGACTCGGCACCAGCGCGATGCACGGCCGTGCTCTTCGCACAATTTCGATCGATGATGTTTCCCCGGAGCGCGTGTGCGATCGCATCGCGACGGCGCTGAGCCAGGACGTCGGTCTGGTGTCTCTCTCCCATGTCCATTACAAGAGCGGTAGAGCATTGGATATCCCTCGGATTACGCGATTGGTCCAGGGGCAAGGAGCAGCGATGCTCTGGGATGTCAGTCATTCGGTCGGCGCGATGCCGATCGATATCGAAGCCAGCGGTGCCTATGGCGCGGTGGGTTGTACCTACAAATATCTCAACGGCGGTCCCGGTGCACCCGCCTTCCTCTATGTGCGCCGCGATCTCCAAGACATCGTTCGCAATCCGATCCAAGGATGGTTTGGCGCCAGTCGCCCATTTGATTTTGGCGAGGATTACACGGCTGCCGCAGGCATCCAGCGATTTCTGGTCGGTACTCCGCCGATCTTGTCCATGGCCGCGATTGAGCCGGGGGTCGATCTGGTTCTCGAAGCTGGTATCCCTTGGTTGCGATCTCGCTCCCTTCGCATGACCGACTATCTGATCGAGCAATACGATGCGCGTTTGTTCCAACAAGGTTACCGATTGCAAACGCCGCGCGATCCTGCCTATCGCGGATCCCATATCTCCCTGCGACACGAATGTGCCTGGCAGATCACGCAAGCGTTGATCCAGCAGCACAAGGTGATCCCCGATTTTCGCCAGCCAGATACGATCCGCTTTGGAATCACCCCGTTGTATACCACCTACGACGAGCTCCAGTGCGCGGTCGATGCATTGGTCGATGTCATCGAGCATCGCCAATACGCCCGTTACTCGGCAGAGCGACGTGGAGTCACGTAGAACCCCCGAAATCTGTCAGCCGCATCGTCGTTTTCCGAGAATCACTTCAGTTGGTGCTCTTCGCGAATGATGGGGAGGACCCGCTCGACCCATCGCTGGTACATCGTGCCCGATGGATGCAATCCGTCGTCGGCGAGCAACCGTTTCTCTGCGGGCAGAGCGCGGTCTGCCAGCCCCGCTTCCCGACTGATGTCGGTGATGTCGACAAAGTGGACTCCGAGTTGTTCGCTCTCTTCCCGTTTGACGCGGTTGTAGGTATCGATTTCCATTGCGATCTTGGCAGGGTCGCGTTCTTTTTCCTTCGCAAAGGGAGTTACGCCCCAATCAGGAATGCTGAGCACAATCACTCGCTTGGAATTGGAGCCAGCTTTCTCGACCGCATAGCGCAATAATTCGCGCAATTCCTTGCGATACTCGTCGGGGCTTCGCCCTCGGTATTGATTGTTGACTCCGATCAGAACCGTGACCCAGTCGTATCGAGCTTCCACCTGGGTCTCTTCGATCCCTTTTCGAAGTTCATCGGTGGTCCAACCTGTACGCGCGATAATCTGCGGATCGCGCACGTCGAGCTCGAGCGATTGCAGGGCGACAGCGAGTTGCACAGGCCAACGTTCCTCCGGCGCGACTCCTTCGCCGATCGTGTAGGAATCTCCGAGCGACAGAATTGTGAAAACAATCGGTGCAAGCATTTCAGTTGCTCGGTTGTATCTTGGCGAGCAAGACGAGTTGGTGTTGCATTTTTCCAGGGAGCAACGGGGATGGGGCTCCAAAGACCCAGTCTTCGTAGCCTTTGCTGAAGAAAGGGGAGAATGGGTGTCCGCATTGGCCCCCGGGTTGATGATAGATGCCGAATTCCTCCTGTCCCGGAGTGACCACCAGGCGCTCGGAAGCTCCGCCCGAAGGGCTCTGCACTCGGGGCATGTGATTATCGCCGGCCAATTCATAATCGGTCATGTTGAGGACGCCGCTCAAGGCCGGGACCGCCATCGCCAGCGGATGACGGATCGCGGCGCGGTTGCGAGCGCCCCAACGGGCTTCGGCGAGCGGCTGATCCTTGGTCAGCGTCTCTTCGGTCCCCTTGGCCGCGTCAGCGAGCAATGCGTCCCAAGTTGAGTATTCGGCAGGCAACCAATGCATCGGTCGATCGGTCAGGAGTTGCTGCGCGACATCTTCGAAAGACATCGCCACGTAGGGCTTGTCGCGCAGGATACATGCCATCCCGCTTGCTGCGTCGGGACGCTTGGTGTCTCGCCGCGAACCGGAGGTGCCGAAGATGCGAGCCATGACCTGGGCGCGGAACTCATGCACGATGCGATATCCGACGGCATCAGCGCTGGCGCGATCGCTCGATGTTTTCACGTATCGGACCAATTCGTTGGAAACCGGCTGCGGACTGCGATCGGCGACGGTCAACAGACGCTCTTTCCAATGTCGCAGAAACTTGGCTTCGTCATCCAACTGAATATCCAAAAGCGATTGTTCGTCGTGCGTATCCTTTTCATACAGCCGGTCGCGAATTTGCCGCGCTCGAGCTCCCGGGTCATAGCGACCATCGCCGATCACACTGAGAAAATAATCCCCCTGGATCCGATTGTTGGCAGTCCACAGCCGGCCATCGGGAGGATTGTAGGCGCGCGGGTGCTCGGACGGAGACAGATAACCGAGCCACTGGCCCCCTTGAGACCAATCGACGGGAGTATTGGGAGGAGGACCGACCCGCTTGGGAATGCGGCCAGAAATCGTCCAACCGATATTCCCTTGGGAGTCGACGATCATCACGTTCTGATTCGGCATCCCGGTCCGATTGGCTAAGTTCATCAACTGCTCAACGTTTTCCGCGGATTCAAACTCCATCAGATTCATGTCGAACGCCGAGGGATCATGGCCGATCCATTTGTGGACGAACATCCTGCCGTCTCGAGTCTCGACCACAGGCCCCCATACTGACCAAACATATTCATACGTTTCGCTTCCCGTCGGAAACGCGATTTCCTCGGTGATCCGCTCGAGGTCTTTAGGGCCTTCGGGAGTCTGGTAGCGATCAGTGACTTTGCCGCCGTCGGGACTCTTGAGCTCGATCACATCTCCAAAATCTCCGGTGCTGTTGGTGAATCCCCACGCCACAGACCCATTGGAACCCTCGACCATCACCGGGGCGCCAGGCAGTGTCACACCGATCAATCGGCGCACCGTACCATCGATGCTCGGAGTCTTCATCATTGCGCGATACCAAATGGTGGGTACTTGCAATCCCAGGTGCATGTCCGATGCGAGAATCGCTTTGCCATCGCGACCAACTTTGGCTCCGACCGACCAGTTGTTGCTCCCGACTCGGAACTCGTAGTCGTGAATCGGCATCGACGCTTGAGCGGACGAGGACGGAGTATCCGAGGACTTCTGTTCTTGCGCCGCTCGGGTGATCTCGCGAAGCGAGAAGCTCGTTTCCGGAGGAATCGGAACCGCGGGATACATCGAGCCGTCCAAGGCTGCGTCCCATTGCGATGCGGGACGCACCAGAAACTCATACACATCCGCCGGTACCCGTTCCTTGAGATATCCCAATCCCAATTCGGGGCCCGCATCCATCGGCTGCAAGTCGCACAACATCGACATCATGCACAAGATCGAATCGCTCGCCGACCATGGCTTGGGTTCGACACCGAGGGCAAGATACTCAAAGGGCAGCGCCTTCAAGTCGCGGAGGCCGTGGTTCACCCCCTTGGCGTAGGCTTCCAAAACGTCGCGCTGCCGCGCGGGAAGACCGGCGAGAACCTCCTCCGCCAACGATTGAAAACGATGCTTGCGAAAGCTCCTGTCGCGACCCAGGGCGGCTTTTCCAACCAACTCGCAGAGCCGGCCCCCTGAATTGCGGCGAAGGATGTCCATCTGAAAAAAGCGATCCTGCGCATGAGCAAAACCAAGCCCATACGCCGTGTCGGTACGACTCGAACCATGGATCGTCGGAACTCCCTGCGCGTCCCGATCAATCGTGACATGGTTCTGCAATTCCGACGACCGAACCGTTCCATCCAACCGAGGTAAACTCGAACGAAACGTCCAGGTCGCAAGCCCTCCCGCTCCCGAGGTTCCTACCAGACACACCATTATCCCCCCCAACGTCGCGGCTCGCCATGGTCGTCGACCCCGTTCGGGCTCGCGGGTGCTGAGGGGAAGATCCTGTTCGATTACGGGAGAGGTCATGAGAGGATTCCAATGAGATAGCGGGCTCATCGTGGCCCTAGGCGCGGCTGGTGCATACTCCGGCGACATTGTTGCATACCCGCGCTGCGAAGGCGAGACTTTGCCTCGTCGGAAATCCGACTTCAGAAATTATTGAGATTCAGTCTCACCAGGCTGTTGTTGAACAAGTGCTTGCCGCGCACAATACAACGTTCTGTTCGGTGGCGCGAACCGTGGGAGGCTGGAAGACATGGCATCACTCGAGAAACCGGGGCAAGCACCTCAACCGTTGCGGGATATCATCGCGTCGGCGGTATCGCGTCGATCCTTCATTCACGCTCTCGCAGGATCGACCGCCGTGGCTGCCCTGTCGGAATGGCCGAAGGTCCTCGGCAGCGAGAGGTCGGATATTCGTACCGAGGAGTTGTTTTGCTTCCGAGGCATTCCTCCTTCCTCGAGCGATACCGTTGTGGTTCCTGACGGCTATGTTGCGGAGGTCCTCTATCGCTGGGGGGATCCGATCGATGGCCAATCTCCTGTGTTCCTCAAGGATGCCTCGAACTCGGCGGCCGATCAAGAACGCCAGGCAGGGATGGGGCACGACGGCATGGAGTACTTTGCGATTCCCGGCCAGGATCCGAACCGCCGCGGCTTGCTGGCCGTCAACCACGAATACACGGACCAGATCCTCTTGTTCCGCGACGGTCTAGCGCCGCTACCCCCTGAGCCGATGCCCAAGGAAAAAGTGCGCAAGTCGATGGCATCCCACGGGGTCTCCATCGTCGAGATCGAACGCAGCGAGAAAGGAAATTGGTCTGTCGTTCCATCGAAGCGTGCGCGACGCATCACCGCCTACACGCCTGTTCGGATTTCCGGCCCAGCCACGAGCAAGATCGGGACTTCCGCTCTGGGAACGGTCAACAATTGCGCCGCCGGTCGCACGCCCTGGCAAACCTATCTGACTTGCGAAGAGAATTTCCAGGGAATCTTCGGCACCAACGATGTCGCATTCCAGCCTTCCGCGTCTCAAAAAGCTTACGGCCTGGATCGGTACGGTTTCTTCTACAAGATCGATGGCAACAAGGTACCGGGCTATCGATGGTGGGAGCAAGAGCCCCGATTCGATCTCAGCCGTCCTGACAACGACTCGGAACGATTCGGGTATGTGGTCGAGATCGATCCGATGGACCCCAACTCGGTTCCGGTCAAACGAACAGCGTTGGGGCGTTTCCGACATGAGAATGCGGAACTGACGATCGCTCCCAATGGCCGCGTCGCGGTTTACATGGGGGACGATGAAATGGATCAATTCGTGTACAAGTTCGTGTCCGAGGGGAAATACGACCCCAACGGAACGCAAGGGCAAGGTGTGCGCCTCGGCGATGGCATCTTCGATCGGGGCAAGCTCTATGTCGCGAGGTTTGATGCCGATGGTTCAGGCGTTTGGCTCGAACTCGCACCTGGTCGAAACAACATTCCAGCCAAGCAGTCTGCGGGGGATTCGCAAGGTTTCGATGCGGCGGACATCTGCATTCGCACCCGTGAAGCGGCAAAGATGGCAGGGGCTACGCCGATGGATCGGCCTGAATGGATATCGATCCACCCGACCAGTCGCGAAGTCTACGTATCCCTCACCAACAACAAGAGTCGCCACGCCGCCGATGCGGCTAACCCGCGAGCCAACAACGTCTATGGTCACATCGTGCGATGGGAAGAAGACAACAACGACCCGACCGCTGAGCGCTTTCGCTGGCAAGTCTTCTTGTTCGGTGGCAATCCGACGCACGAAGACCCAGCGTATCGCAGCAATGCACAGGGAGATTTCTTCGCCTGCCCCGATGGCCTCAAGTTCGATCCCTCGGGTATCCTCTGGATCCAAACCGACATGTCGAGCAGCGTCATGGGTAAACCGGGTTTTGTCGAGATCGGGCACAACATGATGCTCGCCGCAGACCCTGCCACGGGCGCGACGCGTCGGTTCCTCACCGGTCCGCGAGGTTGTGAGATTACCGGCATGGCGATGACGCCGGATCGCAAAACGATGTTCGTCAACATCCAGCATCCCGGCGAACCCGCCGACGACCTCAACGACCCCGCCGAACCGATGAAGGTCAGCCAATGGCCCGACGGTCCTGACGGCGGCCGGCCTCGCTCGGCTACTGTGGTGATCCGCAAACTCGACGGCGGCACGATCGGGAGTTAAGTGTCGGTAGTCGATTCCCGGCAATCGTTTTGTCGGTTACGCTGTCGCGAGTCATTCAGCCGGTCTACAATGACAAAGTCCACGGCGAGCACGTCTACCAAGTCGGCGATCTCGGCGTTCTGGTGCACAATGCGGATGGATTTGATTGCCAAAGATACCTTGAGTTGCTGAGAAAACGGACCACGAATACTCTTACATTGGCCGCCGAACGCAAGGAATATCTCGACCTTGTTAAACAATTAAAGAATGAGGATTGGGGTTCATATTTACGAGGTCTTATCGGCGGTCCTCCCGACGATATGATTCGTGCTCACGCACACCATATCCTCTTCAAGAGTGGTCTCGGATTGAATCAGCAAAAGTTAGTAGTAGAAGGGATGGAGATATTACTAAAATACGATATCGATCCTGTGTATGGCCTTAACAACCTTATCTGGGCCCAAAATATTTCTGGACAGCATGGAATTGATGCATTAACACGTGTCGTCACGCGTCTCCGAAACGCTGACAATAGCGGCGGAGGATTTGATGCAATCAAGAATGCTCTCGAGGAACTTGGTCAAACAGCAGCAAACATCAAAAGGTATTGATAAGTGAAATGAAGTTCAATCTGCAAATTTGGCAAGCCATCAATAAATCGCTATACGGAGGCGATTTTGCTGCGTGCTGTGCATTGCTGGATGCGCATCCGGAGTTTATTCACGAAGACAACGAGCGTGAGAATTTGCTTCACACTGCCGCGAGCCGAGGTAGTCATGAAGTTGTTGAGTTTCTAATATCTCGTGGAGCTAATGTAAACCACTACCTAGATGTGGGTGGCTGTCCGCTAGACTGTGCTGCCCGAAAAGGGCACATTGAAATTGCGAAGGTTTTGATTGCGGCAGGCGCAAATATCTCAGATTGCTCCATGAATCAAAATCCGTTGTTTTCTGCGATTTACGGCAATCAACCAGATTTCGTCAAGTATTTACTGGATTTAGGATTTGATCCGCATATACGATATCGCCTAGCAGATGGCAGCTTTATAAATGCTTATCGGTATGCTCGAATGCACGATCGTCCAGAAATTGAGAAGATACTTGTCGATTTCGGTTGCAAAATGCCGCCAGACGAACAACTGGCCCTCAAGACGTCGAAGCAAACTCTTACTGAATTGCATCAAAAAGAAATCGTGGCATTTTTATCAAAGCGTTTTGGTAACCCGGACGAATTGTACATGCATGAACTCTTGCCAGTCTTCGAAGGTGTAGCGGTCTCAATTGGCGTGATTCGTCCCAATGAGATTCATCCGTACTTGGTGTTGTTTACCCTTGGCATGAGTGATCTGCCGATGACGGTTCCAGCAGGGCAGGAGGATTGGCGATATGCAGAATTAGTCATTCATCTGCCAGCGGATTGGCCTCATCCTCGCGATGTTGGCCCAGACAGTCCGTGGCTTTGGCCGGTCCAATGGCTGCGAAAGATGGCCTACTACCCGCACCTGAACAAAACTTGGCTCGGAAGGCCAGCTGCGATCGTTTCGAGTGACGAGCCGCCAAAGCCCTTGGGGGCGAATACGGATCAAACGTGTTTACTAATGGTCCCAGACTTTGCCAACCTTGGCGATCCACTCCAACGTGGCGATGGCACAAAAGTCCACTTTTTTACGGTTGTCCCACTTCACACATCGGAGCGAGACTTCGAGCTTAAGCATGGCATGAAGGCCTTTTTTGAACAGTTCATCGAGCACAAGGTTCCCATGACGGTTGACATCAATCGCGAGAGTTTCTGCTCTAGTGAATGACGTGATGGCAGGAACTAGGATTACAGCGATAAATTCGTTAGCCTCGAGCACGCGTACGCCGTGGGCCGCTTACGATGCGGGCTTCTACGCCGCACAAGCCGCCGACGTGACGGCAGTTTCATTCCAGCCGATGGGCTGGAAGTCGGCGACACGCTTGTTCTCGCCGATGGACACGAAGCAACGATCGTCAGAATTGATGAACAGGTTGCTGGCGAAGGCGAAACCTTCACAACGTATAATTTCGCGGTTGACGGCGACCACACGTACTTCGTGGGCGAGTCCGGCGTCTGGGTCCACAACACCGGCAACGTTTGCGATGAAGCGTTTGACCTATTCGCGAAAAGAGTTGCGAATGGGGATAAGGAATCTGATGCGCTTCGAGAAGCGATCCGACATATTCGAAAATCGGAAGACAACAATCCGCTCGCTCAAAAGCACATTGACGACTTACTGAACAAATTGGAGAAGGATGCCTCGCCTGTTCCCGGCCTCACGAATGGAAAACTTGCTGGCAAGCTGCATCCAAAGACTGGCGTTCAGTTTGACACAGATGGCTTTCCAATTTTTGAATCTGCTGGTAAAGTCGAACTTCCTAGCAATATGATCGGGAAGTCCGTTTCTGACCACGCACAATTTAAGGAGTCGAGTAAGCGGCTTTGGGAATCAATCAAAGATAGTCCGACCGAAAAACGAAAATTCACTGCTGAACAGCTAAAGTCAATCGAAAGAGGCGACTCGAAGATTCCTGGCTATACATGGCATCACCACCAAGATGGTAAAACCATGCAACTCGTTGATGAAGTCGATCACGCATTAACTGGACATTCCGGCGGACGACAACTCACGGGCGGAAGACCATAGCACATCGGTACTCACATAAAGGACTACTAAGATGGATACATGTACGCTTTATTGCCTTTGCGAGGCTCCAACTCTTGAGATTCTCGCAAAGCGACTCTCAATCATTCCAAATCAGATCGCGGATGTATACATCGACGAGTCGAATAAATCTGTAACGTGTCGTACGGGCAAAGGAACGCTTAGGCTGACGCTTAAGTGGTTTGTCGAACCAGGTGACTCGTTCTCGAAACTCGTTGGAAACACTTATACGTACTTTAAGTCAAACAAAACCATGAATGACGAAACGCGGCAGCGCATTCTATCTCACCTAGACCGCACTGAGTCTGCCATTGGCGTCGTCGCTGATCCATCACTGGAGTCGTTCGATAAGGTTGAGGCTGCATTGCTTTTCATCGCCAACGAGCTCAACGCACTTGTTTTCAATGGTGAAGAAATGCTCGATTCACTCGGTGAGGTTGTCTCGTAGCATCCAAGTTTGCGAACACGTTTTAATGAGCACGTTGCACGCCCATGGGCAAAGACGGACGACGTGATTGCTGCAGCGAAGGAAGCACGAGATTTTCTCAATTGGGCTGGCAAGCATCTCGGAACTTCTGCTGATGAGATTCGAAAACACTCGAAAGATCTTGAGGGGCTATTGATTGAAGCCGCAGAGAAGTCTAAGTATGGAAAAGGTGTTTGGAATCACCATCTTGAAAAGACCCTTGGCGTTGCAAAACCAACTCGCGATATCGCACCTTATACTTGGCACGCTCATCACATCCTTTTCAAGGAGGGACTGCGTGCAGCTCAAAGGGAATTAGTTGACCAAGGGCAGGACATACTTCGGAAAGTTGGCATCGATCCTTTGTTCGGCAAAGAAGTGCTCACCTGGGCACCCAACGGAGTCGAGTATCAACACAGCCACTCGACTCTTTTGTCCTTGATCGAAGATCTGAGGGAACTGGCGAATGACGCTGCTCCGAAATCCGAGTACGTAAAAATCCTTCGTGAACACGCAACTATTGACGTCTGCGCTAGCAAAAAGTCTATGCCGATAAGCCAGCCCACTTGAAGTGACTTCTCAGATGTCAGTGGGCGCTTTAAAAGGGGCCACCTC
>JBKDPB010000097.1:0-3040 GCA_046342615.1 Planctomycetota bacterium | reverse complement strand
GCAGCGGACGGCGAGGCCTCCGTCGCTCGAGGGGTTCCGGACGGTGACCATCTTGAATTCATCCTTCATTGACCACATTGCGTGCCCATCGTATCCCAGGGGCCAGGTGCAGAAACGGGAACCCGTTCCCACCGCAACTTTTTCCTGGGATACTGAGCACGGTTGCCGTGCTGGTTGCCGTCGCGACCATCCAAACCGCGATATCCGCCACGCCGATCGGGATCGCCATGCTTGAACCCATAAACAATGTCGCGAAACTAGAGGCTGTATCATACTCGCTTTTCAACCTGTCCGGAGATCGCGACTGGTGACCCTCGATAGGATCAGCACCCTCCGACTCGTATCCGAGATTGCTAAAGTCGATGAGGAACGAGCGTCGGAACATCTTCAAACCTGCAATGGCGAAGTCGAAACCGCGATCGTTGTTCAGGTTGGCCATTGCTCTGCCGAGAAAGCGCGAGAATGCTTGGCCGAGGCAAACGGACAACTGCGACTCGCTCTGGATGCATTTCACGCCGATGAACAAGGGACGCGCTCGTAGTATGCCTCATTTGATCCTCGGCCTCGATTGCGGCGGAACCAAAACGGCGGCCGCGCTGGCGATTGTCTCGGACGCGAGGTCGGAGGAGGTTCATTTCGATATCCTGGGAAAAGGTGTCGCGGGCCCTTCGAATCCATGCTCGGTGGGAGAGGAACACGCGTACGAAAATGTCGTCACCGCCATCCGCGATGCATTTCGGCATGCAGCGTTGCCGGCACAATCTGTCGCCTCCATGTCCGTTTGCATGGCGGGTGTTGGTCGCCCCGAAGAAATGCAGCGTGTTCGACACTGGGCCCTATCTCGAGAATTGGCGGATCGCGTCATCGTCACGGAGGACGTGGAGCCGGTGCGATGGGCGGCGCTTTGGGAAACGCGCCAATCCGCTGAACCAAAGGATTGGGGCTCCTCGGATCGTTGGCAGAGGATAGTCACCCTGATCTCAGGCACCGGTTCCATCGCTTGCTGCACCGACGGCGAACATCAAAACGAACGCGTGGGGGGATGGGGATATTTGCTCGGAGACGAAGGAAGCGGTTTTTCCATCGGTCTTCAAGGGCTCAAAAGCGTGTGTGCAACCCACGATCGAGGGCTCTCGCTGTCGGACCTGCATCGCGAGCTGCTCGATGCCATGCACTGTCGCACCGCGATGCAGCTGATTCCCACCGTATATCAAATCCCACTCCCCAGATCGGAAATCGCGCGATTGAGCCGGATCGTCCTGCGCCATGCAAGCACCGATGCACAAGCCCGCGACATGGTCCAACAAGCCGCGGAATCCCTTTCTCTCCTGGTCCGGCTCGCGCTGCAACGAACGGGAGCCCACGACCCATCGTACTTGCTTGCAGTCAGCGGGGGACTCCTCGAGATCGAGTCGTTGCTCTTGCAGGATCTGCGACAGAGTCTCGCGACTCACCGGTGCGCGCCGGGGCATATTCATTTGGTCCAATATCCCGCTCACGGCGCGCTCTTCATGGCCGCTCAAGCCCTCAAATCGACGAACGCATGACCGAACCCACCCACCAGCAGCCCGGCGAAAATATCGTCATCAAGATCGGAGGTGCTTCGCTCTTCGGAGGATCGCCGCTGCTCGATCCGATACGCAAACTGATCACTCCGCGCGAACATGAACGCATCTTTGTCCTGCTGGGCGGAGGTGAAACCGTCGAATCGATGCGAACCTTGCACGCCCACTTTCCACAACTCGACGCCGAAACCATGCATTGGCGCTGCGTGCGACTGCTCGATTCCACCTGGGAAATCGGTTGCGAGTTGTTCCCCCACGCGCGCCGCGCAGGGACCTGGGATGAACTCAGCCGCTCCGCGCGCGGTCCGTTGGCGACGACCTACTTCGTCCGCGCCAGCGCGTTCTACTCACCGGATTCGTTGCACCGCGTCCCCGCAGAATGGCTTCCGATTCACGATTGGGATACGACAACCGACGCGATCAGCTGGGTCCTCGCGAAACTGGTGGATGCTGCCGAATTGAGAATCGCCAAACGTTGCCCCGTGGATCCCCTTCTATCGATCCGCCAGGCAGCAGCGTCAGGTATGATAGACCCGGAACTGGCCCGATTGGTCGCAACGCGCGAACCCAACGAGAAGCCATCGATCCGATTCGTTGTTCTTGAGGCCAACCCATGAAAGGGATTCGTTTTTCTGGAGTTTTCTGGATACTCGCATTGGCAGGTTGCTCGTGGTGGCTCGCGACGGGTCCAGCCATCGCCTTCGATTCGTCAGCTCAAGGATCCGTCGCAGGAAACGAACAAGCACGGCGCATTTCGGAGTTTGTAGCGGCCCAGGACTGGCTCGGCCCGATCTCCGCCGTCGCGCTCTCCCCTTTCTTCGGTCTGGCCTGCCTGTCCGGGATCGCAACCTACGGACCGGACTGGATCCGCAATTCGCCTCTGGTTTCAGCAGCGGGGCCATTCAACAGCCCCATCTTCTTCTGGATCATGACCGCCCTGACGCTGATGACGAGCCTGCCTCGCTGGACGAAGTTTAGCAAACCGATTGCGATGGCTTTCGAAACCGTGGAAGCCTACTCGGCAATCCTTATTTTGATCGCACTTCGATTTGCCGCGAACGCCGCCGATACCTCGGGCAGTGCGACCGTTGCCGCGACGGCCCCTCCGCTCTACGAGGCCGGGATCTTGTCTCTACCCTTGGAGATCCTTCTGTCCATCGCACTCGCAATCAACCTGATCGTGGTCAACACGGTTAAGCTCGTTTTTGATTTGCTGGTATGGCTAATGCCGGTTCCGGCGATCGACGTCTTGCTAGAAGCGATCGGAAAAGCCGTGGCGGCATGTCTGATCGGGCTGTACGCCTTCAGCCCCACACTCGCCACGGTTCTCAACCTTGGTATTTTGTTCGTTTGCTCATTGTTCTTTTTTGCCGCAAAGCGATTCCTGGTTTATTGCCGCGAAATCTATCTGCGGCCCATCCTCGACAAGGTGCTCGGTCGCTCTCCAACTTCGACCGAAGCCCACTGCGTCTTTC
>JBKDPB010000096.1:0-4771 GCA_046342615.1 Planctomycetota bacterium | reverse complement strand
CCAACGGTATGGCTCAATCCCCGAGTGTCGATGATGTGATCATGCTCAGCCAGCAAGGGGTCAGCGATGCCGTGATCTCCGCAATGCAAGGGGATGGCGGGACCCAAATCTTGATGGAACCCTCGAGCGAGTTGATGCCTGTGCCTCCGTTGAGAAATCAGCGGCGGGGTTTCTAGGCAGCCTGTGATCGAGGAACGATTCTTTCCTGCGGATCCGTTTGTAACGGCTGACGTTGGCGTCTTCGCTCAGACTTCTCGCTTTGCCTGAAGTGGGAAGTGTATCGGGGCCGACTGCACCAAGAGGGGGAGCGTTGCGCTCGGATGAAAAACAGTGGCGATCCAAGGATGGAGTCGAGGCCATGGTACGGGAATTTTCGTTGTCACGGACGATAGCACTGATTGCGGGTACCAGTTTTCTGGGTGGGGCGTTTTCGTCCACGGCCGAAGCTCAGGGCGTGTGGGTGTCGGCAGCCGGTCCGATCAACCGCAGTATGGGTGGAGCCTCGGTGGCCGCACCGATTGATTCGATCGGTGCAATCTATTGGAATCCCGCTTCCATTTCGGGTTTGAAGTCGTCGGAAGTCGCCTTTGGTCTGGACGTTCTTTGGTCGCAGCAAACCAATTCCACGAGTATCGGCCCCTTTTTTGGCGAGACCGACTCGAACAACGGAACGTTTCCGGTACCCAACGTGGCCTGGACCTACAAATCGGGGATACCCAACGTGACGCTGGGGTTAGGTGTGAATGCCATCGCCGGTTTCAAGTCGAATTTTCCAGCTTCCCAGACCAATTTGGCCCTGGCGCCGCCTCCGTTGGGGCTTGGTTCCGTGAATGCTCAAGCCCAATTCCTGCAGTTGGCACCGGTGGTTTCCTATGCCGTGACCGACCAGCTCTCGGTCGCGGCTGGTCCGACTCTCGTGACGGGTGAGTTGGTGGTGGATCCCTTTGTCCTCGACAGCGCGAATTCCAATGGGACTTATCCTTCGGGTCGCGCTTCGGAATATGAATGGGGGGGTGGTTTCCAATTCGGCGTCTATTACATCCTCAACGACGCGTGGCGATTCGGTTCATCGTTCAAGAGCACGCAGTGGATGTCTACCTTCCGTTACAACGGCGAAGACGCGAACGGTCTTCCGCGCGAGATGTCGGCGGATTTCGAATTGCCGATGGTCCTTTCAGTCGGAACTTCCTATGCGGGTATCGAGAACTGGCTGATCGCTCTGGATGTCCGATACTTCGATTACGGCAACACGGCGGGATTTGGAGATGCAGCGGTGTTCCAGCCCGATGGCAGTCTGGGTGGGCTTGATTGGAGTTCGGTGGTGGCCACAGCGTTGGGAGTCCAACGAAAATTCGGAGACAGGTTTGCCCTCCGCGGCGGCTACACCTATAACCAGAGCCCGATCAAGGACAGCGAAGCCTTCTACAATATCGCGTCCTCCCTGTTCTACGAACACATGCTGAGCACCGGCTTCTCGTTTACCCCCAATCGGAGCCTTTCGTTCAACGCTGCGTATTCGCATATCTTCGAGAATACGCTGACGGGACCTTTGGTTTCACCCATCAGCGGAGCGATTCCCGGAACGGCATTCAGCAGCAGCATGGCGGCGAATTTTCTCAGCGCCGGGATCTCTGTGTTCTACTGAGATCCGCGATCCGCCCGCAGGATCCGACTGCGGAGTTTGAATCCTTATTGCTTGGGTTTCTCGCCGACCACCAGCAACAGTCCCTTTTCCAGTTCGCCGGAGATCAATTCCGAAAAGCGATTGTCGGAGATGCCGATGGTGACGGGACGGGCTCGCAGGAACTTTCCATCCTGGACCCACACGTGGCGTTTCGTGCTGGACTGAGAACTCTGGGCCTTTTCGTCCGCCGACATCATTTTGGGTATTTCTGCTAACTGTTTTTGTTCATCGAAGCCTTCGAGAATCTTTCGATCGTCGGGATGGACTCGCTCGCGCGGAGGGTAGAACCGCAGCGCGGCGTTCGGGATCTTTTTCACCCCATCTTTCTTGTTGATTTGGAAGGATAGATTCGCGGTCATTCCCGGCAGGAGTTTCATGTCGGCGTTGGGGGTCTCGACGATGACCGGGTAGGTGATCACGTTTTGCTCCTCTTTGCTGCTGAGCCGAACCTGGACGATCTTGCCTTGATCGAACAACTCGTCAGGGTAGGCGTCGACGGTGAAGCGGACGGTCTGGCCCGATTCTTGAGCTTTACTTATGAGGCCGATATCGGCTTCATCGACCGATGCATAGATGTGCATGCGTTTGTCCATCTCGGGGGCAACGACGAACATTTCAGGGGTTTGAAACTGAGCAGCGAGCGTTTGTCCCACGTCGATTTTCTTATCGATGACGATGCCATCGCATGGGGCGACGATCTCAGTGTAGGCGAGGTTGGCTTGGGAGTTGTCGAGTTGGGCGCGGGCTTGCTCAACATTCGTCTGCGACACCTGCAACTCCGCTTCGCGCATCATGCGTTGGAATTTGAATTGATCGAGTTCCGCTTCGGAGATGAAGGCATCGGTGCTGCGACTCAATTCCCCGCCCCGCCGTTCGTCGTTGGTGGCTTGTTGCAGCGTGGCGGTCGCGCGGGCAACCTCGGCTTCCCGGGTTTTCAAGATGGCTTTGTCGCGTTCGACGCCGGATTGGTACAGACGCGGGTCGATCCTGGCCATGATTTGACCTTTGGTGACCTTGGAGTTGAAGTCGACGAACAACTCGAACACCGGACCGCTGACGGTCGCCCCGACACTGACCCGCTTGATCGGCTCGACCTTGCCGGTGGAGTTGACCGACTGGACAATTTGCCCTTCCTCCACCGCTTGGGTCCGCCACTCGATCTTGTTTCGCGACTCCAAGTAGTTCGCGATCGGACGGTACGCCGCCGCACCAAGGCCTGCGAGCACCAAGAGCACCGCAAATACTTTAAGAAACGTTTTCATGCGTTCGACCCGTTGTGGAGATGATCAACACCAAAAACCCGGCGCCGACTACGACCACACTGGCAACGATCCATGGCCATGGAAAATGCTCGTTGCCGACGCCGAACCAAGGTTCCAGTTCCTGCTTCTCGAAGCGAGTCAGCCAGAACAGCAATCCATTGTGTATCGCGTGCGTCAAAATTCCAGGCCAAAGACTTATGCTCCGAACCGCCATCAGCCCGAGGACCAACCCCAGGATCAGCGTCGGAAAGAACCGCTCGATCGAGAGCGCGTTGCCGTTGATCACATGAAAAACCCCGAAAATCAAGCTGCTGTAAACAATGGCTCGGACCGCGGAAACCCGATGGCGAAACGCCGACAAAACAAAGCCCCGGAAAAAAAACTCTTCCGCGACCGCCGGAATCACCGCAGAAGTCAGGAAAATGATCCAAAAAGGGATCGCTCGAAACCCGCGTGTCAGCTCATCGATCGCCTCGATTCGCTCGAGCGACAAGCCTCCAAACCCCCAATCGCTCAAGGTTTTGAGGAACTCGTAAGCGATTACCCACATCCCCAATCCGAACAACACCGCCGACACCAGGCAACCTATCCAACGCAGCGCACCCCACACCCCAGGTCTTGAACAAGTCGATGCGCCGAAGTTGAGCAGGAAGGTGTCGGGGATGGAGAGGTTTCGGTACCGCGCGAACGCGGCCGGCGCAATCAGGAAAAGCAGGAGGAGCAAGCCGGCGTTGGTCCACATGCGCCCCGCGATGCTCAGCGACCACTGTCCCGCCAAATTGGTTGCGACGAAGAAGATTGGGAACAGCAGTGCGAGGTAGATCGCGAGTTCGCCGACGTCGGGCAGCAACCGCGTTTTTCGTGGGCGACGCACCAGATCGGACCACGACTCTTGAGATCCGGCGGTCGCCGACTCGGCCCCGAACAATCGCGAGGCCACCACCAGAGCGGCAGCCGCATAGATCAGGGTCGAGAATACGGCAGCAAAAGCCGGCAACGCGGCCGGACTGCCGGTCATGATGTCGCGGGACAACAACAGGATATTCACCAAGGGCACAATAGCCAGTAGAGTCGAGAATTCGATGTTGGGCATCAACGTCACGAGCGCCGGGGCGAGGGATACGAGCATGACCGGAATCAAGTACGCCTGCGCCTCCTTAAAGCTCCGAGCAAACGAACACATCGCCAACAGGATCGCGCTGAAAAAAGTTGCGAAGATGACCAGCAAGGGAAGGATCTGGATCAAAGCCCACAACGAAAAGCCGCGTTCGCCGAGCAACGCCTTTCCGAGCCCGCCGATCGACAGCGTGATCCAGCTCGCGAAGAGATTCGCCAGCGCTGTCAACACGGCGACGGTCACGACCGCGACATACTTGCTCAGCAACAGCACAAAGCGGGGGGCTGGGGTGGCGATCATGGCTTCCATCGTCCCTCGCTCGCGTTCACCCGCCGTCAGGTCGATCGCAGGGTAAACCGCTCCGGTGATCGTCATCAGAATCAGGACCAGCGGCAGCACGCCTGCCAACGACGCCATCGGGTCAGCCCGCTGTCCTATCGATTTGGCCACCAACTGAACCGCAGCAGGCATCGACGGCCCGCGAAGAATCGCGGACTGGTAGTCGTTGACCAGCTGCATCGCTTTGCGGAACTCCAGCATCGCCGCCTCGCTTCGCGGATCTCCTTCGCGAAACTGCAAATCGAATTCAAACGCGGGAATCGAGCGGCCATCGCTCAAGTTTTGGATCCGCAGCGTGGCGCTCTGGACCGCGAGATCCAACGAGCCGTCGCGCAGGGCTTCGCTCGCACTCAATCCTTCGGATACCAC
>JBKDPB010000095.1:0-14954 GCA_046342615.1 Planctomycetota bacterium | reverse complement strand
GATGCAAGGAAATGTTAGCAGAGCGGTCAAGGACTCGATGGCGGACTGAGCGATCTCCGCCTTGATTCCCGCGGATCCTCGAGAAACGCAACCGAACAACCTTATCGGCTCGTTTCCGATTTTCCACATCGAAAGGATCGCAAGCTCCACTTGGACGATCCCCCGCTTTCGCGGATAATGGCGGAAAACAAGGAGGGCGAAACGCTTATATGCTAGATATTTTCGAAGGGCTGAACGAATCGCAACGTGCGGCGGTGTCCCACATCGACGGTCCCCTGCTGACACTGGCCGGACCAGGCAGCGGCAAGACTCGCGTGGTTACGCATCGCATCGCGCACTTGCTCCAGCAAGGAGTCTCGCCGTTCTCGATCATCGCCCTGACCTTCACCAACAAAGCCGCTCAGGAGATGAAGAAGCGGCTTGATCGACTGACCGACGACGCACCGGTTTGGATGGGAACCTTTCACGGCTATTGCGCGCGATTCCTGAGGCACTACGGCCGATTGGTAGGCATCAACGAGAATTTCTCGATTTACGATGCCGACGATTCCAAATCGGCGATTGAACAGGCCGTCCTCGACTCCGGCGTTTCCCTGACGCACCTGAAGATCGGAGATATCATCCGAGGGATCGGTAAACTCAAGAACTCAGCGATCACGCCGGACATGATCGAGGAGCCGGGTCGCTCAGCGCTCGATCACGCGATTCACAAAGTTTATGCAGCCTACCAAAAGCAATTGCTGACCAACAACGCCGTCGACTTCGACGACTTGCTGATGCACGTCGCGACCATCCTGAGGACCAATGAAGATCTGAGAGCGGACTTGGATGCCAAGCATCGCTACATTCTGGTGGATGAATACCAAGATACCAATCTCGCACAATACTTGATCGTTCGAGGCCTGTCGCTCAATCACCCGAACATCAACGTCACCGGCGACCCGGATCAGTCGATCTACGGATGGCGAGGTGCGGACATCAGCAATATTCTGAATTTCGAACGGGATTATCCGGGGGTGAAAATCGTACGGCTCGAACAGAACTATCGGAGTACGCCCGAGATTTTGTCCGTAGCGGATACGTTGATCGAGAACAACCGCCGCCGCAAAGCCAAGCGATTGATCCCGACCCGCACGTCGGGGACCAAGGTTTCGCTGCGCACCTATCTCGACGCTCGACAGGAAGCGGAAACGATTGCGGACCAGATCGCCAGCGCGGTGCTTGAGGAACGCGCCCACGCCCGTGACTTTGCCATCCTCTACCGGACGAACAACCAATCCCGATTGCTCGAGCAGGCGCTGCTCAAACGCAAGCTCAATTACCAATTGATCGGGGGGTTTCGTTTCTACCACCGCCAGGAAATACGGGACCTGTTGGCCTATCTTCGGCTGGTCAGCAATCCGACCGACGATATCTCCTTCAAACGGATTATCAACGTTCCGCCGCGCGGTCTCGGAGAAAAGACCCTCGCCCAGGTAAACGAGCTCGCTCGCAACCGCGAGATCCCCATGCTGGTCGCTCTCCGCGCTGCGATCGACCGAGGGATGCTCAGCCGCAAGGCGCAGACCGGTGCCAAGCAGTTCCTCGATCTGTATGACGAACTGGTTGCTCAGTCGAGTAACTCGATCGTCGCCATGCTGCAAACGCTGCTGGAGGAAACCAAATACATCGAATATCTCGCGGCCAAGAAGTCCGAAGCCCCCGACGAAAGCGTGGAAGGCAACGTTCAGGAGTTGATCTCCGATGCCGCCGAAGTCGATCTTCTCAATGAAGAAGGAAGCGCTCTGCAGCAGTTTCTCGAACAAGTCAGTTTGTCGAGCGATACCGATAGCTTGACCAGCGATGACCGAGTCACGCTGATGACGCTTCATTCGGCGAAGGGTCTGGAGTTCGATCACGTCTACATTATCGCGATCGAACAGGATGTTCTGCCTCACGCGCGAAGCCGAAATCATAACGATCAATTGGAGGAGGAACGGCGCCTTTTCTTCGTCGGTATCACTCGAGCCCGCGAGACCCTCCATTTGAGCAATGCCATGCACCGCGGTTTTGCAAGCAACCAAATGGCTGCCCCGAGCCCTTTCCTGATGGAGCTCCCTCGCGCGGAAATGAGTTTGTCCGACAGGGCCGAATCCGTTTCAACGGAGGATGCCCTGGACGATTCCTGGGGCGATTCCTGGGGGGACGGAACCGAAAGCGAGATTCCCAGTGCCCTCCAGCGAAAGACCAAACCGACCAGGGAACCGTCGTGGAAGAGCTTGCCAAAGCTCCACTCGGGCTCCGAGATCATCGCCGCAGCGACCCTGGCAGGTGTTCCCGTCGAAGAGTTTGAAGCCGGGATGCGAGTCCGGCATCCCAGTTATGGTCAAGGGACCGTCCTGTCGACCGAAGGCTTCGGTCCCAAGCGGATGGTGCGAATCGATTTTGACCAGGGAGACCGGAAATCCTTCCAGCTCAGCAAATCACCCCTGGAACTCGCCTAGCGCGTTGGGATCACCATGCACAGCATCTTTGAGCTTTTCAAAGTCGGCGTCGGACCATCGAGTTCCCATACCGTGGGTCCGATGATCGCTGCCCAACGATTCGCGTCGCAGTGCCAATCGGACTCCGAGTTGGCAGCGCAATTGGCTCGCGTTCAAGTCAAACTGTACGGGTCTCTGGCCCTGACCGGCGTGGGGCATGCAACCGATACCGCGATTCTGGCAGGCCTTGCCGGTTGCTTGCCCGATCGGACCGAGCCCGACGTCCTGCGCGGGACGGTCGAAACGCTGCGTCGAACGGCAGTGCTGAGAATTGCAGGACGCGAGATCCCGTTTATCGAGGCCCGCGATTTGATCTGGCTGAGGAATGAGAGCTTGCCTCTGCACCCCAATGGAATGGAGTTCTCCGCGTGGTCGAGCGAGGATCAACGGCTCCGATGCGAAAAATTATTTTCCGTGGGGGGAGGTTTTGTTGCAACCGAGGCGGAACTGGCAGCAAAGGATCTCGATCGTAGTGCGTCACAGGCTCCGAGTCTTGACAACACGGTCCCGTATGCCTTTTGCACAGCATCCGAACTTCTCGAGATGGCGAAAGCCTCTGGCAAGGCAATCGATGAGATCGTGCATGCGAACGAGCTGGCGAGCCGGAGTGAAATTGAGATCGCTCGCGGTTTGGATCGGTTGTGGGAAGTCATGCGCGACTGCATCGATCATGGCTGTATGACTCGCGGGACGCTGCCAGGATCGCTGCACATCGCGCGACGCGCCCCGCAGATCTATCATCGATTGAGTCAAGGAGCGGAGCTACCACCCAGCCAATGGCTGGTCGATCATGCACATCGTCTTCACGCTGATCCCCTGCAGCATCTGGATTGGATTAGCCTGTTCGCTCTCGCTGTCAACGAGCAGAATGCCGCCGGTGGGCGAGTCGTCACGGCTCCCACCAACGGTGCGGCAGGGATTATCCCTGCGGTGTTGGCCTATTACCACTACTTCATGCGAGGCTCCGGGCGCGATGCGTCGTCGGTGGGAGCCGGAAATCTTGCCGGAATTCATCGATTCCTCAAGACCGCGGGCGCAATCGGGCTCTTGTACAAACGGAACGCGTCGTTGTCGGCTGCCGAAATGGGCTGCCAAGGCGAGGTTGGCGTCGCGTGCAGCATGGCCGCCGCAGGCTTGGCGGCTTGCATGGGTGGCAGTATCGAGCAGATCGAAAACGCCGCAGAGATCGGAATGGAGCACAACCTCGGCTTGACCTGCGACCCGATCGCGGGACTCGTCCAGGTGCCGTGCATCGAACGCAACACCATGGGGGCCACCAAAGCTGTCAACGCAGCCCGGCTCGCAGTGCTGTACGGTGACGGGAAGCATTTCGTATCGCTCGATCGCGTCATTGAGACGATGCGACAAACCGGGGTCGATATGCAAGCCAAGTACAAAGAGACATCGCTCGGTGGCTTAGCCGTCAACGTGGTTGACTGCTGATGATCCTCGTGGGGAGCCACAACGGGTACCCATGGTCCGCGTGCAGGTGGGCGATGCCAATCAAGCCGTTTACTCCTCCGATAGCCGTTCCAGCTTCAAGAAGTCGATTCCGACCATGAATCCGGGTACAGCTTCGGGATGCTTGCCGAGGATCTTGACCTTCAGCAGATGACGACCTCGGTCGAGTTCGCGCGCGTTGAATTTCAGCAACCCGGTGGTGATCACTTCGGGCGTATTGAACCCGTCGATCGGTTCCCCGAGCGGTGTGTCGTCGATGTACAGTTGGATAATCGCGTAGTCCCGCGCCTTGGTGATGACGATCTGCGGTTCATAGCGCCCTGTTTCCGAGACCTCGAACTCCAAGCTCAAACTGTCGTTGGGTTGAGCCCCGGTCCACCACAATTGATTGTTGCCGCTCCAACGATCTGCAGCAAATCCACGCATGTCTTGCCCCTGTGCAGCCCCACGGCTTTTCTCGATCACCTTCAACGCTTCCCCTTCGAAAGCCCCCGGTACGTTGCCTTTGGCGTCAAAGTTAGGACGCGGGCCGCGAATGGGAACTTGGGCGGGGCTGGCCAGGTAACCGACCAGATCGCGGACTTCGTCGAGCGACAGCGGATCGAGCAAGCCGTTGGGCATCAACGACAATTCGGAAAGTTTGCGTTCCTCGATTTCCTCCTTGGCCACAACCACAAGATCGTTGATGGTTTTCAGCGTGACTGCGCTGTCGGACTCCTTGGTGATCAGTCCCGACAAGACCCGGCCGTCATCGAGTTGCAACAGCGTCATCTGATAGTCCTTGCCGACCACTGCATTGGGAGCGACGAGGTTTTCGAGGATGTAGTTGAGATCGGCGCGATTGGAACCCGTTAAATCGGGTCCCACCTTCTCGCCCGCACCGAACAATTGATGGCACGCCATGCAATGCTTATTGAATAGGAGTCGGCCTTGGCTGAGATCTGCTTTGGCGAGCACGTTTTTCGTTAGTTGCGATTTGTATTTCTCGATGGCCAGTTTCTGTTCTTCGGACGACGTGCCTACCTTGCCCCAGGACCGTGTGATCCGCTCGACGAGAGCTTTATCATCGAGGCTGACCATTTGACGAACATGAAACGCGTGCACATCGGAGCGTGCGATTGAGCCCGAGTCGACTGCGTCGAGCAGCTTTACCGCGAACGGGGCTCGCGACACCAGGGTGGCGATTGCATCCTCGCGCGCGGTCTTGCCAAGTTTCTGATAGATCCCCAAAAGTTTGTCGGGAGTTTGTGCGTCGGCAACCGCTGCCAAGGCCCGAATAGCCGGGGATTGCAGTTCCTCGGTATCAAGGATCGCGATCAAGCTCGGGCCGAGTTCCTTGTCTCGGCCTTTGACGAGAATATCGAGCGCAGCCTTCCGTTCAGCCACAGGACAATTTTTATCGACCAACCGATCTCGAAGTTGCGGGAAGGCACGCTGGTCGCCAAACGCAACGGCGGTTCGCAACGCGAGATCTCTGATTTCCGACGTATCGCTCTTGGCGAGTTGTTCGTAGGCGCTCGTCCAGGACTTGGGTTGAGGCACATTGACGCGTCCCTCCATCGATTGCAGGATTTGCTCGAGGGTCGATTTCTGTTGGTCCGCAGGCCAGCGGGTCATTTCCGCTACCAAGGCTTCGAGGCCCTCCGAATCCGCCGCAGCGCGACGTACGATGTATTGGTTCACCGAAGGAATGCGGCTGGAGTTTGCCAGCGCGAGAGCTCGCTTGGGATCCATGGCTACCAAAGGTTCAATTCCGTACCAAGCCATCAGCGGGATGTTGCGGTCGTTGCTGTCCGCTTCGTGACGGAGGAGCGCGTGTGCGATCTCCCAGCGATCATCCAGCTTGAGCCGGTTGATCGCCGAAGCCAAATACAATCGGACGATCGCATCGGCTTGCTTGCTGGCAGCGAGCTCCTGAAATCGCTTGATCGCGGATTCGGGAACTTGTTTGTCCTCACACAACAGTTGAATTGCCCACGCGTTGACGTACGCCGAGCGATGCCCGAGCAGCGATTGGAGCTTGGCATCGTCGGCCAGCCCCGTTGCGTGGGCAAGCCACAAACCGCGAAGGACACGCGTCTCATCATCGCTCGCCATGAGTTGAGCGATTTCCTCGCCGACCGCGGCCTGATCCATCTTTCCCGAAGCGGCCCGCTCTTGGAGCAATCTGCGGGAGACTCGCACATACCAATCGTTCTTGTGCCACGCGAGTTTCGCGAGGTCGGCGTCGGATTGTCGTGCAAGGTCCACTCTTTGCCGAGCCGGGACTCCGTACGCAATGTTGTAAACGCGGCCATTGGTTCGGTCCCAGATTTCCGGATTGACGCGGTGGCACGCGTTTCGATCATACCAGTCGATCAAGTAGACCGAACCGTCAGGGCCGGTGCGCAGATTGATACCTCGGAACCAGCGATCGTTGGCCATCATCAGATCATCGCCGTGCTTGCCGACATAGCCACTGCCGTCGCGGAAGAGGCGATCCATGTTGACGCGGTTGCCGTGGATGTTGTTGAAGTAGATGTGATTGCGATAGCGATCGGGCCAATTGTCGCCCAGGTAAATCATCGCGCCGCAGTGCGCGTGTCCGCCTCCCGCATCCGACGTGTCGTCTTGGATGCCCGGTTCGTGGCCCCACCACGCGTGATCGCCGATGTTGCCGGCGTAATGCAAATGATCGGCGATCGTTTTGATATCCGTGTAGACATAGCGGTTGAAATGTTCGCCGGCCTGACGCTGGTAGTGGGCCCCTTGGATGACGTGGTACAAATGAGGGATCACACAGGCCGTGATGAAGGCATGGCCATATTCGTTGAAGTCGACGCCCCAGGGATTGCTGGTGCCCCACGCGAAAACCTCGAAGGTGTGTTGCGTGGGATGGTAACGCCAAACGGCTGCGTTCATCGGTACGCGCTGGTCGTCGGGAGTGCCGGGCTTGCCCACTTTGCTATGGGTAAAAACACCGTGGCATCCGTAGAGCCAACCGTCGGGTCCCCAGTTGAAAGCGTTGAGAGTCTCGTGGGTGTCTTGATAACCGAAGCCATCGAGCAAGACGCGTGGCTTCTCGTCTGGTACATCGTCCCCATCGGCATCGGGGATGAACAGCAAATAGGGAGCTGCGCCGACCCAGACGCCGCCGAAGCCGACCTCGAGACCGCTGACGAGATTCAGCCCCTCCGCGAATTGCTTTCGGGTATCGAAGACACCGTCCTGGTTGGTGTCTTCGAGAATGATGATCTTGTCGATCCCTTCGCCTTCCGGAGCTCGCTTGGGATACGTGTAGGCTTCGGCGACCCACAGGCGACCGCGGTGGTCCAAGGCCATGGCGACCGGTTGGTGAACTTGAGGTTCCCCGGCCGCAAGTTGGACGTGGAAGCCCTCGGGGACCGTCATGTGGGATGCTGCGTCGAGGCCCGACAGGTCTTCGCGGAGCGGACGCCGAGGTCTGGGCTGGGCCGCTTGGTACGCGATACCGTCAAGTTGCTGTTCCTGGTGTCGCAGTACATGGCAGCCGAGCATGCCGCCGACGACGATATCCGGCGTCTTGTTTGAGTCGACATCCGCCACCACGATTTGACGGCCGATCCCGGAGGTGTCATCCGCCAGGTGTGGAATCCACTCGACACCTTGCGCGGATCGTCGAAGTTCGAACCAGTAGACAACCGCTCCGGAATCCCATTCCGCACTGGAGCGATGGTGCGACCAATAGGTTTTGCCCGTGACGATATCTTGCAGTCCATCCCCGTTGATATCCGCCATGCGGACCGAATGCAGTTCCGAGATATGGATGCCGTAGGGGTTCTCCGAAGGTTTGCTCCCCATGATCAAGTGGCGAACGAACTCGCGATCGCCGCTGGCGGTCCGTTGCTGTTCCCACCAGACCAAGCCATAACCGTGGGCATCGAGGCTGGTGATCACATCGTTGAGCCCATCGCCATCCACATCGTAGGCGTACATGTCCGCGCCACCCGGGCAGAACGGCACCGGTTCAAAGTCCCAGAGTCCTTCGCGGTTTGGACCAGGGTTCTTGAACCAACCATTGTTGGCCATGATGTCGAGCTTGCCGTCTCCATCGACATCGCCGACCCCCATCGCATGGCCAAATCGCTCATGGGCTACCACGCCGGATAGGCGCGTGAATTGCCACGCATCGAAGTTGTTGCCCGTGGGCTGAGCAAACCCAAACATGCCTGCGCGCGTGCAAACCAATTCCGGCTTGCCGTCGCCAGTGACGTCGGTGAACGCAGGGGATTCGTTCGAGACCCAGTCGAAAACTTGGTGCTTCGTCCAGTGTCCGTGAGTAGCCACACCCTTGCCGGGGTTCTCGTACACGTAAGCTGGCGTGCCTGGAAAACCGACGGTGAGGACATCGTTAAATCCATCCCCGTTGACATCATGGACCCAGGCAAAGAAGTGATCTGCGTAGGCGTTCATCGGTTGCGGTTTGGCCGGATAGATCTCGTGAGGCACTTTGAATTCGGGGCCTTCAAACCAATACGGTCCATACACCACGTCCGGTTTGCCATCAGCATTCAGATCCCCGACTCCAGCCCCTTCGCTGTAGTAGGTCTTCGTGAGAGCTTGGCGGTCGAAGGAGTGTACGGTTCCCGAGTCCTGAGCATGCAGGTTGCTGGCGATCGAAATCGCGAGCCAAATTGCAACGCAACGACGAATTCGCGTCGGAAACGCGTCTTGGTGCGCGATGGACGAGTGCGTTTGGGAGGGGGCGAAGGGAGTCATGGGAGTCATGGGTCGTGGAAGGGGTTGGAAGGGTAACCGTGGATGGTGACAGGATCCGATGTGCAGCCTGAATTGTAATCGATTTCGGCTCAACAGGCCTCAGGGATTTGCCAAGTGTCAGGCGAGTGTCTGGTCACTCTAATTTCCAGCGTTGCATCAAATAACTTCGAAAGGCTACGAGCGATCAGCAGAACGGAGGCGAGCAACCCGACGGCCAGCATCAGCCCCCCCTTGGCATACCGCCGATATGGGTTTTTGATGTCAGCCATGAAATCGAGTCCGCCGGGATGATTTTTCGCCGGGAGAGCGACATGCGACTGAAAGATCGAAAAAACGAAGCAAGGAACGAGAAACCGATAACCCTCAACCATCCACTTCGGCGCATCGGTTTGTTCAGAAACAATACCCGCATTTTATCCTTGAAAAATCGGATTCGGTGGTTCCAGGAGTCGTCGGAGCGCGTTTTTGATACGATAAAGGGGCGGAAGTCATTTGCCGGTCGCCTTGTCGACCGATAGGGCCTCCGCAATTGGAGGCACTCCTCCACTTCCAGAAGAATTAGATCGTCATGACGAATACCCAGGCACGACCTATGCGGGCACAACATGCAAACCTCTGCGGCGATCGCTTTCGATTTTTGGTCGCCCTGTCGATCGTGCTGTCGGTCTGTTCAAGCGACGGCAACGCGGTACGCGGACAGCAAGCCGGCCAGGCGGAGCTCGTGGGCCATTGGCCTTTGGTCGATGATCCCTGCGACGCGTCCCTATCGAAACTGGGAACGACGGCCAAGGGTTTGAAATTCGGTGAGTCTGATGATTCTCGCGGCGCTCGGGGCGGGGCAAGCTTTGATGGTCGGGCCTCGCTCGTGGAAGTGGTCGATGCGCACCGACGCCAGTTGGGTACGAAACCGTTCTCGATTTCCTTGTGGACGCATACGGACGACGACTTAGGGGACTCGCTCGGTGATTTGGTCAGTTGCTACGATGCGAGTGAGCGTCGCGGATTTCATCTGGGGATTTACAATCATGGTGGGGTGACCAACAGCCAGCCCAACGTGCGCCAGGTCCATTTTGGCATCGATCACGCGCGGGTCGAAAGTGAATTCACCGATCACGGTCGACTCGGGGACGCTGTTTATGTCTTCTCGCTCTGTGTGCATGAGGGTCGATTGTACGCATCGACGTGTCATGCGGGGGCGGATCAGGCCGGACGGGTTTTTCGCTGGGAGGGGGCGGACCGCTGGACGGACTTGGGGAGCCCCGATCGAGCCAATGCGGTCTCGGCACTGGCGGTGTACAACGGCAGCTTGTACGCAGCTTCATCCAAATACCGACTCGCTGGATCAAGCTTGTCAGAGTCCGAGAACTCGATCATCGGGGGCAAGGTCTATCGTCTCACCCAAGGAGATAGGTGGGAGGATTGCGGCTCGGTCTCGCCCGAGACCGAAGCGATTGCATCGCTGGTGGTGTTCCGAGGCCAATTGTATGCAAGTTCGCTGTACAGACCCGCTGGTTTCTTCCGTTACGAGGGTGGCCAGCGCTGGACGTCCTGCAACACGCCAAACGGAAAACGGGTGGAGGCGTTGACGGTATTCAACGATGCGATGTATGCGACCAGCTACGATGAAGGATCGGTCTTTCGCTTTGATGGAAAGGATTGGACGCCCATCGGTGCGATCCCAGAGGCAACGCAAACGTACGGATTCGGCGTCTACCGCGGCGACCTCTATGTCAGCGAGTGGCCCAAGGCGCACGTGTTTCGCTACCGAGGAGATTCCGATTGGGTCGATACCGGCAAACTCGGGCAGGAACTCGAAGCGATGCCGTTGCTGGTCTACAACGGCAAGATGTATGGCGGGACGTTGCCTATGGCGGAGATTTATCGCTATGACGGGGACGAATCCTGGACGCGTTTTGGCCGGGTTGACCACACGCCGGACGTCAAATATCGACGGGCTTGGTCGATGGCTGTCTATCAAGGCCGATTGTTTGTGGGAACGCTTCCCTCGGGGCGCGTCCTTTCGATCGAAACAGGTCGGAACGCGACGTTCGACCACGCGCTCAAAACGGGCTGGCATCACATCGCCGCGGTGCGAGGCGAGAACACGTTGAAGCTATACATCGATGGAGGGCTTGTCGCGGAATCGTCCCGTATGCAGGCTGAGGATTACGACCTCAGCATCGACGAGCCGTTCCGAATCGGTTTCGGGGCTCAGGATTACTTTCGTGGCAGGATTTCGGATGTCCGGCTGTATCGAGGGGAATTGACAGCGCCGGAGATCCAATCGCAAGCGACCCAATTTCCATAATCCGATGGTGAGGATCACGCGAAACGGGGTGAGACTTCGGGCTCGTCCACCATGAGGCGGCGCTACCCCTATCGTCGTTTCGATTTCGGGCGCGATCGCTTTCCGAACGACTTCGGAGGATTCGAGGTAGAGCGAGGCTTGACTTTCTTTACTTTGCCGCTGATCGAACGGCGTCGTGTGGTCGCGGTTCCTCCCTCGCTGCGTTCGCTTCCTTGCCCCGACGGATTCTTGCGAGGCGAGCCTCCGGCATTGGCCCCTGGCGACCGGCGTCGCTTGCCACCGCGGGCTTGCTTGGTCTTTGAATCGCCGCTGAATGCACGCAGTTCATGGTCCTCGGCTTCCACCGAGTGGAAGGGATGATCCCGATCCACAGGGATCGCCATCCCGATCGTCTTTTCGATCTCCTGCAAGTATTTGTATTCGTCGCCATCGCAAAGCGTGATGCTCTCTCCGCTCGCTCCTGCCCGGGCCGTTCGCCCGATTCGATGCACGTACGCTTCGGCTTCCACCGGGACATCGAAATTGATCACGTGACTGATGTCGTCGATGTCGATCCCTCGAGCTGCGACATCCGTCGCGATGAGCACGCGGATTTTGCCGTCTCGAAATGCGTTAAGAACCCGTTGGCGGGCATTCTGGGATCGGCCTCCGTGGATCCCTTCCGCAGAAACACCCGCATCGATGAGCGATTTGTAGAGCCGATCGGCGCCGTGCTTGGTACGCATGAATACCAGGATGCGCGTCCGCGATGCGTCGGACAGCAATCGATCGAGCAGTTTGCGCTTGTTGCCGCGATCCACATACATCAAGCTTTGCTTGACACGATCCGCGGTCCTCGCCGGCGGAGTGACCATCACCGTGACGTGTTGGTGCAATAGGTTGGAGGCCAGTTGCTGACTCGGGGCTGGCATCGTCGCGGAGAGGAAAATCGACTGTCGTTTCCGCGGCAGGAGGCGCACAATCTTTTGAACGTTCGGCATGAAGCACATGTCGAGCATGCGATCCGCTTCGTCCAAAACAAAAAACTGAAGCTTGGAAAGGGAACAGTACTCCTGTTCAATCAAGTCGAGCAAACGCCCGGGAGTCGCCACGACGATATGGACCCCTTTGGCCAGAGCGGTGACTTGTGGACGTTGGCCGACGCCACCGTAGATCGTGGTGTGACGAACCCTCAAATGCTTCCCGATCGCGCTGATGTTTTCAGAAATCTGAACGACCAATTCTCGCGTGGGGGCAACGATGAGCCCGATCGGTTGGTAGGGAGCTGCAAACTTGTTGATCTGATGGATCTGTTGCAGGATCGGGATCGCGAAGGCCGCCGTTTTTCCGGTCCCTGTTTGGGCGCATCCGAGCAAGTCTTTTCCCTCCAATAGTGGAGGGATCGCGCCAGCCTGAATCGGGGTAGGGGTCAAATACTCAAGCGACTTGAGCGTGGATTGGATCTCCGGAATGATCGGGAGATCAGAGAACTTGATGGACACAGATGCCTCAGTACCCTCCATCGATGCGGAGAGTTGCGATAACGGATAAATGAATGCCTCCACTGTAATCTACATCGCACCTAACCATAAGCCCAAATGATCCCGCACGCCCGAAAGCGGTTCCATGGGTTGGCTAAGAAGTGGTAGCCTACGCTAAAATCCGAGGTGATCGCCCAAACGCGATCCGGGAAGTCGACCGATTTCTGAAAGAACCATAGCTTCTCGAAAGCGTTGGTCATGGGGTCGGCGGAAAACAGACGAGAAGAAGAACAGCCGACCAGTCAAGAGAGTAGAAAGTAGACCGAGTCGAGGGGAGAAAGAAGGCTCGTGGTTTTGTCGCCCCTACCGGAACATCGAGAACGTTAATGCGATCTTTTTCTGCTGTCGTGGGCTAGATCTTTACCCACGGTAATCCCAGATGGACCCATTTTCCTGCCCCTCCCGACCGCACACCCTCTGCGTTCCTCTGCGCTTACCGGCCGGTTCGAACTACCGTGCCCCCCGTTTGCGGAAGCCTCCTGTAGGATCGATCAGAGGCCAATGCTTCAGCCTCGAGGACCGACACAAGGGAATTGGGTAGATTTTCTCGTCGATCGTGGCAGAAAATCCCGGCTCGGACGCTCTTTATTTCATGTAACGGGTGCAATCAAGTTCGCGTTGATTTATCATGAGCTCGATTTCATTTATTCTTCCTTGGAACAAACTATGTCCTCCTAACGGAGAGAGTTCAGATATGACACGAACCTCGTCACGAAATCGGAGAGTCCACGGCAACGGCAATCCGAATGGCTCCGAGGCATGGCATGGTGCTTTCGCGGCGACGAATCCGAAGCGCCGTGGGTGTTGGAGACGTTCTTTCCTTTTGCATCTTCGAAGGTTCGAGCCACTCTGTTCGTTCCGTCGGTTATGGACCGCGTTCGAGTTCTTCGTCGCTGGTCCAAAACGTATGGCGAGCGTTCAGCGCACTTCGTATCGTCGACTGTTGAAAGCGGAGGTTCTCTGCGATCGCGCATTGATGGCTGGTGACCTCGACATCACCTTTGACGGCGATGGCAAGGTCACAACAGATTTAGGAAGCTCCGATGATGTTGCACGCAGCGTAGCGATCCAAAGCGACGGAAAGATCGTGGTCGCGGGATCAAGCTGGAATGGGAGCAACTATGAATTTGCATTGACGCGTTACAACTCCAACGGCGACCTCGACATCACCTTTGACGGCGATGGCAGGGTCACGACAAATCTAGGAAGCTCTTATGATGAAGCATACAGCGTAGCGATCCAAAGCGACGGAAAGATCGTGGCCGCAGGATCGAGCTATAATGACTTGGCGTTAGCGAGATACAACTCCGACGGCCCTCTCGACACCACCTTTGACGGCGATGGCAAGGTCACGACAGCGGTTGGAAGCAGTTCTGCGGCACGGAGCGTTGTGATCCAAAGCGACGGAAAGATCGTGGTCGCGGGAACCAGCTGGAATGGCAGCAACAATGACTTCGCGTTGACGCGTTACAACACCGACGGCAGCCTCGATACCACTTTTGACGGCGATGGCGAGGTCACGACAGCTATAGGAAGCTTCGATGATTCTGCATTCAGCGTAGCGATCCAAAGCGACGGAAAGATCGTGGTCGCAGGATGGAGCTACAATGGCAGCTACAGAGAGTTCGCATTGACGCGCTACAACTCCAACGGCAGCCTCGATACCACCTTTGACGGCGATGGCAAGGTCACGACAGCTGTAGGAAACGGCGATGATTTTGCAACAAGCGTAGCGATCCAAAGCGACGGAAAGATCGTCGTCGCAGGACGGAGCCATAGTGGGAGCGACGAAGACTTCGCATTGACGCGTTACAACTCCGACGGCAGCCTTGATACCACCTTGGACGGCGATGGCAAGGTCACAACAGCGGTTGGAAACCACCATGATGGCGCAACCAGCGTAGCCACCCAAAGCGAAGGAAAGATCGTGGTCGCGGGATGGAGCGACAATGGCACTGGCTTCAACAGAGAGTTCGCATTGACGCGTTACAACTCCAACGGCAGCCTCGATACCACCTTTGACGGCGATGGCAAGGTCACGACAGTTGTAGGAAGCTCCGATGATTTTGCAAACAGCGTAGCGATCCAAAGCGACGGAAAGATCGTGGTCGCAGGATTCAGCTTTAATGGCACCAACTGGGACTTCGCATTGGCGCGTTACAACGCGAGCGAAGCACCAACCGATATCACCCTCTCCCTCACTTCCATCGCGGAGAACGCGCCCGCCAACACCACGGTAGGCACGCTGTCGACGATCGATCCCGATGCCGGGGATACGTTTACTTACACGTTGGTGTCTGGAGCAGGTTCCACCGACAACGGAGCGTTCAATATCAGCGGTAGCACGTTGCGATCAACCTCCAGCCTCGATTTCGAGACAAAGAACAGCTACACCGTCCGGATTCG
>JBKDPB010000094.1:0-8273 GCA_046342615.1 Planctomycetota bacterium | reverse complement strand
GCCGCGACGCGGGAAGAATTGTGTCGGGCTCATGACCCGTCCTATGTCGATCGCGTGCTCGCAGGCCAACTGAGCGAGGCGGAACAGAAACGGATCGGCTTTCCATGGTCCGAAGCGATGGTCGAGCGATCGCGTCGCAGTTCAGGAGCAACCCTAGCGGCCGCGCGAGCCGCGCTCACTGGCGACCGGATCGCGGTCAATCTGGCGGGAGGGACCCACCATGCCATGCGGGGGGCCGGAGAAGGATACTGCGTTTTCAACGACGCGGCGGTCACTATCCGGACGCTGCTCGAGGAAGGTCGCATCGCCCGAGCCTGTGTCATCGACTGCGATGTCCATCAGGGAAATGGCACCGCCGAGATCCTCGGCCAGGATCCAAACGTCTTCACCTTCTCCATCCACTGCGCGAAGAATTTCCCGGTACGGAAATTCCCGAGCCATCTGGATGTTGACTTGGAGGAAGGAACGGAAGATCGCGTTTACCTTCGGCGATTGCAGCAGGCGCTCGATGAGGTCATGTCGCACGGTCCCTACGATCTAGCGATCTATCTCGCAGGTGCCGACCCGTTTGAAGGCGACCGACTCGGAAAGCTGAGGCTGACCAAAGAGGGGTTGATCGAGCGCGACCGACTGGTCCTCGATCGCCTGGTCGATCGCACGATCCCGACGGCGATCACCATGGCGGGCGGGTATGCCCCCAACATCGACGACATCGTCGAGATCCACGCCGCGACCATCGGCGAGTGCAAGCACTGTTTGCTTTAATCACCGCACGCGAAACGACAGGAAACAATGCGGGGGAGCGAAAACCAGTATAAGACGGCTTAGGTATCTTTGACTCGGAAGGCAAATTCGCGTTCAGAGTATTGACACAGCCTCTCGCTTTGTGTATTACTAGATTAATACAGAAACACAGAGATTTCCTTCAAGGTATCGAAGGAAGTCAGGGCAGGCGAGTATTCCGTGCTCTCCACCGTTTCGGCAAAAAAACAGGGGCGAAATTTTCGATTCAAAAACTGAATGAATTTTTGAATTGATTTTTCCATTCAAAACAAATATTATTTATTGAGCGGCGAATAGAAAGCTGTTGATGGCCAGAGACCGCGGCACGGCGCGGTCTCTGGGCTTCGAGACGCCTTGAAAATCATCTCGCGAGGTTCCTGGGATTGTGACTCGGACTCAGTGCAAAAAAACAACCCGCAAAAAACCAACACGACCGTCGGTGTGTGGGGTTCTCCACACAGGTTTTCGGTTTGGAAAGCGACTGTGCGTCCTGGTCGCGATCCTGGCGGCGGGATCGGTTGCCCTGGCTCAGGAACCCGCGCGAGCGGCTTCCGAGACAACGGGCGGGACTGCGGGAGACGAACTGCTTTTGGATCGGGACCAGTATCTGGCTGCCTTCGATCAAGTCTGGGAGACCGTTCGGGACTCGCATTGGGATGCGGGACGGATCGATTCGATCTGGCTCCCATTGAGGGACAGGTATCGGGAACGAATCCTCAAATCCGACTCTCGCGATGCGGCAACGCTCATCCTCCAGGAGATGCTTTCGGAGTTGAAGCAATCGCATTTCCATGTGATTCCAGCTCGCGTTTATTTGGAGATGGACAAAGCCTCAGAGCAAGGGGGAGAAGGATGGAGCGGCTTGACGTTCCGAATGGTCGAAGACCAGTTTGTGGTCACGCATGTCGCTGCGGAGTCGCCGGCGGCTGGCGCGGGCGTTGAAGTCGGATGGGTTCTCGAGCGGATTCAGCATCCTTCCAAGGAAAAGCCGCTTGCGGTTTCCGAGCTACACGCGTTGGCCGACGAGGTCGGAAAATTCGATACCGGACGCAAGGAGACCACCCTCGCGCAGCTGGCGATGCATCTCACTTCCGGAGGGATCGGCCAAACCGTGGAGTTGACTTTTTTGGATAACCAGGATCAGTCGCGGCAGGTCGCTATCGCATTGACAAAGGGCCCTGGCCAGCTCGCCAAGCTCGGGAATCTACCCCCGACCTACGTCACGTTTGAATATCGACGATTGCCCAAGGGGGTTGGGTATATCCACTTCAATGCATTCCTCGATGCGCCCCGATTGATCAAGGAGTACCAGGCCGCGCTTCTGGATGAACACAACGCCAACGGAGTGGTGATCGATGTTCGCGGAAACATCGGCGGCTTGATTTTTCTCGCGATGGGAATGAGCGGCTGGTTTGTCGACGAGCCGCACAGCCTCGGCAAGATGACGCAGAAGGGAAACCCTATCAAGCTGAGTATCAATCCCAGGAAACCGGGATTCAACAAGCCCGTGGCTATTTTGGTGGACGAATGCAGCGTCTCGTGCGCCGAGTTGTTCCCAGGTGGTCTTCAAGAGCTCAAGGTGGCGCGAATTTTTGGATCGCGAACCGCCGGGCAATTGATTCCTGCTGCGGTCGCGAAATTGCCGACCGGAGATGGCTTCATCTATGCGATGGCGGGGCTCGAATCGGAGTCCGGCCATGTCTGGGAGGGAAACGGCGTTGAGCCCGACGAGCCGATTGCTCTGACCCGCGAGTGGCTCCAGCGCGATCCCGACCCGGTCCTGTCCGCGGCCCTCCAATGGATCGCGGATACCGCTCCCTGATTTGTTCGATCGATGGTTCACTGTTCCCTGTTGTTCAATCCCTGTTGTTCAATCCGGTAGAGGTCCCCCCATGTTCTCGAAAAGTCGAGGGTTGGTTGCGTGTTGTTCCTTGCTGTTCTTCGGAGTTTCCACCCTGGTTGCCCAGGACAAAAAAGTTCCGGAGGCCAAACAGATCCTGGCCGGTCATATCCAGGCAATTGGAGGCCAGGCGAAAATCGATGGTCTCCAAGTCCTTGAAACCAAATCCAAAATGAGCATTCGCGGCCTGGGTGTTGGTGGCAAGGTAAGGATTGTGCATGGGCCCGGAGGCAAATTCAAGCAAACGATGGATATCGATGGCATCGGTACGGAATCCGTCGGATCGGACGGGAAGACCGTTTGGGGCAATTCCGCCATCAACGGTGCCAAACTGCTGGAAGGCGCGCAGGCGGAGCAACTCAAGCTGCGCAGCGTTCCGTTTCCGATCGCGCAGTACGAGAAGTTCTTTGACTCGATCGAATGTACCGGAGTCGAGAAGTTCGATGGCGTCGATTGCTACGTGACCAAGTCCATCAAAGGGGATCAAAAACCGGTTTTCGATTACTTTGAAATATCCACCGGTTTGCATCGAGGAACCAAGGAGACTTTGTACACCGACCAGGGCGAATTCGAAGCCACCAGCACCGTCGGCGATTACCGAGATGTGGGGGGAATCAAATTTCCGTTTTTGAACGTGACGACTGTCGGACCGCAGGCCGTAGAAATGCAAACCTTAGAGATCCTCACGAACTCGAAATTCAAACCGGACGAATTCGACTTGCCCAAAGAAGTCCTGGACCTCAAGAAGTAGTCCGCCGGATGGATTTCTCGGGTTGCCAGCCCCCGTTCGCTCAAGTTTTGGGTACGATCGCGACCGGCGGTCGCTGGTAATTGCGTGCCCGAGGATTGAAAGGAGGTGTCCCCCGTGCGTCTGCTTCCCCCGTGCGTCTGCTAAGGATTCCCAATCTGTTCGCAGAAAATATCCTCGACGACATCCTTCGAGCATTCGATCTGGATCAACGAGATCTTTTGTCCAAACCACCCATGCTTTCCTTCGTTCTGAAAGCGAAGGGAGTTGTCCACGTCGAGTCCAAGCGTGGGTGGGGCTGGCTCCAATCCCAGGGACATGGCGATCCTCATGGCTTCGGTACGGGTTGTGCCGATCGGGATTTCGGTGAGCAGGCGTTCCCGAATCTGCGGTGGGTTGCCGCGCAGTAGGGATGATGCTGCGGAGCGTTGGTTCGAGGGCAGACCTGTGCATCCGGTCCACAGAAAGAACAAGGTAACTGCCAAGCAGGTTCGCGAGTGATTCATGAGGAAGATTCCTTGCCACCTGTACCGATGAACCGACACCCTTCCGACGGTTATAGCCAGCCAAAGCCCAGGCGGCACACCCCAATTGATGTTCGGGTGCAGCTAGCAATTCCATGCCCAGTGGCGGAAAGTGTGTGTTCTCCCTGCAAACGGCGCCGCGGGGACGCCGCGGAGACACAATCCGATCGAGGTGTCGACAAGATGCTAGCAACGAAACGAACCCCGGCTGGAAGTGGGTGTCCCCGGCGGGCGCTCGGCGAGTTTTCGATTAGGATCTGTAGCCTGATCGCATTTCCCCGATTCGTCTTTGCCGTCACGGGATGAAAGACTTGATGTTGAATTCTCGCTGGACTGTTCGCGCCCTCGTCTTTGGGATCCTCGCCTTGCTCGGGCCTCTGGATTTTTCCGTCGCCGACGAGCCCATCACGACCCCTCGAATCGAGTCGTTCCCGAAACAGCCAGTCGGCTACCAACTGATCGACTGGCGACGGCGAAGCACCGACTTCGTCCGATTCGCTCTCAATCCGATTCAGCAGGGGGAATATCTCCCGTTGATGTGGTGGGACGATACGCAGATCGAAGCGCGCAAGACCACATTCGGCCTTCCCAGCTACGTCGGCATGAAGGGGCAGTGGAACGTGTTTCGCAACGCCCATGAGGCGTTCGTCTCCACCGGCACGGTGGTTTCCGGAACGTGGCTCGGCATGGACATGTCCGCCTATCCCGTTCCCGGGTCGGCAGCGCCGGTGAATCTGGTCGCCATGCAAGGGGAATACTTCTCCAACAAGAATCAAGTCTTCTGCGATCTGATCAGCGGCAACGAACCGACGGGACAAACCTTCTTCTACGAACTCTCCCCCTCGATTTTCATCGCGCCGCTCGTCGATCGCTATCGGCAAGAAGAAGCGTTGAGCGACAAATGGCATCGTTCATGCGCGACATGGTCGGAAGTTGGAAGCCACTTGTGGCGACTCAATAACTACGATTTCCAATCCTATGACCTGCAGCAAAAGCATGCGGTGGTCAAGGATTGGACGGAGCCCGACGTGGCGGCGGGATTGGCGTACCTGATGATGATGGCCTACCAAAAATGGCCTGAAGAGAAGAAGTTCTATGACGAATGCCATCATGCCCTCATGTGGTTGGATCGCCATCCAAAGAATATCAACTATGGGATCTTTGCTCCCTTCGGAGTCTACGCCGCAGCACGGTCCAATGCGGAATACGGTTCGAAGTATGATGTGGAGAAATTCTTTTCGTGGTGTTTCGAGAGCAGTCAAGTGCGAGGAATCTCACCGCATGCGAAAACCGTTCTCGAAGGGGATGATTACGGGATCATCAGCGGGCGTTTTGGAAGTTTCGACGTGGCAGGGTTGGTGGGTGCGAGTCGTATCGAGCTGCTGAACAACAATCAGGAGCCGAAGGGCAAAGGGCACTACCTATTCGCCATGGAAACCTTCACCCATGCATGGCCCCTTGTCGCTGCTGTCCGATATGATGATCGCATGGCTCGAGCAACTGGCAAATGGATGTACCATGCGGCGCATAGCGCTCGTTACTTCTACCCGGATCAACTCGAACCCGACATGCAAACGAATGGGGATTGGGCATCGAAGTATTCGACCGCGTTACCCTATGAAGGAATCAAGGACCGCAATTGCGACACTGGGAAGGCCGGTCCTTATGGCTGTGGCGACCCGACGATTCACGGCTGGGGACCGAGCAATTTGGGACTCTACAGCGGTTGCTTGTCCGGTTCTTTTGGCGCTATCGTTGAGGCGACCTCGGCCCCAGGGGTGTTGTCGCTTCATCTGAACGCCACGGATACCTTTGCTCCAAAGTCCTTTCCCACGCGATTGCTGTACAATCCCAGGGTGGAACGAGTCCAGGTCAAGGTGAGGATCGAGGAAGGAGTTTTCAAGGCGTGGGATACCGTCCACGATCGAGTGTTGAGTAACCGCGTCACCGACGGCGAATTGCTCGTCGAGATCGATCCGGATGATGCGATTGTGGTGGTATTGATCCCCGAGGAGATGAGCGTGACCAAGGCGCATGGACGGCTCGTCGCGGACAATACCGTTGTGGATTATGCCGTGAGGTGATTTCCCATGTCCAAACATCGCATCTACACCACCAGTGTCGCGAGCGTCTATCCACACTACGTCGCGAAAGCGGAAAAGAAGGGACGCACCAAGGAGGAGGTCGATGAGATCATTCGATGGTTGACGGGATACAGCCCGAAGCAGTTCGAGCATTGTCTCGAGAACAAAACCGACTTTGAGACCTTTTTTGCTGAGGCTCCTGCGCCGAACCCGTCGCGAGAACAGATTCGAGGGGTGATTTGTGGAATCCGAGTCGAGGAGATCGAGGAGCCGACCATGCGGGAGATTCGTTATCTCGACAAACTGATCGACGAGTTGGCGAAGGGAAAAACGATGGCGAAAATTCTTCGAGGATCCTGATACCGATGGGAACTCAACTTCATTCTATCGTGGCATTTCTATGTGCAATCGCGTTTGGTACCTCCCCAGCCCTTGCGGATTCGCCCGCGGCTTGGCGGGTAGTTGGTGAAGGGATTGTATGGGAGAGCGCCCATCCCAAGCGGCCGGGCGACACGCGCAACTTTCCTACTCAACTGAAGATCTCATTCGATCAACAGGTGGGAGAGGCGCAGATCGAGTTTCACGATACGCAAGACACCAGTTCACCTCCGACTGTTTTCTATTGGCGACGCGGGCGTTTGTTTCAGTCCAACAGCGCGAATGAAGACCTGCCGGCCGAAGGCTACAATGATCTTTCGCCTCCCGCAATTGCATTGATTCATTCCAGTCTCTTGGCTGCATATTTGCAGGAGCGTCCAGAGAACAACGCGTCGTCGTTTGGTACCCAGGCCGAGAATGTAAAAGGTTCTGCATGGCTAGCCATCGGTGACACGCTTTGGCGGGTGCAGTCGGCAACGCAAGAGTCGACGGAAGGCAATCGAAGCATCCGTTCTCTTACGCGAGCGGTTCACAACGATGTCCATGGAATGATGTTTGAACGCATTGAGTACACAGGAAAATCAGTGACCGTTACTCGATCGCGTTCACCAGACGGCGAATCGAATCGCACCGTAGCGAAATTTGAATTTCAGTCCTCGGATACAATCGACCGATATCGCGCGCCCCAAGGAGATCCGCGTCGGGATGCAACCATGGTCATTGCACCGGAAGCATTCCAGTTTCGGGACTTGGGCGGCGGACTCTTTGTATGCGAATTGGCCCAGGCCAATGCAAGAGTATTCGTCGTAGAATTCGAGGAAGAACTTCTCGTCTTCGAAGGGATCTACAGCAGCCGAAATGCTGAGGCGATGGCCGAGGCGGTGCACAAGCGGTTTGGAAAACCCGTCTCCCATTTCGCCTTCAGTCACATCCACCCGCAATACCTGGCGGGTGTTCGCGCCTGGGCTGCGCAGGGAGCTACGATTCTGATCCCACCCACTTCGGTTCCATCGGTGACAGATACCCTCGGCGCACGATTTGATTTGCGTCCGGACGCTTGGTCGGAAAGAAAGGGAAATCAACCTCGGATTGAGACCGTGGCGGAGCGGTGGTCGCGCGAGGATGCATCGGCGTCCGTTGTGATCATCAATGATCCCAAATCAGATCACACCGACGAGTATTTTCTCGTTTATATGCCACGGACCCGTACGCTTTTGACGGGCGACCTTCTGTTTTTTCGACCCGGTCAACCGCTTCGCAACCGATCGCTGACTCTCGCGCGATATGTGCGCGAGATCGGGCTCGAAGTCGAGCGATGCATCACCACTTGGCCTCTGGAGTGGCCTGGAAGAAATGAGCTTTCCGGGGACGAACTTCGGGCGGCTGCCCAAGCTGGGGAGGAAGCGGATCCGACCAAGAAATAATCGTCGCTTCGATCGGTCGGTCATTTCTTGTTCTTTGAAATACTCGACGCGCCGCTGGTATCCTTTTTCACAACTTTGGGAGATCCCGAATAAAGTACGTCCGAAGCGCCGCTCGCATTAGCCTTTAGCTCTTCGGACACGCGCACGATGATTTTCGATGCGCCAGAGGCGTCGACATCGGCTTTGGTGGCTTCCACGTTTTCTGCATTCAAGGTAGAGGCGCCGGAAGCGGAACCCTTCAAAAGTACTACCTTGCCTCTTTGGATTACCAACGAACTGGCCCCGGAGAGCTCTGCCTCAAACGACTCGGAATCCACCTCGGCAACGGTTCCTTGAGATGCTCCATGACCGTCGTAGCGAAGGAGTTTCGAACACGTCGCTTTAATGATGAGTGGCTTACTCGAAGAATACGATTCGGTCGAACGGATCACC
>JBKDPB010000093.1:0-5221 GCA_046342615.1 Planctomycetota bacterium | reverse complement strand
ACGCCCTCCGACGGGTCGAAGTCGCTTTCGAAATCTTCGAAAAACTCGGTGCCCCGTACTACGCGTTTCACGATCGCGATGTCGCGCCCGAAGGAAAAAGCATCGGCGAGTCCCACAAAAACCTCCACAAAGTCGCCGAGTCCCTCAAAGCTCACCAGCGCAAGACCGGCGTCAAACTCCTGTGGGGAACGGCCAACATGTTCAGCCATCCCCGGTTCATGCACGGGGCAGCAACCTCCTGCAACGCCGATGTCTTTGCCTTTGCTGCTTCCCAAGTCAAGACAGCCCTGGATGTGACCAAGGAACTCGGGGGCGAGAACTACGTTTTTTGGGGAGGTCGCGAAGGTTACATGACCCTGCTCAACACCGACATGAAACGGGAAATGGACCACCTCGGAACGTTTCTCCATCTGGCGGTCGATTACGCGAAGAAGATCGGTTTCACCGGTCCCTTTCTGATCGAACCCAAGCCCAAGGAGCCCACCAAGCACCAGTACGATAGCGATGCTGCCGCGTGCATCAATTTTCTCCGGGCCTACGACCTGATGCCGTATTTCAAACTCAACATCGAAACCAACCATGCCACGCTGGCTGGCCACACGATGATGCATGAGTTGGACTATGCGGGTATGCAAGGCATGCTCGGGTCGATCGACGCCAATACCGGCGACTTGCTGCTGGGATGGGACACCGATCAATTCCCCACCGACTTCTATCTCACCGCCCAATGCATGCTGGTGATTCTCAAGTGGGGTGGCTTCGCGACCGGCGGCGTCAACTTCGATGCCAAAGTCCGACGCGAAAGCTTCGAACCCATCGACTTGTTCCATGCCCACGTCGGAGGCATGGATGCGTTCGCACGAGGCCTGCGCATGGCCGCCGAAATTCGGCGCGAGGGTGTCTTGAACGATTTTGTCAAACAGCGCTACCGAAGCTGGGACTCCGGCATCGGAAAGGAAATCGAGTCAGGCAAGGCCTCGTTCGAATCGCTCGACGCCTACATCACCCATCGAGGCGATGTCGCAAGCAACGAAAGCGGTCGTCAAGAGATGCTCGAGAACATTTTCAACCGCTACCTCTAGGTCGCGACGTCTCGGCTCAATCCCCATACCGCAGCAATCCGGCGGCCTCGCAACGAGGTCGCTCATTGCTGTGCGATCACTTCTTTGTTCCCGAACCGACAGCGTTCGCGGAGCGAGGGGTAGGTGCGGTGGTCTCATCCACGGAAACCACATGGTCATCGAGTCGGGCTGAGTACTCGAGCACGCTCCCTGCTCCCGAGAACGCGACAACTTGATGATCCCACGCCAGTTCCTTGGAAATCATCCTGCCAGCATCGATGTCGAAACGAATGGTGCCATTGCTGAGTTGTTGCAGCACTTGAGCTTCCTCGGACGGTTCTCCCATCGTCGACAGAGGTTCGCTCCGAACCGAGACCGTCGCAACGCCCGCGCTGATTTTTTCGAGTTTGAAGAGTTCGCGAAATTTGACCAGGCGTTGGCTGCCATCTTTGCGATTGATTTTCATCTCGCGGGGAATCTCCCAGGTCGCCCCGACGGAAACCGGACTCTTGGGTAAAGGCATCGTCACATCGCCCATACCCATGTGCGGCGGGTTGTGGATGTCGCTGCGCGCGACCACCATCCCGGTATCGTCGATGCGAATCGTCGAGACCCGCTTGCCGACCTTTTCCGCCGCGAGTGCGAATTGCGGTGGAATGAAATCCTCCGGTTCGCGTGAACTGTATCGAACCTCGTCGGCGTCCCCGACTTGTTGCGACATATCGATCTCATCGATCCAGTATTCAAAAGTAATCATGCCATTGGCGGCGTCGATCACACGCCAGGATTTCCCTGTCACAGTTCGCGAGTTGGCTTCTTGTTGCACCGAATCGATCCGCGTCCCGTTTTTCGCAAGGTGGGTGACTTCGCTATGGATCACCATGCCCTTAGCAAAGCGATATCGAAGCAGGGCCTTGTCCGCGGATTCGGGGCCGGCGGTTTCGACCAGTTTCCTGGGTTCGACGTCGCGGAGTTTTTGAGTGGCCGAGTCTTCGGCGACCTCGCTTTCCTTATCCGCATTTTTGTCGGCTTGCTCGGGAGGCAGTTGATTCGCGCCGCTGGCCAAACGCGCTGGCAGCCGCATCGGTTCCTCCATTTTCAAGAGACTCTCCCGTCTCGGCGTTCGACGGCTCGACGAGTCTTGGCTCGGGGACGATTCCTGCCCCCAGGCTATCGGAACCACGCACCACAAAGCAAAAATGCAACATGCAATCCGTTGACCCAAACGCATCGGGCTACCCTTGAAGATCTGCGAGAGATAAAGAAACCTACCGTGGCATGTACGCAATACCAGGGTTCAAGGTCAAGAGCGAATCCAAGCATTCCCAGGGGGCTTTGGAACGGCTAGCGAGTCATCGGCGAGCGAGCCATCGCGTCGAGTACGGCTCTGGCGGCAGCGACGGTTTCTTCGATGTCGTCGCGGGTGTGGCAGACCGAGAAGAATAGGGCCTCGAACTGGCTGCACGGCATGTAGATGCCTCGCTCGATCAATCCCCAAAAATAGTCCGAGAAGCGTTTGCGGCTGCATCGATCGGCGGTCGGCCAATCGGTGACGGCGGCATCGGAGAAGAAGAGGGTCATCATGCTTCCGACTCGCTGCACGCATGCGGGGATGCCCGCGTTCGATGCCGCGCTTGCGAGACCGGATGCCAGTTGAGCGCCGAGAGAATCCAAGTACTCGTAGGGGGATTCATCGCGGAGGATTTCGAGGGTTGTGGCACCGGCGGCGGTGGCGAGCGGGTTGCCCGCCAAGGTCCCCGCTTGATAGATTTTTCCGGCTGGCATGATTTGGTCCATGATTTCCGCTTTCCCCCCGTAGGCAGCCAGCGGCAGGCCGCCGCCGACGATTTTGCCGAGCGTGGTCATATCCGGTTCGATCCCGAAGAGGCTTTGAGCGCCGCCGTAAGCGACGCGAAAGCCCGTCATGACTTCATCGAAGATCAGAATCGCGCCGTGGGTGCTGGTTTCGCTTCGCAAGGTTTCCAGGAAGGTTCGGGTGGGCAACACGGTTCCCATATTCCCAACGATCGGTTCGAGAATGACAGCGGCGATGGAGTTGCCGTGCGCGTCGAACAGTTGCTGGACCGCTTGCGAGTCGTTGTAGTTGAGCACGATCGTGTCGGCGCTGACCCCAGGGGTGACGCCGGGAGAATCGGGGACTCCCAGGGTTGCGGCGGCGGATCCGGCAGCGACGAGGAGCGAGTCGACGTGGCCGTGATAGCATCCTGAGAACTTGACGATTCTCGCTCGGCCGGTCGCGCCGCGGGCGGCGCGGATGGCGCTCATGGTGGCTTCGGTGCCGCTGTTGACCAGCCGCACGCGCTGGATGCTCGGCACGGCCTGGATGATGAGTTCGGCGAGCCGCGATTCGTTTTCGGTCGGGGCTCCGTACGACGTGCCTTGGTGGGCAGCGCGGACGATCGCATCGATGACTCTCGGGTCCGCGTGTCCGAGAATCATGGGGCCCCAAGAGCCGATGTAGTCGATGTAGCGGTTGCCATCGAGATCGAACAAGTGTTGTCGCAAGGCTCGTTCGATGAAAAGGGGGTGGCCACCGACTGCACCGAAAGCGCGGGCGGGGGAGTTGACCCCTCCAGGGATCAGGCGCCGAGCGCGTTCGAAGGCATCGCGGCTCTTGGTCAGATTGGAAAGTCTCGGTTCCAAATGCGTTACCATCCCATGACCACGTTGGATTCGATCACGCGACGGGCTTTTTCCAAGTCCGCACCGGTTTCGGACATGTAGAGTCGGATCGCCTGAAGCTTGTCACCGGAGGATTTGGACAAGCAGTCCCGCGCGACCGAGCAGATGTCGATCGAGGCCCCCGATACACCGAGGGCTCCTTTGGAAATCACCCATGTGTCGCGCGGGCGACGCGTGATCCGCCGGACCGAATCATGCGGATAGGCGTCGGAACAGACGGCTCGGGCCGCCTGTTCGTCCAAAGCCCATGTTATAATGATGTGCGAATCGGTTTCTATTTCGAAGAGTGGCATAGGTTCGAATGGGCAACGGACATAGCATATCAGCGTCGGCACGGGGCTCGCTGGACGAAGGAATTGTAGTCGACATCCCCGAAATGCCGAACACCCTGTCAGTTTTCTTTCCCGTTGAAAGACGTTAGGAATCACCGATGCTGTCGTCGAATTGGACCCATCGAATCTTGGCGGCATTCTTGATTGCTCTGCCCGTCGCCCCTGTCCTGTGGGACTACGTCTATCCGAGCGGCTATGCCCGTTGGTTGCTGGCCGACGCAGCCAATCAGTACGATAGCGGGAATGTCGAAAAAGCGCAGCGACTGCTGGCTCGAGCCTACGAACTGTCGCCGGAAATCAGCCGAGACCCCAACTTTTGGCAGCAGTTGGGACGCATTGAATTTTCCACCGATAGTCTCAATTCGGACTCCTCCGTTTGGAAGCAATTGATCCGAAAGATTTCGAATCCGGACCAGAAGGCCGACGCTGCCACGCAGGTCGCCCAGTTGATGCTCGAACGCAAAATGTACAGCAACGCCGTGGCGATCATGCAGGAGTTCTTTCCGTCGCTCAAAAAACGAAACTCGCTCCAAAACAACTTGATCGCGTACACTCGGTCGCTCGCCAACCAGGACCTCGACCGGGCTCTGGAGGAAATCGACGCCGCGCTTCAGGAAGGGAAAAACGAATCCTTCTTGGATACCAAGGCATGGATTCTCCATCGCATGGGCCGCAACGACGAAGCCCTTGTCGCGATCGATCGAAGCGTGGAGATGCTCATGGAGCGATTCGAGACCAATTCGGTTCTTGAGCCGCTGTTAACCTCGATGAAGGAACTTCTGGTCGAGGGAGCGCCGGAGGATCCGCAAGAAGCCGCACCTGCACCTGCCGAATCAAGCCAAGAGAAACAGGAAAGCGAAGTCGGTTGGGCGTACCAGCGTCTGCAGGAAAAGTTTCCGTGGATGGTTCGTTTCCAAAACGAGTATCAGACCATGGCCACCGTCCGCTACCACCGATTGCGAATCCTTGAGGCGTTGGGGGATACCGAACGGGCGAAAGAGGATTTGCAATGGCTCCAAGCCTTTTCACCAAAACCATGGGATTCGCTCGATTAGTCCCCGCTCGCGGCACGGAAAACGGATCGCGATTCGTTGGAGCCCAATTGGGTGGATTCCGTGAATTCCT
>JBKDPB010000092.1:0-19777 GCA_046342615.1 Planctomycetota bacterium | reverse complement strand
ATTTTGGTCTTCGAAAAGAAGGTTGGAAACATCAAGGAGATCGTCCCGGTTCTCGAGCAAGTCGTTCAGCAAAGCAAGCCGCTTTTGATTATTGCTGAGGACGTCGAAGGGGAAGCTTTGGCCACGTTGGTTATCAACCGACTCCGAGGAACCCTGCACGTCGCGGCGGTCAAGGCTCCAGGCTATGGCGATCGCCGCAAGGCGATGATGGAAGACATCGGCATCCTGACCGGTGCGGTTCCCGTCTTCGAAGCTCTCGGCAAGAAGCTTGATGCATTGACTCTCTCCGACCTCGGCCGCGTTAAGAAAGTGATCGTCGACAAGGACAACACCACCCTCATCGAGGGAGCTGGAAAGGCCTCCGAAATCAAGGCTCGGATCGATCAGATCCGCCGCGAAATCGACAATACCTCGAGCGACTACGATCGCGAGAAACTCGAAGAGCGGCTCGCCAAGCTCGCCGGAGGGGTCGCCAAGGTCAACGTCGGTGCGGCGACCGAAAGTGAAATGAAGGAAAAGAAGGCCCGCGTCGAAGACGCGCTGCATGCGACCCGCGCAGCCATCGAAGAAGGGATTCTCCCAGGCGGCGGTGTGGCCCTCCTGCGTGCCTCGACCCAGGTCACCCCATCGGAAGATCTCTCGCAAGATGAAATCACCGGTTACAACATCGTTCTCCGCGCCTGCCGCGCCCCGTTGACCATGATCTCCGCCAACGCGGGCCAAGATGGTGGCATCGTGTGCGCCAAAGTCGCCGAAGGCAAAGGCAACTTCGGTTACAACGCACTGACCAACGTCTTCGAAGATCTGGTCAAGTCCGGTGTGATCGATCCGACCAAGGTGACCCGAACCGCCTTGGCCAACGCCGCTTCGGTCTCCACCCTGCTGCTGACCAGTGACGCCTTGATCGCGGAAAAGCCCAAGGATGACCATGGCAAGAAGGGTGGTCACGCCGGCGACCACGACATGTACTAAGACCGACCTCCGCTTCGGCGAAGCGGTCGGTCAATCGCATCGAGAGCCCGGGAAACCCCCGGGCTCTTTTGCTGCGCAAAATCGCTCGATCGCGGCGAAAACGCCCCTGTGCCTACGATCTTCTCAGGGTAAACCCCAACGGCAGCGCATCCCCGACCACCTGCGCGGCATGCTCCTCGTCGAGCCGACCTCCGCTCTCCACAAGATCCAGGTGCAAGACCGGCGATCCCAAGACCTTCATCCGCTCGATCACTCGCGCCCGAACCGTCTCGGAGATATCGCGATAACGGTCCCCTGTCCTCCGCGCCAAGAGCATCAACGCCAGGCTGTAGGCCGACGACTCTTTGGCAACCCAAGGCGCGTCGATCTCCAGCAAGGCGTCGACCCAGCAGGAAGCCCGTTCGACCGACACCGTCTGCTGCAGCGATGCATAAACCGGGACACGGCTTCCCAGTCGACCGATCGTCCACAACAGCGCGGGGCGCAGCGAATCCAACTTCTTCTTGGAGAGGGATTGCAAGCAGGCGTCCACCACCGTCGACTTGTCAACGCTGCGCAGCCGTTCAAGCGAACCGAGCAATCTCAAGAGCTCTGCCGCCACATTCGTATTGGTCATCGCCCCGCCCCCGGCCAGCATGGGCTTGATCCGGCTCCACGCATCTTGAAAGAGCGCATTCTGCTGGCCGGATGTGAAACCGCCTGAAATCCGACGCCACAAGATGATCGACTCGGATACGCTGGACGAACTTCGGTGCATCAATTTGTTATGAACCGAACGCCAGGTTTGCTGCACGCGCCAATCGTCGGCCGGAAAGCCGAATCCGGGTCGCAGGCACCAGCCGAGCAGATTCAACCAACGCGCCTCGGCCTCGGGACTGCGTTTTCGGCAATCGCCATGCTCATGCAGATACCCCCACAGGCTGCGCAGCAGAGAGACCGGCCACTGCTTGCGGGAAAGCCCGATCGCCTCGCTGATCCAGGGAAACGCTTGGTTGGGGGATGCGGTCGGCTGGACGCCAAAAACCTGGTCCAACGCTTCAAAGCACTTGGCGATTCTCGCCTCTTCGACAATTTCGCTCACCCCTGCCGAACCCGAGTTCGCTTCGTCGCCGGGAACTCCGCTTCGAACATCGAACTCGAGGTTCCACCGCGCAGCTCCCTCCACCGCCGCAAACTCGGTTTGCGTCACTACGCGCATCGCCAGCGTTCCTAGTTCGGTCAGTTCGGTCTCCAAAACCACCGGGATCGAATCGCGACGACGACCTCGCCCCCAATCGAGAACCGTTTGGATCGGCGGCATCGCGGTCATGGCTTGCAAATCGATATCGACAACGTCGCCGAAGCGGTGCGTCAATTGCGTGCTGCTGCAATAAAGCGGGAACTGCACCGGCTCCCCAACCCGCAAATCGAACGGATGCTGATCCAACCGCAGGGTGTCCAGCGGCGCTGCGCTCGAGGGCATGATGCAAATCGCTTGAGGAGGCGATTGCTGAACCTGCAGGTAAAACGTTCGAGCCAGCCGAGCATCGATGCGAATTCCTTCGCCGCGCCGAACCAAACCGAAATAGGCTGCACCCAATGCCACGGCTAAATCCAGCCGATTTCCCTCGAGCAGTCCCGGTCGCCATCCCGACGGCGATGCCGGCGCAAACCAGGTGCGCACTTGCTCGACGATCGCCTGGCGAATCTCCTCGGATTCCAAAACGCCACCGTTGAATAAGATCCAATCGGGCCTGGCGGCGAGTGGATCCGAGAGTTGTTCGCGATCGGTATCCGATCGCCCGGCCCAGCGATGCTCCCACAGGAACTGAGCCAGATGCTTGTGCACCGAAGGCTCGCTCTCATACGGAAGTCCGAACTCTTGAAACAACCCTTCGCCGCGGCTGGGGCGAGAGTCCAACGCTACCTGGCCAAAGAAGCCTTCGATCAGCATTCTTCGCGCCCACTCGCGTTCGATGGTGACACTGCGGGTGGATGCGATCACGCGCGAACCCGATCCCGGCAGCGCGATGACGACTTGTTGCGGGGGGTCGACTCCCAAGAGTATCTCTTTGGCTTTGCGAGCCTGCGCTTTGAGCACATCCCATTGCCTTGGGGTCAACGACGCACTGGCCTCTCCCTGTGCGAGTTGTTCCTCCACGTAATGAGCCAAGGCCAAATCGAGATTGTCGCCACCGAGAAGCAAGTGAGGGCCGACCGCGACACGGTGCAGGCCAAAGGCCTTCTCGAGCTTGTTCTCAACGCTCCGGCTTTCATCCCCCTCGATACCGCGAGCGCGCGATGCGTCATCGGAGAATCCATCGGATGCAATCGCGGAATCGATCACGCGGATCAGGGTAAAGTCGGTGGTCCCGCCACCGATATCGCAAACCAGGATCGTTTGGCCCGCATGCAGCAGCTCCATCCATCGTTCTTGGTGCCTTTCGAGCCACGCGTAAAACGCTGCTTGCGGTTCCTCGATCAAGGTCACCTTGGGGATCCCCGCGGCAATAGCCGCCTCCAAGGTCAATTGCCTCGCGACCTCGTCAAACGATGCGGGAAGCGTGACGACGACTTCCTGTTCCGACAAAGGATCGGAGGGATGTTGTCGATCCCAACATCGGCGCAGATGTTCAAGGTAACGGCGCGAGGCCTCGACGGGAGACAGGCGTTCGACCTCTTCGTCTCCGTGCCATGGGAGCAAATCGCTTCGGCGATCCACTTGAGGGTTGCACAGCCAGCTTTTGGCCGATGCGATGCCGCGCCCCGGGACCTGCATCGATCGCTCGCGAGCCAAGGCTCCCGCGATCCCCGGGTGATGCGAGGGCTGCGAGTCCTTGTCGAATTGAAAACGGGCTTCGACCGAATCCGCTTCGCTTTTGGTCAGTTCGTAATGGAACGAGGGAAGCGTATCCAACGCTGCGACGGTGCCGAACTCGATCAATTGTTCGATGGGCATCGATCGCACTTGGTACGGGAGACTGCGTGTGTCGGCATAGGCAATCGCACAATTCGTGGTCCCCAAATCGATGCCGACGACGAATCGGCTGCGCTGCTGCGAAAACGCCTGGTCCAGGGCGGACTCCCTCGGATCCCTATTCTCGGCTTTCGACTTCTCGGCCATCGACTTGCCTAACGTTTGTGGCCCATCGAGGACTGCTGGAGCGCGTCGGCTCGCGGCAACAGCTCCGCCAGTGCGATTGGGCCTACAAACGTTTTGGATGCGGCATCCAACGGCCCAAGGTACACATCCAGGTCCGGCGAGAACTCGTACAAAAATTGCCGACAAACGCCGCAGGGACTGACCGATGTTGGCGAAACCACAAACACGGCCTCCCACGCCGAGACCCCCTGGGCAATCGCGCTGGCCGCAGCCGTCCGTTCCGCGCAGATGCTGGGCGAGTAGGCACACGACTCGATATTGCAGCCTTGGAAGATTTCTCCTCCTTGACTCAACAGGATGCAACCGACACGAAAACCGCTATAGGGGCAGTAAGCGCGCTGGGCAGCTTGGCGCGCCAGATTTAAGAAATGCTCCACGTCGGAGGGGCTCATGGTGTTGCGTATCCTTTTCTTGCTTCGCGCGGTTTTTTCAAGGAACAAAGATCGCGGCCAAGCATGCCGTCATGTAGCACGCGAGCAAGCCGCCGATCATGGCTCGCAATCCCAAGCGGACCAGAGCCTCGCGCCGGTCGGGTGCCAGCGGCCCCAAGCCACCCAACTGAATACCGATCGATCCGACGTTGGCGAAACCGCACAGGGCATACGTCAGGATCGTTTTGGTCCGTTCGCTCGTTCCAGTCCAAGAGGGATTCGTATCTGCGTTCATCTGCAAGTAAGCGATGAACTCGTTGCTGACAATCCGTGTACCGAGGATCTCGCCCGCCACCAGGCAATCCTTGGTCTCGATTCCCATCAGCCATGCGAACGGAAACGAGAGATAGCCAATCATTTTCGTGAAGGTGATATTCCAGTCGGGATTGATCCACTTGAAGATGTAGCCCACCAATCCGTCGATCATGAACAGCAAGGCGAGAAAGGCGATGAGCATCGCCCCGACGTTGAGCGCGAGGGTAAGGCCGTCGCTGGCGCCGCGCGCCGCAGCATCGATGACATTGGTGGCCTCCATGGGAGGTGTCACCTCGACCTTGCCGAGCGTGAGCGGCCGCTCGACTTCCGGTTGCATGATCTTGGCGATCACTAAAGCGGCGGGGGCCGACATGAGGCTGGCGGACAACAGGTGGACCGGGGAGATGCCCATTCCGACGTATGCGGCCATCACTCCGCCGGCGATCGTCGCGAACCCCCCGACCATCACCGCCATCAATTCCGAGTTGGTCATCGAGTTGAGGTAGGGTCGGATCAGCAGCGGCGCCTCGGTTTGCCCAACGAAAATATTTCCAGCCGCCGACAACGTCTCGGCCCCCGAAGTGCCGAGCGTCTTCTGCATCAATCGCGAGATCGCTCCGACCACCAGTTGCATGATGCCCAGGTAGTACAAGATCGACATCAGGGAGGAAAAGAAGATGATCGTGGGGAGAACTTTGAAGGCGACGAAAGAAACCTGATAGGCCGGGGTTGGGCCGCGAGCGGTTTCGACCGCGACATCACCGAAGACGAAGGCAGCCCCCTGGTCGACGCAGTTGAGCAAGTTGGTGATGACGCCCCCGATCCCCTCGAATACGGCTTGGCCGTAGGGGATTCGGAGAACGATGAGTGCGAATGCAAACTGCAGAGCGAGTCCACCGACGACCACCCGCCAAGGAAAACGATCGCGATGGGAGCTCAATCCCCATGCGATCGCCATCATCGCCAGCAAACCCAAGATCGGTATCACGCGTTCCAGCATCGACGAACTCCCCTCCAAACCTGTCAAACCAAGCTGCGAAGGACGTCGATCCCGCGATCGAGCATCGCATCGCTCGCAGCGAACGAAACACGAAAATGGGTATCGTGCTTGGAGAAGATCTTGCCGGGGATAACCAGCAGTTCTTTCTCGATGCATCGCGTGACGAACTCGGTGGCGGTGCCCGAGGGAGCCTTGGGATAAATATAAAAGGCACCTCCCGGCTCTACGAATTCGTAGTACCCCCGAAGCCCCGCGACGATGCGATCCCGTTTTCGACGATAATCCATGTAATGATGGGTCATGTCAAAATCCATCGCAGCCAAGGCGGCATGCTGCAACGGTGTCGGGGCGCATACAAAGGAGTACTGCTGGAGCTTGATCATGCTCTGGATGATCGCGTCCGGTCCGTGCACATACCCGACGCGCCAACCGGTCATCGCATGGCTTTTGGAAAAACCGTCGATGACGATCGTTTGTGGATTGAATTCGGCGGGAGATCGTGCGGGACCGTCGAAGTGAAAGCGGCTGTAGATCTCGTCGGAAATCAGGGCGATGCCATGCTTGTCGCACAGCTCCGCGATTCCACGCATCTCTTCCAGGCTCGCTGCGACCCCCGTCGGATTGCAAGGGCTGTTGAAGAGCACCATCTTGGTTTTCGGGGTGATGGCCGATCGAACGCGATCCATGTCGATCCGAAACGTCGGGTGGGTATCGATGAGCACGGGGACGCCGCCCACCAATTGGATCAGCGGGACATACATCACGAAGTACGGATCGAAGACGATGACTTCATCTCCTGGATCGACCATCGCCAACATGGCCAAGACCAATCCGCCGCTCGTACCGGACGAAATGAACACCGATCGATCGTCGTGCCGATACTGCGTTTGGATTTCGGCCTTGAGTTTGTCGATTAGAGGTGTGATCCCTTGTGTGAGGGAGTATGCGTTCTTGCCCGAATGGATGGCATCGCATGCGGCTTCGCGAATCGGGGCCGGGACATCGAAATCGGGCAATCCGATCGACAAATTGATCGGGTTCTTCATCGTCGCTGCCAAAGCGAACATCTTTCGAATACCGCTGGAATCAAACGACAAAGTGCGCTTGGCAATCCATGCGTTGGCATCGTGATGGGACATAGCGAGCAAACTTCCTTATCGGTGAACGTGGGTTTACTGGATCGGAGGAGGCTGGAAACTGGGCAAACCAGCGTCGACGCCCGCGTACTTGGGGATCGCCGGCTCCTTGATTTCTTTGAGGAGCCGCAAAATGATCTTGTCGGTCGTCATCCCATCGGCCTGGGCTTGAAAGTTCGTGCTGAGTCGATGGCGGAGGACGGGGACGGCGACGCGGCGGATATCTTCCAGGGCGACATTGAATCGACCGTCCATGGCGGCCATCGCTTTGCCTGCCTGGATGAGGAACTGGCCGGCCCGCGGCCCGGCACCGAAGTCCAAAAGTTCGCGGACGACTTCCGGCGCATCCCCCTCGGCGGGTCGCGTCGCTCGCACCAAGGCCACGACATACTTCACGATGAAGGGGCTGACGGCAACGCTGTTGACGAGTTTCTGGATATTCAAAATCGCGCGCGCCGACAGAATCTTATTGATCTCGGGACGCTCTCCACGGGTGGTGGAGAGAAGGATCTTTTCTTCGTCGTCGGCGGTGGGGTAACCGACCTTGATGTTGAACATGAATCGATCGAGCTGGGCTTCCGGGAGCGGGTACGTTCCTTCCTGTTCGATCGGGTTTTGCGTTGCGATCGTGAAGAACGGGTCGGGGAGGGACATCGTTTGACGACCGACGCTGACCTCGCGTTCTTGCATGGCTTGCAGCAACGCGGCTTGCGTCTTGGGGGGAGTTCGGTTGATTTCGTCCGCGAGCAGAATGTTGGTAAAGATCGGGCCCTCGACAAATCGAAACTCGCGTCGTCCCTGGCCATCTTCTTCGAGAACATTCGTGCCGGTGATGTCCGAAGGCATCAAGTCCGGTGTGAACTGGATCCGTTTGAAGTTGACGTCCAAAATCCGCGCCAGAGACGAGACCATCAAGGTTTTTGCCAAACCGGGCACCCCTTCGAGCAAGCAGTGGCCTCGAGTGAAGATAGCGGCGAACAACTGCTCGATGACTTCCTCCTGGCCCACGATGACTTTGGCCAGCTCGCGCTTCATCTGTTCGTGATGTTCGCGAAACTCCCGCAACAAATCGCCGATGCTCTTGGTGGCTTTGCCGGCTGGGGGAGTGTTTCCTGGAGGATTGGGTGTATTGGACACGCTTGTCCCTCATTGACGCGTCGAAAAAGGTATTGTCCTGCGGTGACCGCATGAGCCGATGGACAGGCCCAATCATACCATCCTTTTCCGTTCATGGACGGTCCCCGTGGGACGGCAGCGGATCAAACCATACCCACCGCTTTGCGGCCGATCCAAAAGAGGGTGAGGGCACCCAGGAGAAATCCCATGGTCGCGGGATGAGACCAGAGAGGAACGCGACGGATGGTCGAGGATGGCTCCGGCATACTCTTGAGCACATCGATCCACCGATCCTGTTCGGAAAGCGCGAGGGTTTTTCCTCCGGTGAGACGCGCTAATTCCTCCAAGACCTTGGGCCGTGCGGCTTGTCCGATTCGCTCCCGAGTCACTCCCTGAACAAAGAAACTGGTCTCCAAGGTTTCAGCGGTCTGCTTGCTCATCAGGGTAACGCGATGCGGGCCGGGTTCGCCCGCGGTGTAGCGGCCTTCGAAGGCCCCCCAGCTCTCCTCGCCGCCGCTCGCCAATCGAACCACTTCGACTTTGCCCGACGGAGCTTCGACCCGCGCGGTGACGTCCCCTTGGCTGAGCGGTTCGCCGCTGGCTTGCATCACATTGGCCCGGAGCGAGAGGACTCGGCCGATCACGGGCGAATCAGGGGAAAAATAGAATCGGATCGATTCCCCCTTGGCCATATTCCGCTGGTAGGCCATCCAGCGAACGACCTGGCTCCAGAATCGATAATGGTATTTGTCCTCGACACCCCGCCGCCATCGCCACACGCCATCGGTCCCCATGAAGAGAATCTTGCCGGTACCAAAGGTCTTGGTGACGAGCAGGGGCATGCGACCTTGCGCCCCGACGGCGGACTCGTGGACCGCGAGGACCTCGGTTCCCGCCTTGGCCCGCGCGACGGATGCGTGCCATTGGAAACCGGGCAATGCCATCCAAACGTCGACGTTCTCTTCCTGGGTATCGGCCAGCTTGGTGAGCAAGCTTCGCCGACCCGATTCCGTCAACTCCATGCGCATCGGTGTCTTCGTGCCAATCCCTTTGGGTTGCGTGTCGTCGAGCACGACAGGCATCAAGGTTTCCAACTCGGTTTGAGCCAGCGACAGGGAATAACCTCGCGATCCCGGAATAAAGACGAGTCCGCCTGCTTGATACTCGACCAGCCCCTTGACCAGTTTGCACTGCTCTGGTGTCAACTGCCCGGGCTCGATTCCCACATCCCCGAGAAAGACGACGTCATACTGGGTGAGTTCCTCGAGCGTCTCCGGAAACGACTTGATGTAGTCGCGGTTTCCGCCCCCGACTTTGTCGAGATCGGGATGAAACAACAGGCACGCGACATCGACTCCCGGATCGCGCGACAAGGCATTGCGGAGGTAGCGGTATTCCCACCGCGGATACGTATCGACGACGAGCACTTTCAATTTCTCTTGCCGGATGCTGATCGGCGCAGAGAGGGTATTGTTGGAGGAAATGGTTTCGCCCTGTCCGATCGGAACTTCGACTTTGATGGTGTAATCCCCTTCCTTCATCGGAGTCCACACCACGGCGTCCGAGGTGCGCGCCATCGCTCGGATCCGGACATCCTTGGTCAAACGTTCGCCATCCGAAGTCGTTACGACAACTTGCGTGGTGGTATCGCGCGGCAACGAGGAATCGATCGTGAACGGAATACGCACTCCTTTTTTGACAATTCCGAAGGTCGGTGTATCGACGCTGAGCAATTCGACATCGGGGAGTCGTTTCGTCGATCCTACGGGCAAACCGTAGACGGGAATCCCCATGGTTCGATAACGCGATGCGACGGTCGATGGAGGCTCGCCCGCGTTCCAGTCTCCATCGGAGACGACCAAGACTCCGATGACGTTCGATGCGTTGTCGAGCACCGCCCTGAGCGGCTTGGCCAAATCGGTGCTATCCGAAGTGCTCTCGGCCGGGAATCGCGTCACCGCGACTTTCGCCTTGCTCTCGAGCCCCTTCCAAAACGATGCGTCGGAAAGTGGCTGGATCGCTTCGGCCCGGGTCTTTGGATCGCCAGGCGATACCGATGCATCCGCCCCGGAGAGGACATCGCGCGTTTGCATGCTCGAGGACTCGTCGATCAGAACCGCAAACGTCGGTGGTTCGGCTGATCGATAGTCTTCGGTCCATTCCGGTTGGTTGAGGAGCAGGGCGGCAGCCGCCACGATACCGCAGCGCAACCATTCCAAAGCGACAGGACCTCGCTGAAAACCGCTCCGGCGCATCGCGAGCCACGAGAGAACCCCGCATCCCGCACAGAGTGCGAGGGACAAGGCGATGAACCACGGATTGGTTTGGAAGGAAAGGGCCTTCTGGGCAACCGTGTTGGCTAAGTTGGGTGCGTCGTGATCCATACCGATCCATCTTAGCTACGAAACGTCGAGCTGGTATGCGCGCGTCGCATTTCCGCCCCAGAACTTGGCTTGCTCGGTCGGACTCAACTCCGACGCGTAGACGCTGACCGCCGCCACCCATGCGGCATACGATGAACGCAACAAGCAGACCGGCCAGTCGCTCCCAAACATCAGACGGTCCGGACCGAAGGCCTCCAAAGCCGTATTCCAATAAGGCCCCAACAACGCCACATCCCACGAGGGATCGCGGACCTCGGTGACCAGCGCAGAAAATTTGCACATGACATTGGGACGTTTGGCCAATTCCCGAAACCCCTGCTCCCAACCGCGATCCCATTTTGTTGCCGCGATGACCGGCTTGGCGATGTGGTCGAGAATAAATCGCTGATCCGGATGCCGATCGACGAAGCGAAGGGTCATCGGCAACTGTCGGCCGAAGATCAGGATGTCATACGCGAGATTGTATTTTTGCAGCTCTCGAATCCCCGCGTTGAATTCTTCCTGGTCGAGGAATCGCTCGTCGGGCTCATCCTGAACGACATGCCGCACCGCCTTGAGCAAGCGTTCTCCCTGCAGACGTTCCAGGATCGAGGCGACGTTCCGATCCGCGAGGGGAACCCAACCGACCACTCCGCGAATCCACCGATGCGCCTTGGCATGTTGGAGGAGAAAGTCGGTTTCCGCGAGCGACTGCCTGGCTTGCACGCTGACAACCGCGTCGATGCCCTTGGAATCGATCTCGCGCTTCAAATCCTCGGGCAGAAAACTGCGCTGGAGGACCTGCATCGAGTCGCTGATCCACCCGTATTCGGCCTTCGAGTAGTCCCAGAAGTGATGATGGCTGTCGATCCGAATCATTTCGAGTGTTCCGTTTCGATTTGATTGATCTTGGCCAAGCGTCGCGAGTGGCGGCCCCCTTCGAACTCGGTGGCCAGCCAGACGCGGACGAGGTCCCCCACGGGGCGGTCGCCGATCAGGTCGCCGGGCAAGCACAGGATATTGACATCGTTGTGGCGGCGGCACATTTCCGCCATCACTTCGTCGGCGCATGCGGCAGCTCGCACGCCCTTGAATTTATTGGCGACAATCGCCATGCCAAAGCCGGTTCCGCAGATGAGGATGCCGCGTTCGGCCTTGCCCTCGGCAACCTGCTTGGCGACGGCGACTGCATAGTCGGGATAATCGACCGGCTGGTCGTTGTCGGTGCCGAAGTCGATGATCTCATGGCCGTCAGCGTCCAAAAGCGTTTTCAATTTCGCTTTGATCTGATGACCGCGATGGTCACTTCCAATTGCGATTCGCATCACGCATCTCCATTGATTCTATCGAGTTCTCCATCGCGCTAGGGCTTCGACCAGCGAATCATGGAGGATGTATTCAAAAGGTCCAGCCAATAGTTTGTGTGCCGATGGAGTTGCTCTGCGCAGCGTTGATACACATCGAGCGGACCTCCGAACGGATCGCTGATTTCGCTTCCATCGGCGGCGATCAAGTGGACTTTCGATGCCATCTCGGGCCATTGCGAGACGATGACACTCCGATGGCGCTGTCCCATGGCCAGAATGAGATCCGCCTGCTCCACCAGCCTCGAATTGAGTTGGGCACTTTGGTGTTCATCGAGCGAGCATCCGTAGCCGCGAATGGCTTCGAGCGCTCCATGGGAAGCCGGATCGCCGCCGAAGGCGGAAACACCTGCCGATGCCACCACGATCGGTAGGGTGGTGCCCTCGAACTCCGAACGGAATTTGTCCTGGATTTTCTTGCGCATGAGAGCTGCTGCCATCGGGGAACGGCATGTGTTTCCCGTGCATACGAACAAGATGAAGTACTGGGACCATTGCCGCAGTTGGGCTTCGCTCAGCACTCCTGCGCGAAGGATCTGGCCGCGATTCCCCTCGATGGCGACAACGGTCGGTTCCCCCACGTCCTGAATCACCCCGCCATCGATCGTTAGCACCGAGGCGTCCGGGGATAGTTCGTCGACCGATCCTGCGATCACCCCCGGCTCGGATCCTCGCGAGGCCACGCCGACCAGCAACGGTCCGGACACCAGGCGGGTGATGTAGTGGAGGACTTCGTGGTGCGGAAGCCACAGCCGAACGTCGCCGCTTGGATTTTGGATCCGCTCGTAGACTCTGGCGGGCAAGCAGCGGAGCGAACTGTACTCGTCGGCGTTCCTCGACTGCAGAACCAACGGTCCTGGCCACGCCTTGCGCACCAATGCACAGGAACTGGGTTGGATGGACGGGATGAAGTCCAGGACCTCTTCGGCCGCGCGGGGAATGATCGAAAGAGGGTTGTCTTTTCGCAGCGAGGCTTGGCGATGGAGTTGGTCGACGGCTCCCTCGTGAAGAGCGCTGGCGAGATAGACGTACGAATACTCCGTCGGGGCGGCAACCACATGCCCCTCCACCAACGCCTGAACCGCCAAATGCACGACGTCGCGCGGGTCATCGGAACGTCGCCAATCCAAAATCTTCGCCATGCCGACATTGAACACGATCGATTCCTCCCCCGCAATCGAAAAAAGGCATTTCCTCCACGCCGCCCCGCCTGGATGAGACCGCGTGTTGGGATACACTGCTTGTCCGGTGTTCGTCGTTGCCGGGCCCCTCAGCCCACATTTTCCCAAGCCGATTTGATGTATCGTCCATGGCCAGCACAAAGTCCGCAATCTCCCCGACCCGCAGCGAAGACTATCCCGAGTGGTATCAACAGGTAATCAAAGCCGCCGACCTGGCGGAGACCAGCGCTGTGCGCGGATGCATGGTCATCAAGCCATGGGGCTATTCCCTCTGGGAAAACATGCAACGCGGCCTCGATCGCATGTTCAAGGAGACCGGCCACCAAAACGCCTATTTTCCCCTGTTCATCCCCATGAGCTTCCTCGAAAAGGAAGCCCAGCACGTCGAGGGTTTCGCCAAGGAATGCGCGGTGGTGACCCACCACCGGCTCGAACCCGATGGCAAGGGCGGCCTCCGGCCGGCCGGTCCGCTCGAAGAACCGCTGATCGTCCGCCCCACTAGCGAAACCATCATCGGAGCAACCTATGCCAAATGGGTCCAGTCCTACCGCGATCTCCCCATCCTGATCAATCAATGGGCTAACGTCGTTCGCTGGGAAATGCGAACCCGACTGTTTCTCCGCACCGCCGAATTCCTTTGGCAGGAGGGACATACCGTCCACGCCACCGCCGAGGAAGCCATGGAGGAAACCCGTAAGATGCTCGATGTCTACACCGACTTTGCGGAAAATCACATGGCAATGCCGGTCATCCGCGGCGAGAAGACCGCCGGCGAACGCTTTCCCGGAGCAGTGACCACCCTGTCGATCGAAGCCATGATGCAAGATCGCAAAGCACTCCAAGCCGGCACGTCCCACTTCCTGGGACAAAACTTCTCGCGAGCTCAAGAGATCAAATTCCAAGACCAAAACGGACAGGTCGAGTACGCATGGACCACCTCCTGGGGTGTTTCCACTCGACTGATCGGCGCATTGATCATGACCCACTCCGACGATGACGGGCTGGTACTCCCCCCGCGTCTGGCCCCAACGCATGCGGTGATCCTGCCGATCTATCGGGACGATTCTCAAAAAGGCGAGGTCCTCGCCTACTGCAATTTGCTCCGAAAACGGCTCGCCGAACAAACCTACAGCGGCGAACCTATTCGCGTCGACATCGACGATCGCGAAATGCGCGGCGGGGACAAGAAATGGTACCACGTCAAACGCGGCGTCCCGCTCCGTATCGAAGTCGGCCCCAAGGATATGGCCAACCACGCTGCCTTCGTCTCGCGACGCGATACCGGCGAAAGCCGCGGCATGCCGGTCGAGGAACTGGTCAGCAACGTCGGAAAATTGCTGGCGGAAATCCAAAAGCATCTCTTCGACAAAGCGTTGCAGATGCGAGTGGCCAACACCGTCGAACTCCGAAACGTCTCGGAATTCCGCGATTACTTCCAACCCGATGACGAGCAAGGTCGCTCTCAGGGAGGAGGCTTCGCGCGATGCTGGTTCGCGAGCGAAGAAGCAGTCCAGCCTCTGCTCGACGAACTGAAAGTCACCATCCGCTGCATCCCCCTCGATGCACCCTCCGGTTCAGGGAAATGTTTCGCCACCGGCGAAACCACCAACACCCAAGCCATCTTCGCCAAAGCGTACTGAATCCATGAAAACCGCACGGCGCTTCGAATCACTCCACCAAGGCGCGGAGTTTTCGAAGGTCGTCGCTGTTGTTCACCGGATCGAAACCGAGACTGCGCTCGTAACTCAAGCGATCGCGATAACGAGCATCCAGGCGCCAGCGAACCTGAGGGTCGATGGTCAAGATATAGACCCCTGCGACCTGAACCGTATCTCGAATGGTCACAGTCCCTTCCTCGATCCGCACATCGTGCTCCACCTCGCGCGTCCCATCGGCATCGAGACGGAATGCGAACTTGGGACCCTCGAGCCACGGCGGGATGCGGAAAGTGAACTCGCCAGCCCTCGGTTCAAAGCGAAACGTCCGAGTCGAGTCGTCGATTTCATAAGCCAAATCGTTCGCTACCAACAACGCGGAATCGCGCGCGACGATGGATGACAGATCCCACTCCAGAGACTCGGGGGTCTGAATGCGTCGATATTCGTAGGGAGTGCCCTGCTCGAGCAAATCCTTCACCAGGTAAATCTCTCGCCCGATGCGCGCGATCGGGCCGATCAAGTCGGGATACTTGGCGAGCGATTTCACGCTGAGGTTAAACCAGTACAACGACGCAATGCCGTTCCCCAACCCATGCCATGCTTGCGAACGCAATTCGTCCGGAGTCGGGGATCCGCGGCGGGGACTGAGTATGCCACCCCAGCCATCATGAGCCCCTTGGGACCAATAAGCGATCGTCGCGGGTCGGCTTTGGGCGCGCAAACTGCGGGTCATGTCTCCGATCGTTTCCAAGGGTGCCCCCCATCGAATCGATTTGCCTTGCCAACGATCGTAGTTCGACCACGCGTCCGCGGCTGGCGCAATGACGCGATAGGCATCATAGTGCGGGTAATCCGACAGGCCCGAGTAATACCGCCAAGTCCGCTCTTCGCTCAGAGTGACGCTCGTTGGCAGTTTCCAGGGTTGATACGGTGCGAGCTTGTCAAAGACTTCCTGCGGCGGAACCGGGCGGCCTCCGCCATACTGCGGCTCTCCAAGAAACTCGACCGCGTGAATGGTCGGCAACATCGCATCGGTATCGTAGCGGCTGCGATCACCAAGACGATTGAATCGTTTGATGGGATACCGACCGTAGACTTCCGGCTGATCGGTGTACCCGTCCACCTCTTCGATTTGCCCCGTGTTGATCGACATCAGCGCCAACGTCTTCCAGTACGCATCCTGGGCCAAAGCCTGCCCATCGCGAGCCTTGCCGGCAATCCAACCGCCGCTGATATCGAACGAAGCAGGCCGTATCTTCAAATAAGCCCACAGCGACTTTCTAACATTGGTTTCGACCTCTTCCACGTCGATCTCGATCGCGGTGTAGGTCAGTGGCAGTCGATCGTATTCCAGCTCGATGCCAGCCATCTCGTTGGGTTGCACTGTCCCGGAAGTAGGATAAGGTCTTAAATCGGTTCGCAGCGGCTGCGGGTAGAGGGTTTCAAAGGTGTCGTTCGATTCGGGCAACCAGAGCCGACAGGAGACCAACCGGATCGGAACCGTAGTTTCATTGCGCACCGTCGCGATCATGCGGGTTGGATAAACGGTCCCTTGCGCATTCAAGAAGACAACCGATTCGATGCGAGCATTTGGAGTATCGATCGAAAAAGAAATGGTCTCAGCGCGGTCGCTTGCATCCTGCCACTCGAGTTGATGTTTGTTTCCAACTCCCCAAGCCTGACGGCGGCCGTTCCACCTCAGAACCCGAAGCGATTGGGGCGGCATCGCAAAGTCGGTTGCGCATGCCGGATCGTGCCACGACCAATCCCCGTCACGGACCAAGGCATCCGCGGCCTTTCCGCTCCATCGAATTGATCGCACGTTTTGAGGTTGGTCCGAAGGATTGCGAACGAAGAGAGTAACGCGCGCCGACAACTCCGGGTCGGGTACTCGCCGCCATCGCAGGTTCGGCGAAAACTGATGCGGGACGACTTCCATCCCCATCGCTTCCAGGCCAACATCGAGGCGAGGGTCTTCTGCCGATGCGACCAACGCAATCGCGTGGGAAAAAAACCATGAAATCCAACAGAGGATGCGTGCGGTCCACATAAAATGACCTTGTACCTGTCGTGCTTGTCTTGCGTTTTCGATTTGTTTGGATTCAGCGTTAAAAAACAAGGACACGCATGGTATCGGATCCTCGCAAGCAGGAATGCTAACCAAGAGAATCGTGGCGCGGTGGTAGGAAACGACGCTGGTCTAGCTGGCGGAACGATTCGCCAACGAAGCCCCCAGCCATGAAAGCATTTCGCGACCCCCCGCAAAGCAAAATACCTGTCCTTGTTGCCCCTTTCTCTTGTTGATCCTGACACTCAGCATTCGCGGTTTACCGTGTGTTGGCCCGTTTCGAAGCCAAAATACCCGCTCCCTGGAATGGAAACTACTTCGAGGGTGGCGGTGGAATCCGTGGTTTGGGTGACTCTGTATTCGTTGGTGTTCCCAAGGCCTTTTGAGCCGCTGGTTCGTCCAACCGAACCATGAGCCATTGTTGCGTCTGACCATCTTGAAAATGCAACAGCGCTGGGGCCGTATCCGAAGTCAGATTGACGATCCCGGTTTCCATGATCGGTTTCGCCTTGCCTTCAATTCCCCAAGCGGCGCGTTGAGACTCTTTGTCCGCGAACCCCTCAATCGTCTTGGTGGTGTTGGTCGCGGAGTCATGGAGCGTGCCGGCAATCACCCCATCTTTGCTGATTGCCATCTGAAGAAACAGCGAAGGATCCGGTCCCGTCTTTTGTCCATCTTGCGTCAATGCGAACACACCCAACGGCAACCATTCGGCCTTCTCTGGTGCAATCTCAGGGGCGTTTGCGATGATGGATTCGGCTTGCTGCGCATACTCTTCGGCAGTCGCAACTGGCTGATCGCCATAGTAAACCGTATCTCCTTCGTAGTAGACGTTGTCACCATAGCTGTAAGGATAGGATTGGGTCCACCCGTAACTTGCGCCTACCCAGCCAGTCAACGCTCCCCAGGTCGCCCAGCGATACGGCGCATTGATTCGCCATGCAGCCCAATGAGGATGATCCGACCAAAAATCAAGACGCGGATAGTTCTCCTGCACTTGATTGCGTATTTCGTCCCGTCGACTGGCGCGATTGTCTTGATACTCTTGCCGATTCTCAATGCGTCCAGCGCGATTGTCGGTCATGCGATCGCTCGCTCCTGGACGCTCGCTGAGGCCAGGTCGGTTCGCGAGCCCCGTACCGGCCGCAGGGCGATTGGCGGGGAGCGTACTTGGACGAGCACCGCCTGCTTGAAGAAAATCCGCAGCGGCTCCGCCAGCGCCGACGTTTCCAGGCCGAGTCGCGGGAAGTGTACTGGGTCGTCCAGATCCGGCACCTGCAGGAATATTCAAGAAGTCATTGAGTTGACCCGGCGAAGGTTTCGACGCCACACCCGCACTTGGTCCACCCCCCGCAGGCCGTGTTCCCGATCCTGGAGAAACACCTCCAGGACGCGTCCCAGCCACTCCAGGACTACCTGGACGTGGCAATGCACCAGGAGTCCCCCCGCCACTCGGACGCGCGCCTGGGCTGACTCCGCCTGCCGGTCGCGAGACGGCGCTTGTTCCTGTAGCAATACTCGGACTGGGACGTGACATGGACGGTGCGCCCATTGCGGGCGATCGATTCATCGAAGGGCTTGGACGGCTCATGCCTGCACCTCCGGAGAATCCGCCGCCGCCACGCCCACCACCACCTCCTCCTCCACGACCTCCACCACCGCGTCCAGCAATGGCGCTACCTGCAGCCAACATCGCAACCGCTAACGCCGTAAAACAAAGCCCAATCGTCGTTTTCTTTCTCATTGCAGAGGCTCCTTCGTTAGCTTGACTTCGTCTACGTTTGGCAACAATTCTCCATCAACGGTACGATTCACGGACTGAAGTGTGAATGCGTCGTCATTCAGGTATGTGATGATGTTGACGGAGGCATGCTTCCTGCCGTCATGCAACACTCCGGTTTGTTGGATATACCAGCGATTTTCTTTCTTGGTCCAATTCCCTTGGCCAAATCCGCCGTCGGAGTCGAAAACCCACGAGCGTATCTGTTTCGAAGCTGGATCCCATCCGATGAATTGGATCCCTGACATATCGATTCGCTCTCGCACATGGACCTCAAAAGTTCGAACCAGAAAGTTGTTATTGCGAGCCCACCTGCATTCCGTAACTACCGTTGCCTTGTCATCTTGATCGACCCAACGGCCAACCATCCACTCGAGCCCTTTCAATGGCTCATAATGCGATGGGGGCGCAATCACCTCTTCTTCGGTCATTCGGTCCAGCAACCATTGCCCATCGCGCTTGACGTAGATCGCTGTGTATTCAGTCGTCTCCAACGTTTGCTTCTCGAGCATCAGTTTGGCCGTTCCATGCTCTGCCGCAACACTCGGCGAAATGAGCTGAATACTCTTCGATGTCGCTTCAAGCTGTATGCCTTTCGTATCCGCAAAGGTGTTTTCCATCTGCTTTTCGATCGCTTCGCGACCGATCACGCGTTCATCGGTTCGTGGATTGATGTAAACCGCTTCCGGCGACCACATCGACGCAACCGCCTTTGCATCCCCCCGGTTAAAAGCTCCCACATAGAGTTCGACGGCTTTTCGAATTGCCGCCTCCTCATCCGTCTGTGCAATCGATTCCGAAGCAAGCATCGCAGCAAAACTGCAAACCGTCATGCTCAACATGAACACCATCTTCATTGGACCGGCCTCCTCGTGTGGTGGACAATGACTCCAGCTTAACATCCGCACGCCTCAACCCTTACATGATACTCTCTTGCGGCAAACCCAGCGCAGCAGAAGAACGAAGAACTAGGAATTGCATGGTATCCCCTCCTCGACCAAGGAACGCTCGCTGATCGACTGAGGGCAGAGGTGGGTGAAGGCCATTCGTACAACGGACTTCAGCCCGATGAACTACGTCAGCCGACGAGCAGCAGCCGTAGCCGCCAAGGCTCTCGCGGAGACGCGAAGACGCGGAGAAAAAAGCAGGCTCGATCCCTAGCCATCCATTTGGGACTGTGCTCCGACTCTGCGTCCCTGCGGCTCTGCGAGAGACACTTCCGAGAAGAACGAGGCCGGGACGATGCCCGCTACCCATGACTCGTCCCTTGATAACTTACCGACTCAATGCTTGCAATTCTTCACCGGCCAA
>JBKDPB010000091.1:0-16067 GCA_046342615.1 Planctomycetota bacterium | reverse complement strand
CCATCGGAGTCCGTTTGGAAAAAGGAACGGACGAAAGCGACCAAGCGTTGCCAAAAATAAACCAAGACCGCCAGGATCGCCCCCAACTGGATCACCACCGTGAACATCTTCCAGAATGGGCTGGAAAGATCGACCCCCAAGAGTTTCTGGGTGATCACCAAATGCGCGGTGGAACTGACGGGAAGAAACTCGGTCAGGCCTTCGACAATGCCGGCGATGAATGCGGTCCAATAATTCGACATGGTTCTAGGGAGGGAGTGCAACGCTGGCGAGCAAAGAAAAAACCCGGATTCGCGGGAATCGCGAACCCGGGCTCGTTAACAATCAAATGAAGCTTGCAACGCGGAAGTAAAAATGACTCCCTTGTCGACAAGTCGGAGTCGAGGCTGCTTGTCATTGGCAGCCCGCCGGCATGCCTAGGACGCCTCACCCCTTTGGCTAGTAGAGCATAAACTCACCGATCACCTCCTTTCGAAACGAGTCTGGCCAGACACCGATCAGATTGCCGAGAATTGACCGGTCCGACACGGATACGCATGCCGCGATGCGTTTCGCGGCCCACACTTCAAATGTACCTCGTTTCCGGTTCGCAAATCAATCATGGAGGGGCGATTCCAGGGGAATTTACGAGCGAATTCGGAGGGTTTGTTCTGGAAAAACAGGCTATTTGCCTCTTTGGGGCCTCGGTTTCCGGGTTTTCCTCGACAGTTGTTTGGGACCGGCCTGGCCTGGGCGTTTTTTCTTTGCAAAGCCCCCACTTCGGCGACCCCGCGTCGCTTCTTGGACCGGTTTCCCGCTCGCGCGTTTTCTCTTGAAATCCTGCTTTGGGGCCGGCGCCTCTTCGCCGATCACTCGACCGAACCGCTGAGGTACAGGGGCCTGCCAATCGGATTCGTCTTCGGGAAGAAAGTCACGGACCAGAACTTCCTCCTCCCCATCGATGAGGATTTCCTCATCGTCATCGCTCTCGACGACGCGTTGACGATCTGGGGTGGCAGGCTTCTTGCCCGGCGGTTCAGCAGCCTTGCGGCGTTCTTTGCGTTCCTGTTTCCTGGCGCGCTTGATCGCTTCGACGGCCTCGTAGAGGGCTCCGACTTCGTTCGCTGCGAGTGGCCGATAGGCTCCTTCGGGGAGTTCGCCGAGTTTCAGCGGGCCGATCCCGATGCGCTTGAGGGAGACCACCCTGTGTCCGAGTCGCGCCAAGACCCGTCGGATCTCTCGGTTCTTTCCTTCGCTGAGGGTGATTTCCAATTCGGTACACCCTTTCCGAATGCGCTTGAGTTTGGCGTTGTCGACCCGGGCACGCCCCTCCGCAAGATGGATGCCCCGTTGCAGACGTTTCAAGGAGTCCGTCTCGACCTGACCAGCGACCGTTACCGCGTATCGCTTCGGGATTCCATGACGCGGATGGGTCAACCGCTGAGCGAGTTCGCCGTCATTGGTCAGCAGGATCAGTCCGGTGCTGCTGGCATCCAAGCGGCCTACCGGGAACAATCGAACTTGATTGGGTACCATATCCACCACGCGCGGTCGACCTTGAGGGTCTCTGTTCGTGCACAGGACTCCTTCGGGCTTGTGAAGCGCAAAATAGACGGGGCGATGCTTGCGCAAAGGTTCGCCATCCACGGCGATAATCGCTTTTTCTGGGTCGACTTTGATTCCGACTTGTTGGATTGTCTTGCCGTCGACTTCGACCCGTCCCTGCTGGATCAACTCATCGACTTGTCGGCGCGAGCCCAAGCCGGCGCTCGCAAGAACTTTATTGATGCGTTGTTCTCCCTGCAGGAGGGAGGAGGCCGCGGAACGAGGGGGGCTACGTTTCTTCATGGAGTTATCTCTCGGACAGCATAAGGGTGCAACGTCTCGCGACGTGGCTGGGTGAATGTGCGTGCTGGCGATTATCAGGGCGATGCGATCAGTTGCCCTTCCGGGGTTGCCTGCCAGATCGCATTGGATTGGAGATCCATGGCGGTAAGCCAACGACCGCCGTAGCAGTAGGTGTCGATGCACGTTAAGTGCGGCAAACGAAAAATCTGACCTTCGGGGTCGTGCGTATGTCCCACGACGGCTTTTTTCCCCGATTGATGGGGTCCGGGTATTCTCTCCGTCAGCTTGACCCAACGCGCGAGTTTGGGAGGTTGTTCCGCAAGCGGAAGCCGCGGATCGTAATTGGCGTGAATGAAGAAGTGGGTGGACGTTTCATGGTACGGCTTCAACTCGCGAAGAAATTCGAGATGGGATGGAGGAACGACCGACATGTCTCCCTCGAACCCATAGCTTTCCATGGTGGTCGATCCGCCATGAAGAAACCAGCCATAAGGCTCAGCGTGCTTGTCCAACGACTCGAGCATCATCTCCTCGTGATTGCCCAAGAGCGGAACCAAATTGACTTGATCCTTCAAGCCGATCAGGCGTTCGATCACCCCCTTCGAATCGGGACCTCGGTCCACGTAGTCGCCGATGGTGACCAAGGTGTCATCCGATTGGAGATTCACGGCCCGCAAAACCGCATCAAGGGCTTTGAGGCAACCATGAATGTCACCGATTACGATCGTCCTGGACATAACGTCTTGTTGGTCACTTCCCGCAAAATAGGCATCCGGAGCGTTTCTCCGACCCACTTCAAGAATAGGCAGCCAAGGCGGTTTCGACCACCGCAAACCGCAAAACAGCCTTCGAAAGGGAAGTTATTCTTTGGCTTGAGCTATAATGCGTGAGGTGGTCGTCACGCCCGACGCCCGAGGCTCCTTTGTCGCAACCAAGCCATGGAAGAATCCGTCTTCAAAAACGCAGTCATCGCCAGCGGCCTGATTCCCAAGGAACAGTGGGAATACTGCTTGCGGCTGCTGCGACATCGGCAGCAAAGTGCATCCCTGAAACGCGAGGAAGCGTCCGAGGACCAAATCCTCCGCGATATTCTTTTGGAGCAAGGAGCGATTACCGAGTACCAGGCAATCCAGCTCGCCGACGGAAAAACCAAATTTCGCCTCGGTCCCTACGTCATTACCGACTTCATCGGCCAGGGAGGGATGGGGCAGGTCTTCAAAGCCGTCCATCAAGTCATGGGGCGGGAATGCGCGGTCAAAGTCCTGCCGCTTCATCGAGTCAACCCGGAGTCGCTCTCAGGATTCATTCGGGAAATTCGCTTGCAAGCCAAACTCGATTGTCCCTATCTGGTGCGAGCCCATGATGCGGGCCAAGATGGCAGCGTCCATTACCTGGTCACCGAGTACGTGCCTGGCATGGATCTTCGCAAACTGGTCAAGTCCCGCGGCACCCTCACGGAAGATCAGGCCTCGGGCATTCTCATGCAAGCCGCGTTGGGGCTGAATTACGCGCACGAGCAAGGGATGGTCCATCGAGACGTCAAGCCCGGCAATATCCTGGTGACTCCCGATTCGATGGCCAAGGTTTCGGATGTGGGGTTGGCCGGTTTTGCAGCCGATCTCACCGACGATCCGCGAGCAGGAAAGATTGTCGGAACGCCCGATTACCTTTCTCCCGAACAGATTCGAACTCCCCTCGCTGTCAATTCCGTCAGCGATATCTACTCCCTGGGGTGCACTCTGTACTACGCGGTCACCGGGAAAGCCCCGTTTCCAGGAGGCGATACCGCTTCCAAAATACGACGTCATCTCGAAGCAACCCCATTACACCCTCGCAATTTCAATCCGAACTTGAGCGAGGATTTCGTGGAGATCATCGCAGAGATGATGGAAAAAGATCCGAACAAACGGATCCAGACCTGCGCCGAAGTCGCTGCCCGCCTGGAGATGTGGGTCGCGAGCAGCATCCCACTGACGCCATCGATGGTTTCTCGAGGTCCCTGGCTTGCTCCACCCCCACCCATCGTCGACCTGCCACCGCCGATTCCGTCGAGTGCCGATCCGATGGCAGCCACGTCGATCGATTCCTTCGACACGGGAACCGTTCGCAACCCGTTGATCGGATCGTCCGATGTGCCCCCTCCCCCTCAGCCCGAGTCCGCAACCGCCGACGGGAGGCGAGTTTCGCAAGGGATGCTGATCGCGTTGACCATCGCTGTCATCCTGCCACCCTCGCTGCTGATCGGGGCCATTCTCGGCTACCTGATCGGCCTGGGAATGGATTAGGACGTGAGGTTTCCCAGGATTCCATCGCGATTTCAAGCATTTGCGTGAAACCTAGGCAATGGAAATTAAACTGGAATCGCACGCCGGCTTGGCCCAACTGGGCACCAAATCGTGCTTTCTCCATTTTTATTAGGCAATGAACTCGATGTGGCAGCGATGGGTAGCATGGTGGCAGACGCGGAAATCGAATAACGCTCAGCGCCAGGCGCACATGACGTTTGGACGTACCACCCTGGGGAATCGACTCAAGCAGACGGGACTGGCGTTTCGAAGGCAGCTGTGGGTCTGGACCACGCTCGCCGTACTGCTGTTGGCGGGCATCGGCTTTTGGATCATGCGATCCATCCAGACGACGATGGAGAACAATCTGCGCTCGCAATTGACGACCGTGTTGAGTCTTGAACGATTCCTCGTGGAGAAATGGCTCGCGAGGCAAGAGTCGACGGCGATGACTCTCGCCAATGACGCAGACCTTCGAGTCCTCGTGACGGCGCTGATCGAAGCCCCGTCCGCGGTCGCTCCATCGAAACTGGAACAAGCCAACAGCAAAGATACCAGCGACTTGTTGGTCAGAATTGCAAAGCAATTGGGGCCGACCATCAGCATGAACGACTACTCCGGATTCGTGCTGACCGATCGAACCAACGTGGTTCGCGCGTCGTCAAACGCGGAATTGATAGGCCGCAGGGTCGAGCAATACGAAGCCATGCTGCGACGGGTGATGTCCGGTGAGCCGACCGTATGCCCACCCTTTCCCAGCCTTGCCCCGGTTGCGGACGAGAAAGGTCGAGTCCAGACTGGGGTCACGACCATGTTCGTGAGCGTGCCTATTCGAGACAATGACTTTCAGGTTATTGCAGCGCTCTCGTTGCGAATTCAACCGGAACGGGAATTTACCCAGTTGATGCATCAAGGGCGGATGGGTGAAAGCGGCGAGACCTACGCTTTCGATCGCTCTGGAAACATGCTGTCGAACTCCCGATTCGAAAATGAACTGATCCTCCTCGGGCTGATTCCTGATCGAGAAGATTCCAGTTCCATCTTGAACCTGCAGCTTCGGGACCCTGGCGGAAACATGCTTCTCGGATTTCGCCCCAAGAAGCGGCGAGGCGACCTGCCGATCACCAAGAGTATCGCCCAGGCGGTTGAAGGGAACAGCGGATCCGATCTGAGTGGTTACCGAGATTACCGAGGGGCGCCGGTTGTAGGCGCGTGGACCTGGCTCGACAAATACGATTTCGGACTGACGACGGAAATCGATTATGAGGAAGCGTTCCGCCCACTTGCGATCCTGAAACGAGCATTCTACGCGTTGTTCGCCATGCTGGCTCTGAGTTCTCTTGCGATTTTTGTGTTCACGCTCGTCGTCTCCCGATTGCAACGAGAGGCGCGCGAAGCTGTGATTGCAGCCAAGCAGCTGGGGCAGTACCGACTTGAGGAGCTGTTGGGCGAGGGGGCGATGGGGGTCGTCTATCGCGGGCATCATTCCATGCTTCGTCGGCCGGCCGCAATCAAATTGCTCCACTCCCAGAAAGTGAACGAGACATCGATCGCTCGCTTTGAACACGAGGTCCAGATCACTTGCCAATTGAATAACCCCCACACGGTTGCGATTTATGATTACGGTCGCACTCCCGAAGGTGTCTTCTATTACGCGATGGAGTTTCTCGATGGCATCGACCTGCAAGACCTGGTCGATCGCTATGGACCGCAACCGGAAGCGCGAGTGGCAAGAATCCTTGACCAGTTGTGCAGCTCACTGTTCGAAGCCCATTCCATGGGCTTGGTGCACCGGGATATCAAACCGGCAAATATCATGCTCAACCGGCGGGGCGGCGAACCGGACTTTGTCAAGCTGCTCGATTTCGGTTTGGTTCGCGCACAGGATGAATCCAAGCGGGCGAGCGTTAGCGATGGGATGGCAGGTACTCCCTTGTACATGTCCCCAGAATCGATTCAGACGCCTGATATGGTCGATGCGCGAACCGATCTGTATGCCGTCGGGGCCGTCGGGTATTTTCTCCTCACCGGTTCCCCAGTGTTCGAGGCCAAGACGCTCGCTGAGTTGTGCCAGCAGCACATCGATGCGATTCCCCTGACCCCTTCGCAACGGCTTGGACGAACGGTGCACCCCGACCTCGAGCATGCCATCCTCGCATGCTTGGAAAAGAATCGCGCCAAACGCCCGCAAACAGCCCGCGACTTGGCGACGAAGCTCCACAAGCTGATCAACTCGGATGCCTGGAGCGTAACCGACGCCGATGCATGGTGGAGTCGGCATGAACGAGATGCGAACCGACGCATTCAAACCGGGGATGAGTCGAGCAAGCCCGCAACAGGCGCATCGTCGACGGAAAATCTGTCGACCAAGACCCTGCCGCTCGATCAAACGCTGATCCACATGGACAACCCGAAGAAAGGCTGAAATTCGAGCAGGCCAGGCGAAGCTATACCGAGGCGTTTGCCGCAACCGCTTGAAGCGCGGAAAGTCCGGACGAACTCGTCCGAATGCGCGAGATCGCTTCCTCCATGCGATAAAATTGCAGTTGCAGCTTCTCCCGTTCGCGATCGAGTTTCGCGTTCAGGAATTCGATTCGCTTGTTGCTGTCATCGATGCGGCGTTGAAGCGATTCGTTGCGGCTGACCAACACGCCTTTCTCGGCCCCAACCAAATTTTCGAGCAACTCCTTCGACTTGGCTGCGAAGCCGGTCGACTCCTTCGTCAGGAATTCGGTCACCCCTTTCGAATCCCGTCCGATGGCTTGGGCAAGCTTGCTCGAATCCAACCGCAACTTGCCCTCCTTGTCCAGACTCAATCCCAGTTGCTCCATCGAGCGAAATCCACCGGCGCTGAACAGCGTCTGGTTCATCATTCGAGTAAGCCCCTGCTCGACGCGAAGGACTTCGTTCGATCCATACAGAATCCCCGTCTTGCCGGTAGCGGAATCGTAGCTCGCAACCGTGTTGAGCCGATCGCGTACCTTGTTGAATTGGTCCGCAAGCAGCTGGAGATTTCGCTCGATGCTCGAGTTGTCTTTTTCGACCCGGATTTCAACCGGAGCCGAGTCCACCGCGGAAACACGAATCGACAACCCTTGGATCGCTTTGTCCATCGTGTTGCTGGAGGATCGCAGTAAGGTCCCTCCCGAGAATTCGGTCGGGCTGATCGCGATGATCGCATCGCGACCCACCGACGTCGTCGATGCGTCGATCCCGATGTCGCTGCCATCGATGACCACTCGACCTGCCTCTCCACTGGCCCGGGAATTGAACAGGATTCGTGTTGTCGAACCCGCCGCCAGGAGCGATGCAGTCAGCGGACCATCGGATTGATTAATCTTCTCGACCAACGATGCGAGGGTCGGGGACTCGCCGACATTGAGTCGAAACGTGCCGGACCCCTCGATACGCGAAACCGTGTTTCCTCCCACCACTTGGCTCTGGCCTTGCCCGGCGATCTTCAAATCCTTGGCGGCGAGACTTCCCGTTCGATCGCTGATGGTAAAGGTACCTGCACCGTTATTGGTGTCGGTGATCACCAGTCCATCCCCCGCGTCGTTGATGGCAGCCTGAACGCCGATGCCTGTGCCGTTAATCGCTTCAATCACCCCTCCAAGGGTCTTGTTTGTCAACGCACCGACATCGATCGACCGCCTTGTTCCCAAGGAGTTGACGATCTCGAAAGTCCCGCTTCGAACCCCGCGTCCCTGGTTCAATTGACTTAATTCGGTCGCCTCGCTGACGTAGCGAAGCTGAAGGGAGCCGGAGTCGACCGTATTCTCCGACACATTCGCGGCGAGTTGCAATTTGGTTGCTGTATTGTTGGCGTCGTTGTTGGCAATGACCAAATTGCCTGCCGTCGAACCCGTGACATCCTGAATCTGAATCCCTGTCTTCGATCGATTCCACGAAGCGGTGACTCCCGCCCCCGCGTTGTTGATGGCGTCGATGATATCCCGCAGGCTCTTGCTCCCCGTCAGATCGATCGATGTCGCCACCCCTGCCCGATTGGTGATCGATAACGACGAGGCTACGCCAATTCCGGTCCCGCCCCGAAGCGATGACAACAAAGGACCACCGAGCGCATTGGCAACTCTTCCACCCGTCAATACGCCACCCGCTGCCGTCGCGCTCGAGAGTCCCAATTGATCCGCCAGGATACCGGTCGCCGCGATCGCTCCAGCCCCGGAGGTCTTGTCAACCAATTCGATCGATTTCTTGTCCGATGCGATTCTCGCCTCCAGTTTGCTCGAATCGACGGCGTTGATGGCGCTGAGCAACTGACCAACCGTGGTTGGCGTACTGCTGGGGTTGGCATTCACTTGAATCGTGCTGCCATCCCTCAGCGTGACCGCCAAGTCGTTGCCGGATCGAAACGCAATACCCGTCTGGTCTCGGAGAGTCGCAAGCCGAGTGGTGTTCGACAGGTAAACCAAATCATCGCCGGTCGCCGAGTTCGCGGCGACATTGACCCCGGATATGCCCAAGTCGGCGGCCGTTCGGCCGTCTCCAAGTTCCTCGACGATCAAATTGCTGGTGGTTTGACCGGTCATGTCCGAGAGCACGATGCGATCGCCATTGAGCTTGGCGGACACACGCGAATTCGTCGCGCTGTTGATCGTCTTGACGACGTCCTCGATGGTCGCGGCAAATCGAAGATCCACCGTCGAGCCAACTCCGCCCCGATCCACGATTCGGATCTTGCCTTGGGAGACCCCCGATCCCCCACGCAAGTCCTCGAGCTTCACTGGCCGATCCACAAATCCCCCTGCTCGAACCACCAACTCGCCCGTTTCCAACGCCTCGCTCGCATTGGCGAAAACCTGGCTGGTTGCGGTCGAAGATTGGGCCGTTTGCACTGCCTGCAAGACATACGTTCCGCTAGCGGGCGATCCGGTCGCCGTCGCGGACAACACCTCGCTGCGGCTGGAATTCACCTTGGTGCTGTCCAGATTGGTCGCGCTGCCCAGTCGGGTCGTCTGAAGCTGGACGGCGATGACCATCGCCATCAATTCATTGATCGCTACTTGCTGCGTCTCGAGCCCCTTGACCCGATTTTGCAGGCGATCCCGCGGCTGAGCCGAAATACTGACCAACTGGTCGACCGTCTTGGCGATGTCGATCCCTGTGATCAAGCCGATGTTGGATTGGATTCGACCCATGCTAGCAATTCCAAAGCGATTCCGGTCGCCAATTCATAAGCAAACTCGATATCTATCCGTTCAGCTTATCGACGCGCGCGACCTGCGAACTTCATCATCAAAACAAAACAGGCGACCGAGTTGGGCTCGAGTCGCCTGGAAAGAAATTCTGAGGGATGCGTTTCACCCAAGGGTTTCTGGGATTATCGGAGCAGACTCAGCACGCTTTGCGAGCTTTGGTTTGCGATTCCAAGAACGGCAGTACCCGACTGGACCAGGATCTGGGATCGCGTCAGTGCTGCCGTTTCCTTTGCGAAGTCGGCATCTCGAATCGAGCTTTCGGCTTCGGTCAGGTTGGACAGCGTGTCGCTCAAGGAGACCGAGTTGGCGTCGAGGGTCGTTCGTTGGAACGCGCCCAGACGTCCTCGAAGTCCAGCGACTTTTTCGATGACTTGGTTGATGATCGTAGCAGCCCCACCTGCATCGGATTTCAGAGCGTAGGATTCGCCGCTACCGAGTTGGTAGAGTCGGCCGCCAACCCCACCGAGGGAACCGGTGTTCACCGAACTGATTCCGAGTCGAGCCTGCTGGCTGCTGACAACGCTGGGTCCTAGCTGGAACAAAGCGCCACCTCCGGCGATGGTGAATCCAGCGGATCCCGTGAATCCGGCAGCAATATCCGTCGTGAGAGCCAAGGCGGAAGTGTTGATCGACAGCGTGTTGCCATCGCCTTTTGCCGAAGTTCCATTGATGGTTGCGACAATATCCGAGCCGATGTCTCGAGCTCGCGTGGAACCACCGAGTTCGGAGGTGATCGTTCCACCAACCCCTTCATTGATCACGTCGAGGTTGACGAAGGCTGACGTTCCGTAAAGGGTTGACGTCAGTGTCAGGGTGTTGGAAGAGACGGTCGCCTCGACACCTGTAGCATCCTTCACCAGATTGATGGCACTGGCCATGCTGGAAGCGGAGGTGCCCGCCTTGAAGTTGACCAGTTGGGATCCGTTCTTTCCAGCCAATTGAACCACCGCGTCTTGTGCCAAACCACCGCTAGCGTCTACGCCACCTAACAGCGTGGATGCAGCTGGTGGAGTATCGAGGGAGTTGATGTAGTTCTGGTCGCCGCCGGAAGCCGTGATGGACGCGCTGTAGCCCGTCAACCCATTGATCGCCGTGGCGATTGCGGAGTACGAGACGGTACCATTGATTTGAACCTGAATGTTCCCACCAACGATCGACGCCGCGGCAGTGTTGATCGGGACCGATCCCGACTCAGAGAGGGTCACCGTCACGCCGTTGGCAGCAATGCCAGCGGTGTCAGCAACGACCTGGATGGTCGCATTCCCTGCGTTGCGCCCGCCAGTCACCGTCGGGGTTGCACTGGCCTCACCCGCCAACGTACCGCTCGTTCCAGTCGTAGTGAAGGCAGTCCCTGCATTGATCGCATTCGCAATATCGGTGATTGTCGCTGTGCCGGAAGTCGCGTTCACATTGATGGTCAATTCGCCCGTGCCCGTGTTGTAGGACGATGTATCTCCACCCGTGTTATAGTTAACCACAACGGAAGCGATATTGCCTACAGCACCATCAGCAGGACCTGCCGCGTCCGCCCCGAGGGAGACCGAGGCACCCCCTGCGAACGTGAGCGTACCCGATGATTGAGCGATTGCCTTCGAGATCGATACGTTCGCGCTCGAATTGACAGCGCTGGTAGACGCTGGGATATCCAAGGCCAACGTGGCTTGGGTAGCGGCGGTCGTGACATTGACGCTGACGGCGACCGAACCGGCCGAGCCTAGGTTCGCTTGGTTGATCCGAAGATCGGACAGTTGGCCGAAGTTGGTTCCGCCCGACGTCAGAAAGTCAAGGCTACCGTCGAGCAACTTGCGTCCCTGGAAGGTTGTCGACTGGGAAATACGGTTGATGGCTTCCAGTGAAGCATCCACTTGTAGTTGGTTAGCGGCGATTTCGCTTTCACTTAGAGCTCCATTATTCGCCGCTTCGGTGATCAAACCCCGCATATCGTTCAAAAGCGAGCTGACCTGGCCCAAGGCCGAGTCGGCGGTTGCAATGATTTGGCTCGCACGTTGCGTGTTGGAAAGAGCCTTGTTGATGCTTGTAATGTCGCTTCGAAGCGACTCGCTCGCGATCAATCCTGCAGGGTCATCTTTCCCGCCATTGATTCGGAGACCGGTGCTCAGCCGCGTGAGCGAGGTCTGCAGTTGCCCCTGCGTGCGGGACAGTTGTGTCTGTGCAATCAATGATCCGACATTGGTATTTACGCGTGTCATGCTAAATTATTCTCCCTTGTGCCTAACGTGGACACCCTCGAACACGTCCGAAATCCAGCGATTCGGCCGCTCACTGTGTAAGTTTCCATGAAACATTTCTGGTTCATCCGGAACCCACGGAGGCTGATCAGACACTCACTGGAACGCGGACTTGCAACCTTAGCATCGGATTGCGTTCATGCCGAATTGAGGCATGATCACTTTCTGAAGATTTATTCCCAATTCAGAGTCCATCTGATGGCTTTAAACGCTTCCATCGCTACAAACGGACTTCTTTTGCGATCGGTACAGCTTGACATCTGGAATGCAGGATCCGGCCAGCGGGATGCACTTCGATGGTACGACCGGTGGAAAACTCGACTTAGGCAGCGCAGTTTCGACTGTGGATCGCTTGCACGAGAGAATCGCAAGCGGTGATAACAGAGGAGGTGTCAATCGATAACATGGGGCCGCACTCGGTCTTTCGGTGCCCTCGCTGGGTTTCGCTCAACGTCAGTCGCTGAACGGAGACTCGCCCCGCGCCTCGCGGTCCGACGCGCTCCACGGGCATGGGCCCTATTAACCCTACCGTCGGAACATCCAGAGCGCAGGCCAAGTGCATGGGCCCGGTGTCGGAACCGAGAAACAAGCTCGAGCGTCGTATCCACTCCGCAAGCTCGGGCAGGGTGGTCGGCGGAGCGAGGACAGCTGCTCCGTTGGACAGTGCTACCACTTCCTCAGCCGCCTCCCTCTCTCTGGCTCCTCCCCACATCACGCAGCTCTGCAGGTTCCAACGGTCTGCCAGATGGCGAGCAACCGCAGCGTAGCGGTCGTTTGGCCAGATCTTGGATTTCCAGCCTGCACCCACGTTGATCATGGCCCCGGGGCATTTCCACCCGATGGCTTCTGCCTGGGAACGGACATAATCACGTCGATCCGGAAAGTCCGGAATCCGAAATTCAATCGCTGAATCGGATATGCCGAGCGGACGAAGGAGTTCCAGCCCGCGATCGATGACGTGCGATGAACTCGGAGTGACGATTGTATTGTTGATCCAGGTGCTGAGTTCCCGCCCTTCGAATTCGGATTTGGCGAGCCCGATGCGTTGACGAGCGCCGGATAACCATCCCAGCACGGAACTCTTGGTCAACCCTTGGGCATCGATGACCACGTCCGGCTTCCAATCCCTCAGAGTCGCGGCAAATCGAGCCAACGTCGAGAGTGAACGCATCGCATCGCTTGGAAGGATAAACAACCGATCCAAACAGGAGTGGCCGACGAGCAAGTCTGATGCGCCTCGCGCGACGACCCAGCCCAATTCGATATCGGGCTGGTGGCGACGCAGCGCACAGGCGATGGGCAAACTGAGAATGGTGTCCCCCACCGCAGACAAACGAACAATCAGAATGCGTTTGGGCATGAGTCGCTCAGAAGAAGCACTTGCTGCAATTGCTGCACAACGGAATTTCGTTTTGACGGCTCTCGCGGTGCAGTTGTCGAAGTTCGCTGTATCGGGAGTTGTTCCATATGTCGATCATGGAATTGTCATTCACGTTCCCCAAGACCTCTTTGCCGCTGTAATCCAAGCAACACAAGGCGATATCGCCGTTGACCAAAACCGTCATGGTTCGCCACAAGCGATCGCATGGTTTTCGAATCCGACGCGCCTCGGCATCTCCCAAAGCACCACCCCAGTTATGAATTTGCGTGAAGTCAATTCGATCGACGACGCCATCGAGCATCGTCTTGGTCTGCTCTCGATTCGATGTTTGGCATGTCGCGGCAACGATCACGGGCTTGGAACCGCTGGACGCGTCGCGTAAGCGTCGAAACGCTTTCACGTTTTCCAGGACTTTCTCATGATTGAGGCCGATCCGCAGCGTGTTGAACTCCTTGGCGTCCGACCCATCGATGCTGATCTTGATCTCGTCCAACCCGCTGTCGACCAATCGCTGTGCGACTTCGCCTCGCAGCAAATCGCCGTTGGTAAAGATCTTGACCTTCGGAATGCCGGCTTCTTTGCAGTAACGAACGCGCTCCGGCAACTGTTTGTCGATGAGCGGTTCTCCGTAACCGTGGAGATGCACCAGCCGAACTCCACCTTGGACGCACTGCTGCACGACCGTTTCAAAAAGCTCCTGCTTCATGTTTCCCTTCGCTCGACCTATGCTCGAGCGAGGGCAAAACACGCAGTCAGCCTGGCAGTGGTTGGTGGTCTCAATCCGTACCGTCTTGGGGAAGGGCTGCCGCAACAGTGTCATCGCGTCGGCGATGACATACGAAGCCACAGATCCCATCGTACCCATCAAGGATTGTCCCAAGGCCGTCATTTCCTCTTCCTTGCAGCAAGTAGAAAAAATCCATCTTTTCGACTGTGCGGGAAGTTAGCGAATTTCGGTTGTTTGCGTCAACCGCAATCCCTACGCGGAAACCGCGTGGAAAACGAGGAAGTCTACGGCTATTTTTTCAATTTGTACGCAATCAAGTCGTCCTGATCGCGGATATACAGCACCCCATCGACGATCACCGGATGCGGCCAGCTTTCGCCATTGTGAGTTGCGAGCTTGAACTTGGAGAGAAGCTTGTATTTATTGGTGTCGGTGTCGATCATCGCCATGACGCCGTCTTGATAACGAAAAAACAGCTTCTGGTCCGCATAGAGGATCGCAGCTGAACCCGACCCCGCGCCACGTCCCTTCTCCCAAAGATCCTTGCCAGTGCGCCATTCAACACACGCGGGAAATCCGTTGTTGTGACCATGCCCCATGTAGACATAGTCCCCAACCAGAATCATTCCGCCGTGATGGTTTTGAAGCTCCTTGGATGACTTGTAGTAAACTTCCTTGACGTTGAGACCTTGGCCTGATTTCTGAACCTGCAGCAACGCAGTTCCACCATCGTCGTAACCCGTGGAACAAAAGATGAAGTCATCCTTCACCAGAGGAGTGGGAATATTGGCCGTCGTATTGGCGACCCGATCGTAGTTCCACAACAACTCCCCGGTCGCCGCGTCGTAACTGACTACGCCATGCCCAATCAACTGGACATACTGCTTGCGACCTGCTGCGTTGGATAGGACGACCGATGAGTAACCCGCACCGTCGTTGCCCCGCAACTTCCCTTCCGGAGCCTTCCCCGTCCAAACGGTATTGCCCGTTTTCTTGTCCAAGCAAACCACCATGGCATTCTTGCCTCCAGGCGTGCAAATCAATCGCTCGCCATCGACGAGCGGGGATTCGCTGTAACCCCAACCCGACTCCATCTTCCCGTTGAAGTCGCCCGGAAAACTCTTTTTCCATACCAGGCTGCCGTCGCTCAGACGACAACATACCAGGATGCCATCAAATGAGAGACCATACACAAAGCCTGTAGAAAGATCGATCGTGGGTGTGCCATTGGCTGCTCCTCGGTCGGGTGTGAAGGGCGTCTTCCACAGCGGCGAACCATCCGATTGCTTGAGTCAGATCAGATGCGTCTTCCCTTCGATATTGCCGATCGTACATAGCTTGCCATTTGCAATGGCGACGCTCGCCATGCCGGAACCTTGTCCCTTGACTTGAAATGCAAGCGGTGGTCCCTCTTCCGGCCAACGGTCCACGAGGCCTTTTTCCAACGCAATCCCATCGCGGTTCGGACCTCGCCATTGGTACCAGTCCTCTGCCCAGCTCGGCATCGTCAGAATGGAGGCGAATCCATAGGCGATCAGGCAAGAAGAAATCGGTAGGGTGCCGAAGCGAGAGGTGGCCATGAATGGATGCTCCATCAAACGTGTTACGGGGAAAAGTCGGTCGACTAAACTTGATTCAATATAACGCCGGGCGAACCATGGCGGGAAGGATGCTGAGCCATCCAGTCCCACAACGGGCGCAGGGCTTGGACATCGGCAGGGTGAACGTGCTTTTGAGCGTAAGCGAGCCTGCTGTATACCATTCCCAGCTGTGTCAATCCTTCCGCAATCGGGCTGTACTTGCGACTGAGCCTGGCGACGAACTCTTCCGGAGTCTCGTCTTCGCGTCGCTGCACGCGATGCTCACGACCCCAAATGCATGCAGCATCGAACAGCGCTTTCACCGCACGGTCGGGATCGCCCGCATACGTCGAGAACGGGTCCGGTAAGTCGGAAAAACGGATCGGTGCCTCTTGAGAATTTTCCGCAGCAACCATTTGATCGGCCGAGGCAATGGCCGCGTCACGAACAAACCAGCTCCTTACCATGGCGAGGAAATCGCGAGCCCAAACAGCGACATCTCGTCGATGGCGAATCGCAAAAAAAGTTGCGATCGCGAGCAACGTCAACACCATGAGCCATCGCAAACTGGCGCCAGGGTTCCACTCGATCTTTAGCAATGATGGCGTTGTGGACGCAGGTTTCTCCGATTGAGGGCGCGCAGCTGCAGCGGCTCGCTGTTCTTGTCTCTTCTGGGAATCAGGCTGCTTGCGACTCATTTGCTGCTGCCCGCCCTGTTGTTGCCCTGCTTGTTGTTGCCCTGCTTGTTGTTGCCCTGCTTGTTGTTGCCCTGCTTGTTGTTGCCCTGCTTGTTGTT
>JBKDPB010000090.1:0-5412 GCA_046342615.1 Planctomycetota bacterium | reverse complement strand
ATGTAGTCCAGACGGTTGGCAATACGCCTTTGATTCGCATTCGTCGCTTGATTCCCGACGGAGGAGCCGAAGTCCTCGCCAAGTGTGAGTTTTTTAATCCGATGGGTAGCGTCAAGGATCGCATCGGTCGAGCGATGATCGAGGCCGCCGAACGGGAAGGCAAGCTCACTCACGACACGCATATCGTCGAGCCCACGAGCGGCAATACCGGTATTGCACTCGCTTTCATCGCCGCAGCAAAGGGATATCGACTGACTCTGACCATGCCCGAATCGATGTCCGTCGAACGCCGAGCTCTGCTCCGGGCGTTGGGTGCCAATCTCGTATTGACTCCCGCTGCCGATGGCATGCGAGGAGCGATCCAGAAGGCCAACGAAATCGCAATGACGGACTCCAACGCGTGGATCCCTCAGCAGTTCGAAAACCCGGCTAATCCTACCGTGCATGAACAAACGACTGGACCGGAAATTTGGGAAGATACCGCGGGGCAAATCGACGCGATCGTCGCTGGGGTTGGTACAGGCGGAACCATCACAGGGGTCGCTCGATACATCAAGGCCCGCAATCCCTCTTTCAAGGCCATCGCGGTCGAGCCGACCCAATCCCCCGTGATGAGTGGCGGCAAGCCCGGACGACATCGCATTCAAGGGATCGGCGCGGGCTTCGTCCCCAAGAACCTGGACCGTAGCATCGTCGACGAAGTCATCACCGTGGATGACGAGATCGCATTCGCTTGGGGGCAGCGATTGGCTCGAGAGGAAGGGATCATGGCGGGCATCAGCAGCGGCGCGAACGTCTGGGCGGCCGCCCAAGTCGCCAGCCGTCCCGAATTCCGCGGCAAGCGGATCGTCACCATCATGTGTTCGCTGGGCGAACGGTATCTGTCGACTCCGCTCTTCAGCCCCTTCACGGGCTAGCACGACGGTTCTCTGGCTCGTAACTCCATTGGCCGCAGGCTTCAACGGTTCGCTTGCCATGGGATCGCTGCGACATCGACAAAGCAACGCCGGCGTGCCCTTTTCTCAAAAATCGAAAAATCTTCCTGGTCGTGGTGGGGAAAGGTCAACGCTGAGGCTCGGATCGGACGGTGAGCGAGTTCCCGCCGACGATCTGTTCGACCCTTCGCTGGTATTCGAGATCGACCTTGGAATCGCGATCGATCGACGTTCGGTGTCGCGATGCGACCGCAGCCAACACCTGCGAAAGATCGCACTTCCTCAAGATACCGGTCAGCACGAAGCCATCGCGGTAACTTGCCGGCAAGGCTTGAAGGTGGACTCGATCCAACGCGAGCGGACTTAGAAGCGCCGCGTGCATGGTTAACATCCCCGTCTCGCGGTCGCTGATCAACTCGAACTCGGACTTTGGAAACTGCGCTTTCAATAACTCCAGCGCTCTGACCAATCCCGCGACCTGCCGTCCCTCCAGCGACCAGCCGCAAAGCAAGTACGAACGTTTCAAATGCAACATGTCCTTTTCGGACCCGAGGCCAGTCCATGACCACGGCCCGCTCCCCTCGGGAAAGACCCAGACCACGTCGTTTCCTGTCCCCGCCCCCGCAGCTTGCGACAACAACGCGCGATCCTCGGGCTTGAGTTCTTTTCCTTCTGTTCGAGACAGACGCGCAGCCAACTCCCACTTGGCTTGGTCGGCCGCCTGCACCGACACGCGTGTCGGGGCGGGTTGTTCGGACGAGCTGAAGTGAACGATTCGAACCTTGGAGGCGGGCGGAACCTCCACATCGAAGCATGAAACTTTGCGATCCATTAAGGACATTTCGAATACGAGCGATCGCGCCAGTGGGACCGGATGCCGAACGCGGTCCAGGGTTCCCAGCGGCACGCGGCCATGAACGCTGCCGGCGACTTCCTCGGTCCACTCGCGACACATCGTTTCCCAAGCGGATGCATCCTTGGGGAGGTTTGCTCGCGCGATTGGCGTAAACCAATCCTGCACGTCGGTTACTCGCTCGTCTGGCGGGATTGCGTCCAGGACACGCAGTTGCGATCGTTCGAATCGTGGTTCCGCGGCTTGTGTTATCCCGCGCCTTTGTCCTCGCAGGAAATGATCGAACCACACAAAGCAGCCGAGTTGCAAGTCCTGGGTATCGTCATGCCCTCCGGTCGTCCATTGGATTCCGAGATTCTCCTTGTATCCATGGTGATACACGTGCCTTACTTGGTAATGAACTCGTTCGACACCATCGAGGGGGAAGATCGGATCCTTGTCCGTATTGCCGATCAGGAGCGACCGAGGAAAAACCATCGCGGCCAGCATGGAGTAATCCCAACCATAACGATTCACCATGTACATGCAATCGCAGTGGCCTCGCACGCACTGGCCGATCACATGATCGCGCAGGTCGGTGATGCCAGCCACGGGGACTGCGACGGAGATGCGAGGATCGATGGCTGCGGCGTACCAACTGTAGGCGCCGCCGCCGCTGCGTCCGGTGATTCCGATCTTGCTCGCGTCGACATCGGGGCGCCCGATGAGATAGTCGACCGCGCGCAGCGCATTCCAGGCTTCGACCCCGGCAGGCGTATAGCCGCGCGAAGGCCAATCCCAGCGATTGAAGCTGTACAAGCCATGATGGATACCTTCGATTTCACCGAGCTGAATCGTGTCGATCGACAAACAGATATAGCCGTGCTCTGCAAACCAGGCTGGGTGATGCTGATAGTAAGTCTTGTTCCCGAGACTCACACCGTCCTGTTTGACTTGCCCGTGTCCGCAAACGTAGAGCACGGCAGGGACGCGTCCGACGACCTTCTTGGGGCGATACAGGTTGCCGGTCACGTACAAACCGGGCAACGACTGGAAGTGAAGTTTCTCGACGAGGATCTGATCCGTTTCCACCGTGCCGGTAACGACAACCCGCAACTCAGGATCGCGATTTTCAAGCGGAGGGAGACCGAGCATCTCAATGAGCTGAAGTCTCAGTTCCGGTTGTTCCTCGCTCCAGCCCTGCTCGTCTCGGTAGCTGGACAAATCGTTGGCGCGTTCGATCTCCGCGACACGGGCGGCCAGGGTGGTGCGGGATAAGGCTACGCCATCCTGGGCTTGCAGCGCACCCGACGACAGCAAAAAACCGAGCAAGCTCATCAGGGCGTCGTAGGATTTCATCGGTTGCACTCCGTGGTAGAGATCGATGCCATGGGGTTATTGGTCGATACCGATCCAACCCAGAGTTCCTCCGGAAGGCGATCGACCCGATTATCGCTTGCCGCTCAATGTCTTTGCGAATTGCTGGAGTTCATTTTCGGCGGCCGTGTTGGTTGCGAGCGGCTCAGCGGAGATGGCTGGGAGCAATTCGTCCCAGACGACATTGAGTTGATCTTGCAGTTTCGAGTTTTTGGCGGTCATGACGATGACGACATGCTCATCGGGCATCACGATGCAAAATTGTCCATCCTTGCCATCGCCCCGATAGGCATTGTGTCGGCACCGCCAGAATTGGAAACCATAGCCTTGGTTCCAATCGCTGTCGGGATTGGTTCCGTTGGAGATTTGCTTCGAGGTCGCCATGGCGATCCAATCTTCGGGCACAAGCTGGGTGCCGTTCCATTGGCCTCGTTGCAGATAGAGCTGTCCAAATTTCGCGATGTCCTCGGTTTTGAGGAATAGACCGTAGCCGCCCAGAGTGATCCCCTGCGGATTCGCGTCCCACTGCGGTACTTCGATACCCAGCGGCTCGAATAATCGCGGTTTGAGATACTCCAACGTCGTCTTGCCCGTTACTTTTTGGACGATGGCGGATTGCATAAACGTTGCGGGTGTGTTGTACAGGAATCGTGTGCCAGGTTGATGGACCAGGGGATGGGCAAAGAACTCCCGAATCCAGTCCGATTTGTCGCGCACTTTGGGTTCATCCTGATGGCCCGTCGACATCGTCAGCAGATCGCGCACTCGCATTCCTTGGAGTTCGGGCGATGGATTTTCGGGTTGCGATTCCGGGAAGTGCTTCAGCACGGGATCGTCCAGGTGCATCAGTCCATCGGCGACGGCAAGTCCCACCGCGGTTGATGTGAAACTTTTGCTCAGACTCCACAACACGTGCGGTTTCTCTGCAGACTCCGGGGACCACCATGCTTCGGCCACCACGTTGCCGTTCCGCAGCATCATAAAGCTGTGCATCGATTGGATGCGCTGGTCGGCTGTTTTGAGGAACCGGAGAATCTGCGCCGAGGATACACCTTGGGATTCGGGAGAACTTCGGGGCAAGCTCGCGTTCTGCGCCCAGGTGGAATGAGAAACGGGGAGGGGCAGCCCAAGGAGAGCCAGCACGAGAAGCACGAGGCGGTTCGGCATGTCGGGACGGGAGGACGGGGTTTTTCAAAGGGAGGGAAACAAAAAAGGGTGCTCGTGAAAGGCCCCCGCACAAGAGTACGACGCTTATGGCTGCTCCACTTAAGTCCTGACCAGGTTCACGCTTCCCCCTCGCGAGAGCCCTTCTCGAGCACCCCGACCTTCAGTATACGCTCTCTGGGGGGACTGGAAAGAGCAAAGTCCTATACCGGGCTATTTCGTCGGAATTCGACCCATCGGAGGACCAATGGCCAGAGGGACGGAAAAACCTGGAAAACGGTCGGAGGAACTTTGGGGGAGGAGGGACTGCGCTGCAACTCTTCGATTGCCAGGGTCGTTCGTCGATCGAAGAGTTGGTCGATCGCAAAAGTCTCGCGGTTATCGATGGCACGGATCAGATCCGCCAAGATCGCGTCGGGGGTTCGGCCTCGGATCAACGCGCATTCACCGAGACGGTATCCGTGCCGGACCAGTCGCAATGTCCACTGCCAATCGTCCAGCATCGTGCGCTGAGCGGAAGCGAGGGTCGCGTCGCTGATTGACGGTGTGGGAAGTTCGTCGGCTGGACGAACGAGTTCATCGGACCTTCTGTCGTCGTTCTTGATCGTTTTGGCTGTGGGTGCAGGTTCGATTTGCGTCTCGGCTGATGGCTCGCGTTCCGTGGGAGTCGGTTCGGTCGGTCTGTTTCCCAAGCTTTGCGTGGCATTTGACGATGAGGACGCGGCCCCGATCGCAACAACGACGAAATCGGAGAGTTCTTTTGGGATCGCCGTTGCGGTTTGACAACATTGGGAACCGAGTTCGGTGATTGCAACGGTTTGTTTTCCCAATCGTATTTCGGATTGATGGATCACTTTCTGGTCGAGCATGATCTCGATCAGGCCGCTGGCATGGGATTTCTTCCAATCTTTGAGAAGTCCGAATTCCGGAAGGCGTTGCAAACGCAAACCGCTGACCCCTTTGCTCTCGGTTCCCGAGAAGAACTGGCTGAGGATGGTCTTGCTGAGGTATCCGTGGGTTCGTTCGATCGCGAGCAGGACGGTCTGGACGATCGCCGCGGCATCGCGCAATGCTTGAGGCGAAGCGTCGACCGCAGGCTTGGCC
>JBKDPB010000089.1:0-9869 GCA_046342615.1 Planctomycetota bacterium | reverse complement strand
CCCCCCCCGGGCGCCGCGGGGGGCCGCGGCCGGCGGGCTCGCCGTCCCCGGCGCCGGGCGGGGGGGGCGTGCCGGGAACCTGGACCGGGGGCTGGCTATTGGGGTAGACGCTCGAAGGATAGGCTGGGGCTGCAAAAGCGCTGGGAGGCATTCCGTAGGGATAGGACCCGGCGGGGGCCGGACCAAGAGGAATGGAGCCTGGGGGTAGTCCTGCCATGGGTGCCGTACTGTCCCGAAATGCGGGGGCGTACGGGTTGGCGGAGTAGGGTGAGGCGGCCGCGGGGGGATACGGGTTGGCGGAGTAGGGTGAGGCGGCCGCGGGGGCTGGTGCGTAGGGGTTGTAGCTCGGGCTTGGAGTCAACGCGGAGGGGGCTGGCGAAGGCGTGTACGTGGGAGGAGGAGCAGGGGTCGCGAACCCGGTGGCGCCGGGTGATGCCGGATACGTCGGAGGCGGGGCGGGAGTCGTAAACCCCGTCGCGCCCGGCGAAACGGGATAGCTTGGAGGGGGCGACGTCGATGGAAATGGGACGGAGGTTTGTCCGAAAGAGTCGCCGCACAGGAGAATCAGGGAGGAAACGAGCCAAAACGCGACCGACCGGTAGCCGTTAGGATCGGCGCAAACCGGTTCCGAGGCAATGGGCTGAGTCGATTGACGAGGTTGGTCGGCCATGCAGGCAGTCCCTTGCTCCTCCGCGATGGGGCCTTCCCGAGCGGGGAGGCGAATTCTTCCTTGGTACGGAATACAGTTCCGGCTTCCTTGCCGTCAAGGTTCTTTGGGAGAGAGGCCCCAAAGCCGCCGGGAACGTATTCCCCAGAATGCCCATTTTTCACAAGTTGTTGCTATCCCGGGGTGGACGAACTATTCTGGTACGGAGGGGTGATTCCGATCACCACCCCGTTTGTTTGACTTGTCGCCTAATTACTGGTCGTCTAATCAAGGCTGTCCCGATGCAACTCCACTTCCTGTTTCGCATGCTGTCTCGAGGCCTTTTTGCGGGCATGGCCCTTGCGCTCACCATCTCCCTTGCATTCGCCCAGGGCAACAACAACGGCAATAACAACGGCAATAACGGCAATAACAACAATAACTTCGGCCCTCCGATGGCAGGGGTCGAGATCGACCCGCAGGGGGTCTTGAGCGTTCGCTCGGTCGATCCGAGTATCGCATTTCGACTGCGGATGGCGACGCTCCAGTCGATGGATCCGAAAACGCGTGTCGAATCCCCGATGCGCAAGGTGTCCCTCAATCGCTTGGAAAAGGCTGTTGCCGAAGCGTTGGCGCGGAACGAGGATCTCAGCGAAGAAGTTCTTGGATTGGCAGGTCTGACTCGTATCGAGTACGTTTTCTTGATGCCTGATTCGAATGACATCGTGATTGCCGGGCCGGCGGAAACCATCATGGTCACTCCCGACAATCGGTGGGTGGGGCTCAAGTCGGGGAAGACCGTGTTGCAGTTGAAGGATCTCGTCGTCGCACTTCGCGCTTACGCTCCTGGAAACGGTGGGACGAATGTGATCGGTTGCTCGATCGACCCGACCAAGGAAGGGCTCCAACGGATGCAGCGTTTCCACTCGCAGTTCGAAGGTCAAGCCGCAACGGTCAACGTGCAAATGCTGACCAGCGGGATGAAGCAGGCTTTGGGGTATCAGAAGGTTTCGGTCAGGGGCGTTCCTGCTGACACGCACTTCGCCCAGGTCTTGGTCGAAGCAGACTATCGCATGAAGTTGATCGGTATCGGTCTAGAAGATCCGATCATCCCCATGAAACCGTGGATCGAGCGAACCCAGCCTGGAGCGAACGCGAACGCTCTGCAGCGTTGGTATTTTGAGGCCGATTACTCGAAGGTTGCAACCAACGAAGAAGGGACCGCACTCCATCTTCAAGGCCAGGGGGTCAAGCTGACCGGCGAAAAGGAATTTGTTTCCAAGAAGGGAGACCGATCACGGACCGGCAACAAGGGAGATCAGGCCAGCCGCGGGTTTACGGAAGAGTTCACCAAGAAGTACGAGATGCTGGGCGAAGTGATTCCTGTGTTTGGAGAACTGCGTAACCTGTTTGATATGGCGATTGCCGCTGCGTTCATTCAGGACCGAGATCTTTACGGAAAAACTGGCTGGGACTTGGGAGTGTTCGCAGACGAGAACAAGTTTCGAGTCTTGGGCAATCCACCGGTCACGCAAGTGGAATCGGCTGTCAACGCCGTTTGGAAAGATGCCCAGTTGGTCACTCCGATTGGAGGTGGAGTCCACATCGCTGCTCGCAAGCTCATTTCCAGTGAGAACACGGATATCGACAAGAAGATCGATGAGAAGAGCCAAAGCATGAGTGCTCCGTCGAATCTGGCTGAGGGTCAATGGTGGTGGGACTGATTGATTGCGAGCTAGCATCTACGGTGTCCGCGTTGCAATCCTGGCGCTGGCGGCTTATTGGACCGCTCTGAGTATCGCTACCCATCTTCCTCGAACGGTGCTTCACATCGTTCAGCGGGGGACGGGTTGGAATGACAAGCCCCTCCATATCATCGCGTTTGCTATTCTCGCTTTCTTGTTGGCATGGGCGGTTCCCACGGATCTCAAGCGTCGAAGCAGAAATGTCCTGATCGCGACGGCTATTGGGGTTGCTTACGCCGCCATCGACGAATTGACCCAAATTCCGGTGGGCCGGACCGCCGATTGGGCTGACTTTTCTGCGGACTTGTTTGGTATCCTGACGGGGATCATTGTGTATGTTGCGATGCGTGAAGCCATGCTTGCAACTTCCTTTCGCCTCAAGCCGTGATGACCCCCATCCATGCTGTCAGTTGTCGTTCCGATCCTGAACGAGAAGGAAACGTTGGGGGCATTGGTGCGCCAGGTCATGGCTGCGACGGGGAGTCCTTCCGAACAGGAGCTGGAGATCCTGCTCGTCGACGACGGTTCGAGCGACGGTACCTGGCAAGTCTTTGAATCGTTGGCGAATAGCACCTCTCATGTGCGAGGCATTCGGTTTCGTCGCAATTTTGGCAAGGCGGCGGCTCTGTCCGCGGGCTTTGCCGAGTGCCGTGGATCGGTCGTGATCACCATGGACGCGGATCTCCAGGACGATCCCAAGGAGATACCCCGTTTGATCGCCAAGCTCGATGAAGGTTACGACGTGGTTAGCGGGTGGAAGCAGACTCGGCACGATCCGTGGCACAAGCGTTGGCCGTCTCTCGTTTTCAACGCGATCCTTCGTTATTTTTCCAGGCTGGATCTGCATGACTTCAACTGTGGCTTCAAGGCCTATCGTCGCGAGGTGCTCCGCGAGATCGATTTGTTTGGCGAGATGCATCGTTTCATCCCGGTCCTGGCGGCTGCTCGCGGATTCCGCGTTTCCGAAGTCCCCGTCGAGCACCATCCGCGTCGCCACGGCGTATCCAAGTACGGATGGTCTCGCATTCCCAAAGGGTTGATGGATTTGTTGACGGTTGTTTTTTTGACGCGGTTTCGTTATCGGCCACAGCATTTATTGGGCGGGCTTGGAAGCGCATCGTGCGTGGTTGGAGTCCTCGTTTTGCTCGGTTTGTGCATCGCTTGGATTTGGACGCGGGCATTCGCCTTCGACCCCCCGTTGCATTTGCACGAGCGAGCTGCATTTTACTTGGCTATCTTGATGATCTTGGCAGGTCTTCATCTCATTGGTGTCGGATTGTTGGCGGAACTGGTCGTCGCCAATTCGATGTTGCGTCACTCTCCCTACTCGATCGCGGAACGGGTCGGCTCTCCGGATTCGGACACCGCTGCGCTATAAAGGACAGTCAATTATGAGCCGACCATCGAGAGAGGAAGCGTCGTTCCGTTCATCGAGCATCGGATGGTTCATCATCGGTTTGGCGGCGGTGATTCAGTTGGCACGTATCATCGGTATCACCGCTCCGCACGGCGAGTTGCCGTTTCTGAGCGCCAACGACCGATCGCGATGGTGCGCGATCGCAGCGCTTACGGAAGAGGGCGCGTGGGAGATCGACAAATACATCGAACTGCTCGACAGCAAGGGGAAATCCAAGATTTGGAATACGATTGATCTGGTCAAGCATACGGGACCGGATGGTCGCGAACATAGTTATTCGAGCAAACCACCGCTGTTGACCTTGCTTTACGCTGCCATCTGCAAGCCGATCGCGATGGTTTCGGGCAAGAAATTGACCGAGGAACCGTTCTTCGTCGGACGCGTGCTGCTGGTGTTCGCCAACGCGCTTCCTTTGATTCTTTGGTGGGTATGGTGGCATCGTTGGCTCGAACGGAACGTATCCGACGCAAAGGTTCGATGGTTGTTGCTCAATGTCGCGGTGTGGGGCACGTTTTTGACGACCTTTGCTGCGACACTTAACAACCATTTGCACGGCGCCATTTTCTTTTCCATCAGTCTGGCCTTGGCATGGCAAGTCTTGCGAGACGCGCGCGCGGGACACTCGACACCATGGGGGGTGTGGTTGAGTCTCGGAGTGAGTGCCGCGATGACCGTCGCGTGCGAGCTGCCTGCGCTCGCGTGGGCTGCAGCCTTGGGAGTGATTCTGTTCGCGGCCGATCCCAAGCGGATGCTGGTCGGATTTGGTTGCGGGGCCGCCATGATCGCTGCGGCATTCTTGGCTTCAAATTATTGGGCGCACGGCGACTGGAGGCCTCCGTATTCGCATCGCGGACTCGGTCGAGAGATCGCTCGATTGCCGGAGTTGGCCAAGGAGACGCCTCCCACCGTAGACCAGGTGCTCGAGGTAATCGATGCCGCTGAGCACCCCATCACTGCCTCCGCACAGATTCTTCCTGCGCGTTTGGATGGAGTCCTGCAATTGTTCGATGAGTCGACTCAATACCGCGTCGCCCTGACCCACAAGGATGGAAAATGGAGGATTCACGAATGGGATGATTGGTACGATTACCCCAAATCGTATTGGCTGCCGGAAAACAAGAAAGGAGTCGACCGAGGTGAGCCCGATCGTTGGAGATATCTGATCCAATTCACGATCGGCCACCACGGCGTGTTCTCGTTGACTCCGTTCTGGATCTGGTCGTTGGTGGGCGCCGCAGGCTGGATCTTTGCCGAAAACCGAGATCGTGCGAAAGACCCTGAGGCGATGTCGGCCCAAGCCTCGCCAGTCTCCGCTCTGCCCGGGTGGCGACAATGGTTGCTGAGCGACCGCGCTGTGGCTGCTGCGCTCCTCTCCGTTTCCTTGGTCTGTATCGGCTTCTACGCGACGAGAGACGTCGTCGATCGAAACTATGCCGGTGTATGCAGCGGATTCCGATGGATGTTTTGGCTGATTCCCGGATGGCTTTGGTTGAGTATCCCCGCCGTGAGATGGTCGGTGCGCAGTCGATGGGCTCAGGCCCTCCTCGTGTCGGCGATTGCCGTCAGCGTCCTTTCAGCCACCATTCCCTGGCCCAACCCATGGTCCCATCCATGGCCGTATCGATTGCTGATGTGGTGGTCGCCGCAGGACTATCAGTAGTCTGTCGGTTTTCCCCGGATGGCACTACGATTGACGCCATGAAACGCAATTATGATTTGATTGTTTGCGGCGGTGGGGTGATCGGATTATCGATTGCCTTTGAAGTCGCGTCGCAGGGGTGGGCCGTCGCCGTCTTGGAAGCTTCGGAGCTCGGCAGGGGTGCATCCTGGGCTGGCGCCGGAATCCTGCCAGCGGGCGCGACCGTGACACCGACCGATCCCCTCGAACAGCTTCGAAGTTTGTCCCATCGCTTGCACGGCGAGTGGGCTCTTCGGTTGCGAGAGATGACGGGGATCGATACCGAGTATCGTCGGTGCGGAGGGTTGTACATCGCCGCTACCCCTGCCGAACGGGCCACGGTGGCAGCCAACCGAATCTGGTGGACGGAGATGGGAATTGCGTGCGAGCCCTGGTCCAAGCGAGACGCGGTTCGCAAAGTGCCGGGGCTCGATCGACTCATCGCTAGCGAGCCGGACGTCGAGTTTTGGTATGTTCCCGACGACTGCCGCGTTCGCAATCCGCGACATCTCGCTGCATTGATCGACGCATGCCGCGCTTTGTCGGTCGATTTGTATGAGCGGACTCCCGCGATCGGCTTTGACGTGTCGGGCCAGCGTATTGAAGGGGTTCTCCTGGAATCCGAAATCGATCGCGGAAGCGGTCGGGGGGCGTCGATTCGAGGGGATCGTTACTGCATCGCGGGAGGGGCCTGGTCGGTGCACTTGCTCGATTCGTTGAAAATCGCAACGGGAGTTCTTCCGGTCCGCGGCCAAATGGTGTTGTACCGCTGTCCCGCTCAACCCTTCTCCATGGTTCTTAACGAAGGGCATCGTTATCTGGTGCCGCGGGATGACGGGCATGTGTTGGCGGGATCCTGCGAGGAAGAAGTGGGTTTCCAGTGCGAGACCACTCCCGAGATGATCTCGGAACTGAGGGCCTGGGCCGAGAGGATTTGGCCCGGTCTCGCCGGTACGCCGATCGCCAGCCAATGGGCGGGGCTCCGGCCCGGATCGTTTGATTCCTTCCCCTACCTGGGAGAACTTCCCCCCTTTGAAAACGCGTATATTGCATGTGGGCATTTCCGTCATGGGCTACACTGGTCTACGGCGACCGCCGTCTTGATGCGCCAGGTTATGATGGGGGAGTCGACCAGCATCGATCTCGCCCCATTTCGGTTGCAGCGAGGGCATGCGCTCGGTCATTAATCCACCTCCGACTCTTTCCATCGAGAATGAAGCCGTCCCCTAGCACGATTCCGAGTCGGTCAAATCCATGTTCCTTCCGCATCGCATGGTGGGGATGCTGGCTCGTCGCTGCCTTGGGCTGCAAACCGAGCGAGTCTCCGAACCAGAACAAGCCGGAATCGGTCGCCTCCCCAGCTGCTTCGACCGACAAGGAGCAAGCATCCGCGGAAAGCAAGAGTAACGATTCTCTGTATCGGGAACGCTTTGAGCAAGCAGTGAAGGAACTGGATGGCGGCCGTGTCGAAGAAGCGTGGCGTTTGGTCAAACAATTGATCGTGAGTCGACCGAACGACCCCGAGTTGATGTTTCTGACAGCGAGGGTCATGGCTGGTCGCAAAGATCTTTCGGGCGCCATGAAGCAATTGGAAAGGATCCCTCGCGACAGCCCGCAATGGGGGCCCGCCACGGGACAGGCGGCGGAATGGCTCGTCGCCGAAGGGGAATTCCCCGAAGCGGAGGCAAAACTGTTGACGCTCGTCAAAGAGTATCCCACTGCGGTTCCGGCTCTTCGACTGTTAGCTCGCATCTACAATGCCCAAGGCCGTCGTTGGGAAGCATCCCGGTATCTCGATCGACTGATCCGGCTCGGCGACTTTACCTCGAGCGAGTTGATGGCGACCGTCGACTTGAGGGATTTCTATGGCGATGACACGGCGTACGCTGCGTTCGCCGCAAAGCAACCCGAGAACCCGTATGTGCGGTTCGCGGCGATTCGGGCAAAGTTGCTGAAGAATTCCTACGAGGTTTTTCTCGAAGAACTCCAGGAGATGAGCCGGCTGCATCCCGAGATGCGCGAGCCATGGGTATGGAGCGCCACGAGTCTGATGGAGTTGGAGCGATGGGACGATCTGATCGCCTGGATGCAGACTCCAGTCAAGGGGGCGGACAAGCACCCGGAATACTGGTATGCTCTCGGGGGTTTGATGCTTCGAACCCATAGGTTCCCCGAAGCGGCGCGTGCTTTTTCCGAATGCATACGGCTCGACCGCCGGCATGTTGCGGCATATCAAGGGCTCGCGGACGCACTGCTCGAACTGAATCGGGTCGATGATGCTCAGCGAGTTCGAAAATTTGGAAACGATCTGACGAGCATCAACGATTACGCCCAGCAGATTTCGTACAAGTACGGAGATCCGAAACTGTATTCGGTGATTTCTGGTCTGTATGCAGCCATGGGGGATGAGGTTGCATCGTTCGGCTGGGCGGCCACTGGCGCAACCCTGGGCCACTTGCCGATGACCGATGCGCTGAAAGATCAATTGCAGGCGCTCCGCAAAGGCCGGACGTCCATTCCCCAAGTTCTCGAGGGACTCCCGATCGAGGACTGGCCCATTCCCCAGCTTCCGTCCAACGTCAAAGTGGACATGGCCGACACATCGCTCGCTCAAAATTTATCCGCCAGCCCGATTCGTATGGAGGATGTGGCTCAGCGTTTGGGAATTGACGGCTCCTACCACAATGGATCGAAAACAGGTCGCAGTTGGTATACGATCGAAGGGGTCGGGGGTGGAGTCAACGTGCTGGACTACGATATGGATGGCTGGCCCGATCTCGCGTTCTCCGAGGCAGGGGATTCTCCGATCGAGGCCAAACCCGCCTACAAACCGAAGACCCTCTATCGCTCGATCGCCGGTTCGGCCTTTCGAGAGATTTCCAATGCTGCGGGTCTTGCGGATGTTGGTTATGGGCAAGGGATAGGGGTCAGCGATCTGGACCAGGATGGCTTTCCCGATGTTCTGATCGCGAACCTGGGTGAATCGCGCGTCTACCGAAACAACGGCGACGGAACCTTTGAGTACATCGTGGTCCCTCAACCCGACACGCAATCGCTTTGGAATTCGTCCATCCATGCGGCAGATCTTAACGGAGATGGATTGCCCGACCTGCTCGCCAGCGCTTACCTCCATGGAGAGGAAGCGATTACGCGATGGTGCGAGGTCCGGAATTCGAAACGCGGATCATGCAACCCGAAGATGTTCCCCCCGGGCAAAAATCGCATCTTGTATAGCCGCGGGGACTGGTCTTGGAGCGAGCCCGATCCGGAATTGTCGGAATCGATCCGGCGCGGATACACTCTCGGAACCCTGGTCACGAATCTCGATGGGAAAAATGGCAACGACGTCTTCTTCGCCAACGATGTTTCGCCCAATGCGTTGCTCCTGAGTCAGCGGGACTCCTCGACGGGGGAACTGCGTTTGGTTGAAATGGCGGCATCCGCTGGCGTCGCGGTCGATAGCATCGGTCGCGCTCAAGCCTGCATGGGGATCGCGTGCGGCGACCAAAATCGCGATGGGCTCCTCGATTTGATCGTCACCAACTTTTACAACGAAGTCAGCACCCTCTACTTGCAAACCCTTCCGGGTATTTTTGTCGACGGCACGCGCCGCAGTAAACTGGGGATTCCGACCGTCGACCAACTGAGCTTCGGCTGCCAGTTAACGGACTTGGACAGCGATGGTTGGCTCGATTTCATCGCAGTCAATGGACACATCGATGATTTGCGAGAGGAGAACATCCCTCTGCAGATGCCAACCCAGATTCTTCGAAACGAAAATGGTCAATTCCGTTGGCTTCGCGACCCCTCCCCCGGTCTCTATTTCGATGGCAAGTATGTCGGCCGCGGATTGCAAATGCTCGATTACAACCGCGACGGGAAACCTGATTTGGTTGCAACCCACATCGATCGCTCGGCTGCGCTGCTGGAAAACCAGACCCCGTCATCGCATCGCTTCATTCAACTCGAACTGATCGGCACCCGAAGCGAACGGGAAGCGATTGGAGCCAGGGTTCGGATCGAATGCGGGGATGAATCATGGGTTACAGGGATGCACGATGGAGAAGGATACTTTGGCTCCAACGAGCGATTGATCCATGTTGGACTCGGTGATAAATCCTCCGTGGATCTCCTTCGAATCGAATGGCCTAGCGGACAGGTAGAGGAATTCCGAAACCTCGAAAGCGATCGTCGTTATCGAGCGATTGAGCAGATCGGCTTCAGCGCCGAGTCCTTGGCTCGTTGAGGGGCGTGAGGACGTGGGTCGGTAGGTGGCGAGACCGGGGGCGGAGCGGCGGAATAGTCGGCACGATGTTGCCATCTTTCCGGGCGCTCGGGGAGTGGCGACCCAGGAGCGGTCGGAGTTTTAAATCAGTCAGAAAG
>JBKDPB010000088.1:0-3282 GCA_046342615.1 Planctomycetota bacterium | reverse complement strand
TCTCTGCTCTCTGCTCTCTGCTCTCTGCTCCTTGCTCCTTGCTCCTTGCTCCTTGCTCCTTGCTCCTTGCTCCTTGCTTACAGCTTACTGCTTACTGCTTACTGCTTACTGCTTACTGCTGCCGATTGCAGGCCTACGGTGTTGACGGCGCGGAGGTGGTAACGAGCACCCTCGCGAAGTTCGCTCTTGGGGATCGTGTAGGCCATCTCGGTCAATGGTTGCGGTGGGGTATCGCTGTACTGCAGATTCTGGAACAACGGACGACCGAATGGATTCGCGGGCTTCTCTGGCCAGATGCCGACCACAACCCCATCCCGTTCGATCACGAAATGCGATAGCCCACTCTCGAGGTCGGCCTCCGCTTGCCAGCGCAGGAGATTTCCCTCGATCACGACGTCTGTGGGTGCTGGTGGAGGGGTGATGTCGCTGACCTTGGTATCGGCAACATACTCCATCCATCGCCGCGCGATCGATTCGCTGGGCAACCAAGCCGCCGTCTTGGGATCTCCCGTGTATTCCGAAGCGTTCGCCGCCTTCATCCCTGTGGGCTCAGCCAACCAGTTCGCATCCGATGGCATCGCGCGCAACGGTTCACCCACCTCCGTCGGCAACCTCGCGTCCAAGCAAGCGTCCAGCCAAGGAATGGCCAAATAACGTTGGTTTCCACAATCATGACTCGATAGGGGATCGACGGAAACCCCGATCAAACCCGAACGACTTCGAACTTGCAAAAAGAATTTTTCGTTGGCCGGCCATACTCCCGCGAACGGTTCGTCGTGCAGTGTCACCCCTTCCTTGGTCCCCAGATTGCACATCATCGGAACATTCAATGCCGATTCCGGCAGGTCATGAGCGCGAAGGGTCGGGCGAGTGGCATCGGGGCTCAGCAGGGGCACCCCCGAACGCAACCATGCCGCAACCACCCGTTCCGGATGGAGCATCACCATTCCGCCCGCCCAATGCCCACCCCCGCTAAGCCCCCACAACGCCCACCGGACTTGCGGCAACTCCGGATGCCCCGTCATCGCAGCAAAGTCGACCAAGCATCGCTGAAATGCCCGATCGGATCCGTTGCGAGGATCGCACCACATCTGGCAATCAGCCTTGTCAGGTTGCTCGTATGCGGGAGCCAGCAACGCGCAGCGATGCTTCCTGGCGAGCGCTTGCCAATGCAGGTCATACGCACCCGTCAATCCGGACTTGCAGGAACCTTCGCCACATCCATGTTGATGCACGAGGATACCTCGCAGTTGTTTTGCATCGGGCGGAATCCACAAAGCGAATTGGACTCCATAGATCAACTCCCCCGTCTGCGTCGACGGCTCGTACCGAACTCGATAGTAGGGCGGATGTGCAGCGGGAAAGACATCGTAGGGTGGCGATTGAGCCCCGGCCACGATGCACGATAGGAACAGGATGCCGAGCGACACCGAACGGGAAAACGGGTTATTCATCGGGAGGAATCTGCATGACGCTGGGAACGGATGATGTCATGGCGGAACGGCAACCGAAAGGCCTGGACCCCATGCAAAAAATGCCGAGTCGCTAGTCTACTCGATCTCGCTTGGGCCAACACATTACGCCGGAAAAAACAGCTCCGCCATCGCCGGTCCCCTTTTTCAGGAGAAACCTCACTGCTTCGGCGCATCTATTTGTTCAGAAAAAAGTCGCGGGTTGGGAGCGGTGGGAAGCGGTGGCGACGGCGCGAGATCTTGCCCAGCCGTTGAAGGCAGTCGCTTCGGCGGGGGTTGGGACGTATCAGGGGGTGACGTGGGTGTGGAGGGAGGGGGTGGTTGCGGATGTGTTGAATGCGAGCGCTGAGTATACTACGGAGGCGAGAGCGATTGGAATCGAGTCCACCACAGGCAACGAAATCATCCATGAACGAAGAGGATGCTTACGCATTTGCATTAAAAGCGACGGCCTATCACGAGGCCGGGCATGCAGTCATGGCGTTATTCCTGGGCCGGCCGATCCAAAAAGTGACGATCGCGCCTGGGAAATCGGCGATCGGCGTCCAGCACCTGGGTTTGTGCCACATCCGTAAAGGGCCGGGCAAAGGTTCCAAGGATTGGCTCGAGGACGAAGTCATGATCTTGCTCGCAGGGATGGTAGCGGAATCGCAGATCACCGGCCAGTATTGTGCCGCAGGTGCCGCGCAGGACCTTCGGTTTGCGAGAAGCGTCCTGCAATCCCGAGCAGAAAGCGAGCGACAGATCGAGCGATTGGAACGCCGCTTGTTGAGCAAGACCGAGCATCATCTCGGCGATCGGGCGCTCTGGTCAGCCGTCGAGACCATCGCCGCGGAACTGCTGAAATGCGAAACCATCAGCGGTCGAGCCGCGAAGCATTTCTACGAGTCGGCCATCGCTTCTCAAGAGAAGTGAGCCAAGCAAACGTGTACGGCGCTCACGGCAACTCAGATTCTGGTGCAAGAAAGCATCCTCCGCAGCGAGCAAGATCTGTAGGTTGACGCGGTATCCGCAGAGGCGGCTTGGAAAGGCTGTGCTACGGGTGGAGCCGGGGTACGGGTGTCCGCGACGGGCGGATCTGCGACGGACGGATCTGCGACATTTTCCGGCTGATCAACCCTGCAGCAACCGCATATCCGTTTGGCTGCTTCCAAATTTTCCTGCATCGATATCATGCTGATGAAGCAATTCGAGATAAAGATTGCAGAGGGGTGTTGGTTGACTCAGCACGCGATGCCCTTGATGACGAAACCCGCCACCTGCAACCAGGATGGGCAAACGATTGCATGTATGGTCGGACGAATTCCCAAAGTTGCTCCCTAGGACAATGGTGGTGTGGTCTAACAAGCTCCCGTCTCCCTCGGGGATACGATCCAGCTCCCACAGGAACTGATCGAAGTGCTTGAGAATATCCCGTTCCACACAGCTCAGGCTTGTGAGAAGCTCCGGGTTACCCCCATGATGCGATAGCGTGTGCCACCCCCCCGTCGCACCAGGAACCTTGATCGCGCCGTAGATCCAATCCAACGATATCGTGATGACTCGAGTGGAATCGGTCCGGAACGCGAGTTTGGCGAGTTCGAAAAGGTTCTGAACCTTGGTCGAGAACTCATATTCCTTGTCGACACTCAGCGATTTGTCGACGACAGGCTTGTTGGTACTCAACCAATACGTTTCTCTCTCGATTTGCGAGCGAAGCTCACGGATCACGTTGCTGTAGGTTTCGTTTTGATCCAATCCCTTCCCGGTAGCACGAAGCGTATCGAGATCACGTTGAAGAGCCTCGAGAATCCGGGTATCAGTGTCTAGT
>JBKDPB010000087.1:0-5038 GCA_046342615.1 Planctomycetota bacterium | reverse complement strand
TTGCTTGGCCTTCTTAGTCGGTCTCTTGAACTCAGGTCTCACATAGTTTCGAGGGGCAACATATTCATGTGTACAGTTATTGTATTCTTGCATCTCCACCACGAAATCGTTTTCATCGGGGTGTAGATCCAACAGTAGATGAACCAGGTGGTCGCGCTAATCCCAGCCGCTACCCAATTGGCGCCCAGCCCAAGCATCAAAATTCCGATCAAGAGAAGCATCCAACCAAAGAGAGACGCTTCGAGCGTTGTCAGCCGTCCGCTCGGAAGAGGCCGTTTTTGCGTGCGCGGCATGACGGAATCCCGGTCCCGTTCGTACCATTGGTTCAACACACTTGCGCTGGCGGCAACCATCGCGGTGCCAATCAAGGTGGAAAACCAAACCCATGGGTGCACCGAAGTTCCGAGCGTCCGGTAGGCGACCACCATCGCGACACCCACCGTCAGAAGAATCATCAGCGTAATCCGCGGCTTGGCCAGGATGCAGTAGTCCCGCCACACGGTTCCCCGCAACGCATCGACCCCCGAATTCCCAGAACGCTCCTCATGAGCGATCGCAGATGTAGCGGTTGAGGTGGTCATGAAACCTGTGGCTCTGGCAAGGGAACGGATGGTTGCTGGAATTGTGCCTCGGAGGCAAGTGCCCCCGACTGGGACATGGTAAACGATTGAGAATTCGCCACAAGTCGAGCTTGTCGACGTCCGACTCGACAAACCATCCAGACCGACATGGCAATGATGAGGGATCCGGTCGCCTGATGGCCGGTCACGATCAGAGATTCCCAGTACCCCTTGGCCTGAATGGCATACCGAGCCAGGCTCGGGTGCAGGTCGGTCCAGGGGAGGGCGTAGTTCACGATCCACGTCGCCACCCCGAGCCCAAACTGGACGAACAGCAGGAGAAGCAAGGCATTGGCCGGGGTACGCAGGGCTCGGTGTCTTCGATAGGGTTCGCGCCGCACCCACCAAGCGAGTGCTAGGATAAGGCAGATGAGCAAGGCCGCCATGGTCAGATGCAAGTGGACCAGGCTCATGAAACCGGCGGGTTTTAGGTTGGGTAAGGCATGCCTCAGTTGGGCTCCCAGCACCAGCTGAACGATCGCGGAGCAGAGCACAATCCCCGCCAGGCGCTTGAGACCGCTTGCGGAGACAGCGGGGATGGCGGATTTCCAGTCGCTCGATGCCGCCAACGCCAAGAATGATGCGTAGGCGAAAACCAACGGTCCGCCACAGCCATGCAGCATGGCGATGGTGCGGGCGTCCAAAACGACGCGAAATCCCCCCAAGAGTCCTTGCGCGATGACCGCGAGCAATAGACCGATACACGCCCACCGATACCAGCGCCGCGAATCATTTCGCCACGCGAACACGCAGAGGAGAATGGTGAGTAACCCCACGAAGGAACCGAGCAAGCGGTGTCCGTGCTCGATGAACAAATCAAACGGTCCAAAGAGCCACGTGGACAGCGGATAGAGAAACAGGTTGTACCCATACGTTCCCGGCCAATCCGGCACCGCCATTCCCGCATCATGTGTCGTGACCAATCCCCCAACCCAAATCAGCGGAAACACAAAGCAGGTGACTGCCCACGCCCAGAACCAAGGTTGACTCATCCACTTGGCCATTACGTTCCCTCCCCAATCGATAGAACATAATGGACTAGATCCCAGATCTGATCGTCGGTCAACCCGGGGTTTCCTCCTTGAGCGCGAGCGATAGGTGGCATCGGCGTCCCTTCGATCCCGAGAACGAGGCGACGGAACAAGTCCTCGCGATTACCGCCACCGCGAAATGCGCCCCACGCGAAAGTGCGTGGGCGATCCAGCACAGGTTTGAGAGCTCCGTACGGTTTCATTGCTTTCCAATCCCTTGGATGTTTTGGATCGATTCCGGCCAGGACCGTCCAATCCTTCGTCCATTCGTCGTAATCCTGAGACGGTCCATCCCCCAGACCCGTCGGTCCATGGCACTTGACGCAAGCGGTCAATTCGTTGCCATACCACTGCTCGCCCCGTTGGATCGATTCGGCCAATTCGGAGGCATTGAGCGTCGGCGGAGCCGGGACCGGAACGCGTGCCGCTTCGGATTCTTTCCATCGCCGAACGACCGATACCGCGACTTGCTGAACTTCTTCGCGCTTTGCATCGAGATTGAGCCCTTCGCGAATGGTCTTGGAAATCAGCCTGCGTTCGATCTCGCCACGCATCGCCATGAATCGCACATATTCCACCAAGTCTTCGATGTCGTGCGCAAACTCGCGACTTTGGTTTAAGGCGGCAAAGGATGGCATCGCCGTACCTGGGATGCCGTGGGTGAGAGTGTCTTGCAAATCTTGACGCGTTGGCTTGAAGCCAGCGGGAGTTGATTTGAATTTGAAGGTGCCGCGGCGGAAGTCACGGGGATAAGGGGCTAACAGTGCGGCGGCGGACCCTTGACCGTCCCCCGTGATCCCATGGCAGATGACGCAATGTTTACGGAACAGGCCTCGCTCGATTTCATCTTCGGCTCGGCCGACGGGCCCTGCGCATCGCGACACCTTGTCCATGTCGATATCGGAGACCTCGGAAGCGAGAAACTCCGTCGGCCACCTCGGGGTATCCGGGGTGCCGAACCACGTCTCGACAATTTGAGCCGCCTGGCGAGCGACCTGCTGCGGGTCTTCGTCCCCCGATTCTCGCAATAGTCCAGCCGTGTGAAGCTCGTTCGGTTCAAAACGAAATTCGCCTGTCCCGCAACCGACACTCAGTGCCAGGAGAAGGGCTCCGACAAGAGAGCCGCGAGGTGTTCTTAGCAAGATTCGACGCAAACCAACCATGTCCTTTAGCCCGGAAAATCCAGCCTTGGCGCAACTCCAAGCCCCTCATCCGCAGGATTGAAACAACGTATTTCCCAGTGTCGCATAGATGGGCGAAGCGACGAAGGGGACAAAACGCCGCAGGCGCCTGGGGAACTTGCGATTTTGGCGTCTGCGACCTGCCGACGACAGCCTCTGCATGTCTACTTGCGGTCGGCGAGATGGGTGTTGAACCAATCGACCATCGATCGAAACATAGTTTCGTTTCCTTTGGCATCGAACCCGTGCCCTGCTCCCTTGATCACCACCAATTCGTTGGGAATCTTGGCTTCGGTCATGGCATCGCGGATCTTTTCGCTGTGCCAGAGGGGAACCAATTCGTCTTTGTCGCCATGCACCAAGATGGTCGGCGCGTCGACGGGCGAGATCTGGCGCAGGGGCGAAAATTCGTCGGAGCGATTCCGATCGAATTGGAGCGCGGGGAATTGCTCGCGGAGCGGGTTGTCGGGTTGCGTGTAGGGTTCCAGGTCGGTCGGCGGAAAGACTGCGGCGACAGCCGCGATGCGAGGCTTGGTCCCGGCTTTCTTTTCTTCGACATCGTTGGCGGTCGTGCCAAGCATCAGCGACAAGTGCCCGCCTGCGGAGTAACCGAACACACCGATCCGCTGGGGATCGATTTCCCATTCATGGGAGTGTTTGTGCACATGGTCGAGTGCCAGTCGCACGTCCTGAACAATTTCCGGAATCAGGTACTTGGGACTGCTCCCGTGTCGAACCGCGATGACGGTGTATCCTGCATCCAAGAACGGTTTGACGAGCGGTTCCATCTGCTTGGCGGGTGCCCACATCGAGACCCAACCGCCGCTGACCATGAACATCAACGCCACGCCGCGCCGATTCTTCTTCGGCTCAATCACATCCATTGTCAATGCCATGCCGTCCTTGTGCCCGTACACGACATCCTCCCGGACTTCCGGTCGCGACTGCTGGGCCAAGCCCTGAGTGAGAAGGACGCAGCATGCGAGGAGCAGAGCCAAGCAGGTTTGGATGAACTTCTGTCTTTGATTTTTCATAGTGGGAAATCGATTCATGATTTTTGGGAGGGAAAGGACTAGTGATTTCTAGGGTGAAGCTGGAGCCAAGGTCTCAAAAACAGGAGATCGCTTCGGCGCAGTGATTTGTTTAGGACGAAGGAATTGCCGCCCGTCGAATCACTCCATCTTGATGCGGTGATGGAATCCACGGCATATTTGATTGTATTGCTTTTGGATCGCTGTTGCGACTACGTGTCCCAGGGCGGCTAAACCCGCTCGTTGGCGGATGGAACGAGCCATCCCCGGGCGCACGAGATATGCTGTACGTGGAACGGCCGTCAGCGAACGAATCAGGGATGTCGTGGTGGGTATTGCCAGAAACAAATTCCGACCGTGCATCGGTGTCTGCGACTGGACCAAGGGATGATCCTCGTCGAGTTGCTGGCCTCTCCCGAGTCAATGGCTCCGATTCGCCGAAAAGATGGATATACAAATCTCCAATATCCAATCTCCAGGCAAAGCATGATTTGAATCTGAAACCTGTTCCTGTTTCGATGCGAGAACCATTTTTGAGATCTACCTTTGCGTTCTTAACACCTACCCTGCCTGACCTTTGTCTGCATCTCGCTTTGCAAGATTCTGGATGAAGACGTCCAGCTTTTGTCCTGAGTACAAATGGCGAGTGTCGCCGTCGACTTCGTACACGACGAACAAGACACGAGTGTCGATGCGTTCGGTGGCAGCGCCGGTCAACGATGCTTTCGGAATCACGCGAGGCTCGATTCTCAGGAATTTGAGTGGTATTCGTCGCCGAACTTGGCCGCGTAGAAAACCCTCGGCTTGGGCTTCGGGAGTGAAGCAACCGATATCCTCCTCGTCCAGTTGTACGCGGACATGCAAGGGACCGTCGGGGCCGACTTGGACGAGCGGCACGGCGGTCCTTCCCGTGTCTGCGTATTCCCCGACTCGAACGTTCACATGCAGGACAGTTCCTGCGACCGGAGCCCGCACGGTAAGTCTTTCCAGATCCAAAAGGATCCTGTCCACTTCCGCCTGCGCAGTCTCGGCTTCTATTGATGTCTGCGCGAGGAATCTGACTATGGTTGTCTTGCGGCATCGGAGTGCAGTATAACGGATGTCATGGAGGATATGCCATGAGAACCAAAGGATCTGCAGAGGAATTGGAGGCGCGACGTTTACGCGCCTTCGCA
>JBKDPB010000086.1:0-32400 GCA_046342615.1 Planctomycetota bacterium | reverse complement strand
CGCGGAGGATATTTCCGTTGACGTCTTGGATCTTGATCGACACTTGTTCCGCTTTCTTGGGGATCGAGTAGAACAAGCTCGCTCCCGCAGGCGGATTCTCGCCGATGTATCGACGGTTGGTCGTCCCGCGTGTTGCTTCGCGCCGCCATCGAATCGCGGTGGTCGGCTTGTAAAGGAAAGGTGTCTCGGTCACGTGTGCTGCAGCAAGTTGATGCAGTGGCGTGATGTCTGCGATCCAAAGGCTCCGGCCGTGCGTGGCCGCAACGACTTCGCCGTTATTGGGATGAAATGCGAAATCGAACACCGGCACCGTTGGCAGATTGGAGTTGAGTTTGTTCCAGTATTCACCGCGATTGGCGGTGGCGTAGACTGCGAACTCGGTGCCGATCAACAAGACGTTTTCGTTGAACGGGCTTTCGCGAAGGCATCGGGTCGATCCCCACGGCAAGTTGGCACGAATCGATTTCCACGTTTTGCCGTAGTCTTCGGAGACAAAAACATAGGGGTCGTCATCGTTCGATCGATGGCCATCCAGACAGAGATAGACCCGACCGTCGGCAAACCGAGAGGCTTCGATCGTCGACACCCAGCGGGGGGCGGGGAGATTGAGGTTCTTTCCGATCTCGATCCATTCCTTACCCCCATCGCGGGTCACCCACAAAGCACCGTCATCGGTACCCGCATACAGCACGTTGGCGTTGCGAGGAGATTCGGAGAGGGCCGTCGCCGAACCTCGTTTGGTCAACGTGATTTCCGGAGAGATCTTCTCGAGATTGCTACCGCGATCGAGCGATCGGAACACGTAATTTCCCGCTGCATAGAAGATGCGGGAGTTGGCATTCGAAAGAATAAACGGCGTGTTCCAATTGAAGCGGTAGGCGGGCTCGCCCTCCCCGGCTTGAGCCCGGATCGATGCGCGCTCGCCGGTCTTCATGTGACGCCGACCCATGTTGCCGTCTTGGCTCGTCCAATAGACGAGATCAGGATCATTCGGGTCGACGCGGCACATGAATCCATCGCCGCCGCCGACGCTGAGCCAGTCTTCGTTAACGGGACCGCTGCCGCTGAGCGACAGGGCAGGACCACCCCAGGTTCCGTTGTCTTGCAAACCGCCGTAGACGTAGTAAGGATATTTGGGTGCAATCGCGACGTGATAGAATTGGCCCAGGGCCAACGTGTTGAGATGGTCCCAGCGATTGCCGCGATCGTAGGTGGTGTAGACGCCTCCATCGACACCGATGATCATGTGTCTGCCGTCGCGAGGATTGATCCACAGCGCGTGTCCATCGGCGTGCACCCCGCGTCCGAGCGTGGCTTCGAAGGTCAATCCGCCATCGCTCGATTTGAATTGCGAAACGCCGAGCAAATAGATCTTCTGTTCGTCGCTCGGGTCGACGCGAATGACGCTGAAGTACATCGGACGGGAGTGGAGGCTGTTGATGCGAATCCAGCTTTCACCGCCATCGGTCGACTTATAGATCCCGCCATATTCGTATCCCTTGACGCCTTGTTGATCCTGGATGTTCTGAGCCTGGCCGCCCAGGGAAGCTGTGTAAGGTCGAGGCGGAAGAGGTCGGTTTTCCACGACCACGTCGATTTCTTTCACTTCCGTTGCACGAGCGATCTTCAGGCGGATTTTGTCCCCTGCCTTCAAGTCTCTGAGGATCGCAAGAGCACCGCGGTAATCGGCGACAGGCTTGCCTTGGATCTCCTTGATGACATCCCCCTTCATCGCGCCTGCTTTCGCCGCAGGTCCATTCTCGGTGATCTCGGTAAGCGATGCGCCGCCGCCAGTTGCATTTTGGCCCGTGATTCCGATGTACGTGGGGCTCTGCTGCGCCGCCGCGCCGCCTCGTCCACCGCCGGAGGGACGTTCCTCCATCACCACCTCAAGCTCCTTGGTTTCGCCGGTGCGGATCAGTTTGACTTTGACTTTGTCTCCCGCGCTCTTGCTGTTGGCTTTGCCGGTGACCTCTTCCCATGACTCCGCTTTCGCACCATCGAATTCGATGATGAGGTCATCGGATTGGATTCCGGCTTTGCTGGCGGGGCTGTCGGGTGCCGTCTGGATCACCTTAACCCCAGCGTCTTCGTCTTCACCGAAGGCGCCGAACCAGACCCCTGTCCGCTGGCCCGAGCTGGTGCGGGAGGCGAGAGTGAATTCGATGGAGCGTTTCTCTTCACCTCTTGCGATTTGGATCGACAGCTTGTCGTTGGCTTTCTTGGTCCTCAGTTCATCGAGGATTTGATCGAAGTCGGTGATTGGTTTGTCCCCCATGGATTCGAGGATATCGCCGACGAGCAAGCCTCCCTTGGCCGCGGGGCTCTTGGGATAGACTTGCGTGACGACCACTTTGCCGTCACGGTTATCGCCGACCGCTCCCCACAGCACATTCAGAGGCGCGGGACCTTTGCCGATGTTCTCGCAATCGACCACCGCAAAGACGATATTCGGATCCTTGCGATACCAATCGATACCGATGCGTCCCATCTGGCTCGTGGGCAGGCCTTTCGTGAGTTTTCGCCAGGATTTGCCCCCATCGGTGGTTTTGTACAGTCCGCTCCCCGGACCCCATTTCCGGATCGGGTCATAGCCGCCGTATCCCTCGGGAATCGGAATCTCGCTACCGGGCCAGCTGTCGAATCCGTCGCGCAGTCGTTCCCATGCGGTGACGATCAGCGTCTCGGGATCGGTCGGATGCATCTGCATTTCGATGATGCCGGTTCGCTCATCGATATAGAACGCGCGTTCCCAGGTTTTGCCTCCGTCGGTGGTCTTGTAGACGCCGCGTTCCTCGTTGCTGCCATACAATCGCCCCAGCGCGCCGACGTAGACGATATCGGGATTGGTGGGGTGGATGACGATTTCACCGATTTGAAAAGTCTTTTTCAGGCCCATGTTCATCCAGGACTTGCCTCCGTCGACCGACTTGTACACTCCATCGCCGTAGCTTACGGAGTTGCGAGGATTGTTTTCGCCGGTCCCGACCCAAAGGATATCCGGGTTGCTCCTGGAGACCGCCACGGCGCCGATCGACACGGTTGCTTCGCGATCGAATTGATGCGAAAACGAGACGCCCGCGTTGGTGGTCTTGATCAATCCACCCGATGCGGTGGCTGCCCAAAAGGTGTTTGGATCCGATTCATTGACGGCCAGGTCGACGATTCTGCCGCCCATGTTGGCCGGTCCGATCCCTCGCCATCGAACGCCTTTGATCCACTCCGAGGGTATTTCGCCCGACCATGGTGCAGGTTTGGCTTCTGCGCCCTTCTCCGGTTCCTTTGGCGGCATAGGCTGGGCCGTCGCGGTCTTCATTCCTTGCAACGCCTTGGCGATCTCTTGCAGTTGCTTTTCGATTTTGTCGAGCCGATCCTCGGAAGTTGGCGGGGCTTGTTCAGACTTCGGCGCATTGACTTGTTCAGAAGGCTCCGGATCCTTGGGGGGACCAGGCTTTGCAGGTTCTTGATTTCCTCGTGCCGCACGATACACCGCGTATTCTTCGACGCTGATCTGGCCGTTTCCGTCGGTGTCGACGTCCGCGAACGAAGCTCCTGGTTGGGAGAATTCATCGGGACTCAACGACCCGTTCTTGTCTTTGTCTTTCTTTTCGACTTGTTTCCGACTCCACGCGAGCATGTCGGGATCGATTGCCGGAGCGGCAGGTTTTTCCGCAGCGGGTTCGGCAGGTTTTTCGGTGGGTGGTTCCGCCGGCTTGGCGGGTGCGGGCTCCGCAATCGGTGTCGCGGGGGCGGTCTCTTGATAGGCATGGCCAACCATCGCTATCGCCACGCCCATTCCCACGCCTAGAAGTCCCGAATGCAATCGTCCAAGGAACCGGTGATGGATAGCCATGTGTCGTTTTCGACCCCTCACGATGAAAGTACTTCGTTGCGTGGACTGGCAACTGCAATCCACCATCCCACGGTGCATTGTTGTTGCACCTGCTGTGCCTTTCAAGCGTATCAGGACATGGATCCTTCGCATCCGTTGTATTTTCCGGTCCGCTGCTGACCGGAGCCGGTTGCCAACCCGATGGGCTTGAAGCACACTAAAACCCCTGCTATCGCGTTCCTTCTCAAGCCAAGCCTGGGTGTTCTCCATGAACAAGCAACAAAAACGCACCGTTTCCTGTTTTCAGTTCCTCGCCGAGGATCGCAAGGGATTTACGCTGGTCGAGCTACTGGTTGTTCTCGCCATCCTTGGAATTTTGGCAGGGTTGCTATTGCCGGCCGTGTCGGCGGCCCGCGAGTCGGCGCGCCGAACCCAGTGCCAAAGCCACCAGCGTCAGGTTGGGCTTGCGGTCCTGAATTTCGAGTCCGCGCACCGCGTATTCCCAGCCTCGGGGTGGACCCAACGCGGGCCTGGCAATCCGTATGGAACCTACATGAGTTGGCGGACTGTGATTTTGCCCCACCTGGAACAGACCAACGTCCGAATGCTGTATGACATGCAGCAACACTGGTGGGAGGGAACCAATCTGGCTGTCGCCAGCATTCCGATCGCGATATTTTTGTGCCCCAGTACGCCGGACCAGGAACCGGTGACGCAAGCGATTGCCAAATCGCCAAGACCGGCTCTTGCATTCTCCCTTCCCCTCGCCCGAACCGATTACGAAGCGATTCAGGGGGTACAGCCCAACTCGATCGATCCGATACGGTATGATGCGAGCAATCGTTTTTCGGTGATGCATCGCAATTCCTCGAATCGGCATGGAACCATCCTCGACGGTACGTCACACACCATCATGGTCGTGGAGGCAGGTGGACGACCGGGCGTCTATCGAGCCGGGTTGATTCGCCGAACCCTCCGCAACGATCAAGGGATCGGGTGGATCGACAGCGAAGGTGCGTTCAGCTTGGATGGTTCGAGTCCGGATGGCGGGCGAGAGGGATGTCGGCCTGTGAATGGTTGCACGGTTGCGATGAATGCCCGGAACGACAATGAACCATACTCATTCCACCTGGGTGGCGTGCATTCGCTTTTCGCGGACGGCCATGTGATGTTCGTGAATCAATCGATTTCACTTAGCGTCATGGCCGCTCTGTGCACTCGGGCCGCCGCCGATGACACCTTCAACTGGGAAAGGGATTGAATGTGAACCTGCGATCGAACTGGATTTTGCTCCTCGCTCGAAGCTTGGCCTTGGTCATCGTGTTGCCGTGCGATAGCTTGTGGGCTGTTGCTTCCGACCCTGTACGCTCTCCCCTCTACATCTCCATGGACGATACCAATCCTTTTCTGGCTCCCAGTTCCCTCCCGTTTCATGCTCCGGACTTCTCGGCGGTCAAGGTGGAGCATTTCATGCCTGCCTTTGAAGCAGGAATGCGTCAACAACTATCGGAGATGGAAGCAATTGCGAACCAAGCCTCCGCGCCGTCGTTGGAGAATACCATCGTTGCTATGGAGCGATCCGGGGAGATTCTCGACCGCGTCGCCCCTGTTTTTTTTCACCTCACTTCGGCCCACACCAACGATGCCATTCAGAAGATTGAGGAAGAGATCGCGCCCAAGCTTGCCTCGCACTCCGACAATATTCATCTGAATCCAAAGCTTTTTCAGCGCGTCGAAACTCTGTGGCAAGGTCGAGACAAAGCGGGTTGGTCTGAGGAACAGCGGCGTTTGGTGGAGAAGCACTACGAGAATTTTGTACGGGCCGGAGCACGGCTCACGGCGGATCAACAAGTTCGCATCCGCGCGATCAACGAGGAACTCTCCACTCTCACCACGACATTCCAGAACAATCTGCTGGCGGTGGCCAAGGAACGCTCGCTCTTGATCGATGACGCCAGCAAACTCGATGGCATGAGTCCGTCGGATCTGTCGTCGGCCAAACAAGCGGCGACGGCGCGGGGGCAGGATGGCAAGTACCTTCTCTCGATGCAAAACACGACGCGGCAACCGGTCTTGACCAGCCTCAAGAATCGCGAGATGCGCAAGGCGGTTTGGATGGCCTCCGCCAATCGGGCTCTTGGGGAGGCGGGCGGGATCGATAATCGATCGATTGTTCTCAAACTCGCTCGGCTGCGAGCCGAACGCGCGAAGTTGCTCGGGTACGCAAACCACGCGGCCTACACGCTGGAAAACCAGATGGCCGAGAATCCCGAGGCTGCCTTCGCCATGCTCAAGGATTTGGTCCCCGGGGTCATGGCCAAGGCTCGAATCGAAGCGGAGAAGATCCGTGAAGCCATGCGCGCCGATGGCATCGATGGACCGGTCGAACCCTGGGACTGGGAGTACTATGCCGAACGGGTACGAGCCCGCGATTACAGGGTGGATGAAGGGGCCGTAAAGCCGTACTTCGAAATGGAGAGCGTTCTGCAAAACGGCGTTTTCTATGCCTACGGGAAACTCTACGGGATCTCGTTCCGGGAACGGAAGGATCTGCCGGTTTGGCATCCCACCGTTCGCGTGTTCGATGTGATCGATGCAGGAGGCAAGACCATTGGGCTGTTCTATGCGGACTACTACCACCGCGACAACAAACGGGGCGGGGCGTGGATGGATGCCTTCGTCTCCCAATCGCGGCTGCGTGGCGATCAACCGGTCGTCGTCAATGTCATGAATATCCCACAGCCAGCACCCGGTACTCCCACGTTGTTGACGCTCGACGAAGTGACCACCATGTTCCATGAACTTGGGCATGGCGTGCACGGGCTCTTTTCCTCGGTGGAGTATCCGCTCCTTTCCGGTACGAACGTCCCTCGCGATTATGTCGAGTTCCCTTCCACGGTGCATGAGGATTGGGCGATCGACCCCGAGATCCTGGCCCACTACGCTCGCCACTATCAAACTGGCGACCCCATTCCAAAGGATTTGCTCGACAAGGCGATCGCAGCCAACAAGTTCAACAAGGGGTACGAAACGCTCGAGTACCTTGCTGCGGCACTCCTGGATTTGGGTTGGCACACGTTGACCGCGGAGCAAGTTCCCTCGGACATGGAATCGTTCGAGAAGGAGTTGCTGCAGCGATACGGCGTCGATTTTGCGCCGGTGCCACCGCGATATCGAACAGCCTACTTTGCACACGTGTGGTCGGGCGGTTATTCGGCGGGGTATTATGCGTATCTGTGGAGCGAAGTCCTCGCCGCCGATGCATTCGCTGCCATGAAGGAACGAGGCGGATTGAAGCAATCCAATGGCGAGAAATTCCGCGAAACCATTCTGTCGCGAGGGGATGCCCGTGACGTGATGCAGCAGTACATTGATTTCCGAGGCCAAAAGCCATCGGTCGACGCGCTGCTGATCCGACGCGGCTTGAAATAATGGATCCGGATGGCTCCCCCTACATTCTGGTTCTGAATGCAGGCTCCTCCACGCTCAAGCATGCCTGTTACCAAGGGATGGATTGCGTGAGCGAGGGGACTATCGAATGCGGTGAGGCGGAGTATCCCGCAGCGATCGGTCGCTTGCTGACGGAGGCTCGTTGGGCGGCCGTCGCGTTTCGCGTGGTCCACGGGGGAAACTCGCTGACCGCGCCGACGCGCGTTACGGAATCGGTGGTTCATGCGCTGGAGCAAACCATTCCCCTTGCGCCGCTGCACCAACCGCCTGCCCTTTCGGCGATTCGAACCGTGGGTTCATTGCTACCAGGCATCCCGCGCATCGCTTGCTTCGACACGGCCTTCCACGCGACGCTCCCCGAACAGGAACAGCGTTTCGCGATCCCCGATCGCTATTTTCGTGCTGGAATTCGTCGCTATGGATTTCATGGGCTTTCGTATGAGTCGATCGCCTCGCAGTTGCCGACGCTCTCCGAGAGAGCGGCTCGCGGCAAGACGATCGTATGCCATCTGGGCAATGGAGCAAGTCTGTGCGGCATGAACGCATGTGTCAGTCGATATACCACGATGGGGCTGACCCCCATCGACGGCTTGATCATGGGAACGCGATGTGGACGCATCGATGTTGGTGTCGCGATTCACTGGCTCCGGCAAGGGATGCAAGTTGAGCAGATCGAAACCATCCTGACCAAGGAGTCGGGGCTCGCAGCTCTTTCCCATGGAGCCAGCGATATGCGCACCTTGGTCGAGCGGGCTCCGAACGATCCGCAGTGTGCTCTGGCAATCGACATGTTTTGCCGCTCTGTTGCCAAAGAGGTTGCCGCCGCAGCCACCGCGATCGGAGGACTTGACTGCCTCGTCTTCACCGCAGGTATCGGCGAAAAAAGTTCCTTCGTTCGAGAGAAAGTTGTCGATAAGTTGGCATGGCTCGGAGGTTCGATCGACAAGGACGCGAACCAGCGGCGCGAAAGGCAATTGCACGCAGCGTCGAGTGCCTTCGAAATCCTCCGAGTCCCCACCAACGAGCAGCAGGTCATCGCAGGACATGCGATTCGATTGCTCGATGAATCCAAATCGGACCGCGTATGACTCGAGAACGCACCACCATAACCCGATTGACTTCGTCCGCACCTGCGGCGATCGCGGTGATCGAAGTGCGAGGCCCGCGTGCGATGGAATTGATCCAACGGCACTGGTCTCCTCATCGAGGGACGTCCGATTTCGTGCTCGGTCGCATTCGCTACGGGATGTTTCGAACAACTCCCGGCGATCCATTATCGATCGGAGAATCGATCGTCGCCGTGCAGCGGGATTTGGATCGTTTCGAGCTGCATTGCCACGGAGGGCAAGCCGCGGCACTGAGCATCCTGCGAGCTTTGGTCGATGCGGGCGCGGAGGAATTCGCTCGCAATGCGTGGATTGAGCGCGAGGTCCCCGGCAAGATGGCGGCCGAAGCGACCGAGGATCTGCTCAAGGCGACGACGGTTCGCACCGCGAGCATTCTCATGGATCAAGTGCGAGGCGCGCTCGATCGGGAATGGAATGAAATCGCGCGAAGCATCGCGGAGAATAAACTCGCCGATACAGGCGACAAGATCGATGCGCTTCGCGGCCGGGCAGACATCGGTTTGCACTTGATTCATCCATGGCGAGTTGTTCTCTGCGGTCCGCCGAATGTCGGCAAGAGCAGCTTGTTGAATCGATTGTTGGGGTACTCGCGCGCCGTGGTCCATGCCGAAGCGGGCACGACGCGCGATCTGCTCGCCGAATCGACCAGCATCGACGGTTGGCCGGTCACTCTGATCGATAGCGCAGGGGTCCGAGATTCCGAGCACGAAGTCGAGAGCCAAGGGATCGAGCGAGCGCGTCGGGCTATCGAGTCCGCGGATCGTCTATTGCTGCTGATTGACCCCGCGGAGGGTTGGACCGCGGAACACGCAGCGATTTGGGAGGCAAACCAACAGAAATGTTTGTTGGTACAAACCAAGGCAGACATGGATGCCGACAAGCCAATGTCGAATCCTGGGTCCGCGTTATGGCCAGCGGCTTCGTTGACGGTGAGCGCCGTGAGTGGAACGGGGATGGAAGAGTTGATGAAAGCCCTCTCGCGATGTATAGTTCCTGAATCTCCTCCGCCCGGCTCAGCGGTGCCGTTCCGAGCCTGGCAGATCGAATGGCTGGATTCCTTGTGACTGCTCTCGCCAGACGGCAGTTGCTCGAGGCATAGAGAACATACGGATAGGTCTTCCAGAAGGATTATCTCCAATGACCCATCGACTTGCTTTGCCGGTGATTCTCGTGGCTTTCCTATCGATGTTTCCTGCATGCAATGAGAAATCAAGTGCGTTGAAACCATCGCCTACGGTGCATCCTGAACGCGAGATAAAATCAAACGTAAAGAAAAGTAGCGTGCATCACTTTGGAAATTACGTCTTTGAGCTGCCAGAGCGATTCCAATCGGCAGAGATGACGAAAATAGAGTTGCCGCCGGGCATCCAAGTCGCTTCCTTTATCGCTCCTGGTGTGGGTGGCGAAACCGAAGAGTCCTTCTCGCTGTTTCGATTGGCCGCCCCAGATGCTTTGTCAGAGATAAAGAAGAATCCCCGGCAGCAATTGGTGAATTTCAGCGCGGGCTTTACAGACAAACAGGGATGGAAAATATCGAAACGCGGAGACATCCGAGTTCAACGACTCGGGGAAGAAGCGTTGTTTCTCATGCCGCTCATGGTTGAGGACGGCAAGGGAACACAGATGGTCGGATTCGTCAGCGCGATTAAGGCCGAGGATCATGTCTTGAACGCGATCTACTTCGCTTTCTCTTGAGATTTAGCTGAAAAAGCGAACGAGGCTGAAGCCCACATGGGCACCTTCGAGCTCACAAGGAATTGAGCAGCACCCATTCGATGTCTTGATTGGAACAGCGTGGGGAACGGCCAGTTGCGTACCTGGCGCCAGCCGAAGCGGCTGCTGCTTCTGAATCCACGTTCTTTCGCTTGCATGTCAGGGCCGTTGCGGGACAATGTTTGAAAGTTTCGTTCACGCCAATACCATCCCGCATACACCCCTAGAAAGCGTCCTACATGAAAGTCGATGTCGTCGCCCATCTGCACGCGAAACCCGGTAAGGAAGCCGAGCTGCGCAAAGTGCTCGAAAGTTTCGTCGCCCCCACGAGGCAAGAAGAAGGATGCATCCGGTACGACCTGTTTCTCGATCTCGATCATCCCGGCCGCTTCACCTTCATCGAGGAGTGGGCCAGCCGCGAAGCGCTTCAAAAGCATGGTCAATCGGCACACATCGCTGCGGGGCGAGAGCGCTTTCCGGAACTGATCGGTGATCCGGCTTGGGTTCAAGTCGTCACTCAAATCCTGTAGGCGATACCATGCCGATCCGGAACCTCGATCGCATGCTGGCACCACGTTCGGTAGCCGTCATCGGTGCCAGCGATACGCCAGGGAAAGTCGGTCACGCCGTCCTGAAGAACATCCTCTTCAACGGCTACGCCGGTTCGGTGTATCCGATCAATAGTCGCTCGGATCATGTGCAAGGCCAACCCGCGTTCCCCAACGTCAGCGCGATCGATCCGTCGATTGATTTGGCCGTCGTTTGCACGCCATCCCATACGGTTCCTTCGATCGTTCGTGAGTGCGGTGAACGGGGCGTGGGAGCGTTGGCAGTCCTGACCGCAGGTTTCCGCGAGTTAGGCGAGGAAGGGAAGCAACTCGAATACCAAGTCAAGGAAGAACAGCGCCGGTATCCGAGCCTGCGCATCCTAGGTCCCAACTGCGTCGGATTGATCAATCCGGGGCTCAAGCTCAGTGCGAGTTTCGCAGTCGGTATGCCTCAGGCGGGGCACGTCGCCTTTTTGTCGCAATCGGGTGCTCTATGCACGGCCGTTCTCGACTGGTCGCTCTCACAAGGGATCGGATTTTCCCATTTCCTATCCCTCGGCAATCAGCTCGATGTCGGCTTTGGCGATTTGCTCGATTATCTCGCCGAGGATCCGAATACGGCATCGGCGATCCTGTATATCGAATCGATCGCCGATGCGCGGTACTTCATGTCGGCGGCCCGCGCGTTCTCGCGCCGCAAACCGCTGGTCGCTTACAAGGCAGGGCGATTCGCCGAGTCCGCTATGGCGGCCGCATCGCACACCGGAGCTATGGCGGGAGTTGATGCCGTGTACCAAGCGGCCCTGGAGCGAGCGGGGATCGTTCGTCTGTTCGAAATGCAGTCCCTGTTTCAGTGTGCGGAGTTGCTGACTCAACATCCGAACCCGATCGGATCTCGCTTGGCCATTGTGACCAACGCAGGAGGGCCTGGCGTGATGGCCACCGATGCGCTGCTCGAGCAGCGCGGCAAGCTGGCCAAGCTATCGCCAGAGACGATGGATCGCCTGAGCGCTTTTCTGCCCCCCAATTGGTCGCGAGGCAATCCGGTCGACGTGATCGGTGATGCCGATGCGGAACGTTTTTCCCACGCCGTGGAGGTTACGCTCCAGGATCCCAATGTCGACACGGTGCTGGCGATCTTGAGTCCTCAAGCGATGACTCATCCGAGCGATACGGCTGGACGCGTGGCCAAACTCTCGTTGCCGCCGGGCAAGGCGCTCATGGCCGCATGGATGGGAGGCGCACTGATGGCCGAGGGGAGCGAGATCCTGCAGCGTGCGGGAATCGCGACGTTTGCGACCCCCGAACAAGCCATTCACGGCATGATGCAGTTGGCCGCCTACACGCGCACGCGAGAGGTGCTCTACGAAACCCCAAAGGCGATTGTTCCCGATTTCGCCGCTCCCACCATCGAGCGGCAGTCGTTTTTGAACACCCTCTCCCTGGTCGACACGGCCGATCAACACAGCTCCGGCGCGATCCTCACCGAAGTCGACTCCAAGCGGCTGCTCGCTTTGTACGGTATTCCCACAACCCCGATCGAGGTGGCTGCGACGGCGGATGCGGCGGTTGAGTCGGCATCGCGCATCGGATATCCGGTCGTGCTCAAGATCTACTCGCCTCAGATCACGCACAAGACCGATGTGGGAGGCGTGGTTCTCAATCTCCAGTCCGCAAGCCAAGTTCGTGCGGCCTTTGACCAGATGATGGCTCGGGCTTCGAACGCGCGACCCGATGCGGTATTGATCGGCGCAACGGTGCAACCGATGATCACCGCGGTGCATGGGGCGGAATTGATTCTCGGTTCCAAGCAGGATCCGATTTTTGGCTCGGTGCTGATGGTTGGCTTGGGAGGAATCACCGCAGAGCTATTTCAGGACCGCGCGTTGGAGTTGCCCCCGATCCAACATCGGCTCGCCTTGCGGATGCTCGAATCTCTTCGATGTTGGCCACTCCTCAACGGTTATCGAGGGCGACCCAAGGCCGATATCGATCAGATCATCGAAATCATGCTTCGATTCTCCACGATGATCACCGAGCAGCCTCGCATCTTGGAGGCAGACATCAACCCGCTGCTGATTTCTGAGCAGCAATTGCTGGCGTTGGATGCCCGCTTCGTGATTGCGCCGCCGACTGCGCAGGCAACGCGACCCTATGCGCACCTTGCGATCCGTCCTTATCCGAGTGAATTCGAAACGCGCGTCCGGCTATCGGATGGCGCGGAGATTTTTCTGCGACCCATCCGGCCCGAGGATGAAGCCTCGTGGCGATCCATGCTGCAACGCTGTTCGCCTCACTCCTTGCAGTCCCGTTTCCGTACGGTGTTCCAGGAAGCCACCCACGAAATGGCGACGCGATTCTGTTTTCTCGACTACGATCGAGAATTAGCGTTCGTCGCGCAGGAGACGCGTGCGGGCCAGATTCCTCCGTCGGATGCTCCGATCCTTGGAGTGGGGCGACTGGTCACCGATGCAGACCGGCATGTGGCCGAGTTTGCGATTCTCGTCGAGGATGATTGGCAAGGTCGCGGCTTGGGCTTGGAGATCGCAACGCATTGCATGGAGGTTGCCAAGCATTGGGGCGTCGAGCGGGTTATTGCAGAGACTCGCATCGATGAGCCGCGGATGCGAGGCATCCTCACTGCGCTCGGTTTCGCGATGCGCGAACCGGATCACCAGGGAACGCTGCTCGCGGAAAAAGAAATCGCTGAGCGCTGATGGAAGCGGTAGGGCGCGCGTCAGCTTGCGCTCAACGGCTCGCGCCGGCGCGAGCCGTCCGGTTGTTTGACAGGTGCCGTCGGGGACACCACTGCCTTCGCAAAGCCTCAGTGGCGTGCCACCCGGGGGAGAGAGGACCGGTTCAGCCGTGCACGTAGCCGCGCGGCGGCAATTGCTCGACCCCGCGTCGGGTCTTGGACCATAATCCTGTACGCGAAACAAACGTGCCAATGCGCGTGAGAGGCACGCCTTCGATTTGCGAAGGTACGCGATCGACCGCATCGGCGGCTACCGCCAACAGCAATTCAAAGTCCTCGCCGTCTCCCAATGCGTGTTCGATGGCGGGCCGGCCTGTTTGTTGCGATCGCTCATGGGCTGCATCGCTGATCGGTACGAGATCGAGCTCGACTTCGGCACCGCAGCGGCTGGCGACGGTCATATTGAGCAGATCGATTCCGAGACCGTCGCTGATATCGGTCGCGGCGCGCACGACGCCGAGCGGATGCAATGCGCGAGCGAGCTCCAGCCGAGGTAGAAAATGCAGATGCTTGCCGAGGATACTGCCACCGAGCGAACCGGTCACATAGATCGCGTCGCCCGGCTGGGCTCCTTGACGAAGCCAAGCTCCTCCCGCTGGTGCAGAGCCGATCGCGGTCATATGCACTACAAGCCCCCCGTCCCAAACATTGGTGTCCCCACCTCCGATCGCAACGGAGTACCGTTCGCATGCTTCGCAAACCCCTTCGAAGATCTCGGATGCGATTTCCCCCGAGGATGGTCGCGGCAAGCACAGGGATAGAAAAACCGCGATGGGCGTGGCGGCCATGCTGGCCAGATCGCTTAGATTGACGGCCACGAGTTTGCGACCGACGGATCGCGGTCCACATTCCGAGAGAATGAAATGGGTACCTTCGCAAAGCGAGTCGGTCGTCACCACCCAATCGGTTGTGGAGGGCGCGATCAAGGCACAGTCGTCGCCGATACCCAAGCGGACTTGGGGCAGGCGAGCCGCGCGGGCCTTGGCCCAGGCAATAAATCCGTGTTCCATCTCGCAGCTGTTCCTTCGAGTGCTACCTTCGATTCATTCGCCAGGGCGAGGTTTGCCGCTCCAGCCGAGTTTCGTGCGGAGAGCTTCGTAGTCGTCGTGACCTGGGACGCTGATCAATTGAAATTGGTGCTCGGACTTGGTGATTCGAACGGTCAGATCCTGTTCGAATCGGCAAACCACGCGACCGTCCACGACCACGCTCGCGGATGGATGCTCCGACTGCATCCGGAGATCGAACACGCGTTCCGACGTATCGACCACCGGCCGCATGGTGAGCGTGTGCGGGCTGATCGGAACGATGACGAAAGCTTGCAGATTGCGACGGAGGATGGGTCCGCCGGCGGACAGGTTGTGAGCGGTGGAGCCGATCGGGGTGCTGATGATCAAACCATCGCACGCATAGGTCGTGGCGAGTTGCGAATCGATGTACAAGTCGATGTACATCATCGAATAGGGAGGGCCGCCGAGGACTGCGGCTTCGTTGAGTCCCATGATCGAGTGAAGCCGTTTCTCATCTCGCAGGACGGAGCACTGCAGCATCAGATGGCTGGTAACGGCGTAGGATCCTTCGCACACTTTAGCCCAGACCTGTTGCAATTGCTCGGGGGGGATCGCAGCGAGAAATCCGAGCCTGCCGAGGTTGATCCCGAGCACGGGACGCTGGTTTTTGCCCATTTGACGCGCGGATTGCAGGATAGAGCCATCGCCGCCGAGCACGACGACCAGATCGGAATCGCATTCGCTAAATTCGTGAGCGAAGTTGGTGTCGACAGCAACCAACTCCGCGTTCGATTCGAGGAGTCGGACAATGGTCGAAAGTTCGGATGCGACACGCGGGCGATTGGAAGCCGCCAGGACCACCACGCGAGGCCGCGATCTTCCTTCGGCGATCCACCGCGGAGGCGTGTTCGACACGTCAAACTCCTGTCGCCTGAACGCAGGAGGAGTTCTCGGCGAGTTGTCGACACGCGCGCGCAATTCCAGCGGGATCCAAACCGAGTTCCTGAAACAGTTCGTTTCGATCCCCGTGTTCGATGAAACGATCCGGTATGCCGAGCGTGCGCAGGATACGGGTGTCCCAACCGTGGTGACAAGCGGCTTCGAGGACCGCGGACCCGAATCCACCAGCCAGGGCGCCTTCTTCGACGGTGACGATGAATCGGCAATCTTCGAACAATTGCCCTAGCATGTCGACGTCGAGCGGTTTGATGAAGCGCGCGTTCACGACCGTTGCATGAATCCCCTCGCTCTCGAGAAGCTCTGCGGCCGCGAGGGCTTGCTGCAACATCGGGCCAATCGCGACGATCGCACCGTCCGACCCGCGACGCATGATTTCGGCCTTGCCCAATTCAATCGGTTGCGCGGGGCGGTCGTAGGTGGGCGCACTGGTTTTCGGATAGCGGATAGAGCAAGGTCCGTCATGTTTGAGCGCGAACTCGAGCATCGGCTCCATTTCGGAGGCGTCGCCGGGCGCCATCATGACGATATTCGGGAAGACCCGCATGTATCCGATATCGAAGACACCGTGGTGCGTCGGGCCATCGGGGCCCGTCAAGCCAGCGCGATCGAGCATCATGGTCACCGGCAAATTCTGCAGGGCCACCTCCTGGAAGATTTGGTCGTAGGATCGCTGCAAAAACGTGCTGTAGATTGCCACGATGGGGCGGAGGCCGACTTTGGCTTGTCCCGCGGCGAATGCCACGGCGTGCGATTCGCAGATCCCGACGTCGAAGAATCGGGTTGGAAACTCATCGCGGACCGGTTCGAGCTTGTTGCCTTGGCACATTGCGGCCGTCATTACGGTAACCCGCGAATCGCGTCGCATCTGACTGGCGATTGCGTCGCGAGCGTAGTTGGTGAAGGCAGGTTTTTCGCCGATGGGCAGCACGCGCGGACTGCCGTCTTCGTCCTCGAATGCTGGCGGCGTGTGGAAGTAAACAGGATCCTTCTCCGCGGGCTTGTATCCGCGTCCCTTCTCGGTCACCACGTGAAGCAGGGTCGGTCCTTTTTGATCTCGAACCATCTCGAGGTATTTTCGGAGCAATCGGATATCGTGGCCATCGATCGGGCCGATGTATCGGAAGCCAAACTCTTCGAAGAGCATCCCTCCGACCATCCCGGCTTTGACCCCTTCCTTGATCTGAGCCAACAATCGTTCCGCAGGATCCCCGAAGACAGGCAAGCGATTCAAGACTTTTACCACTTCGCTTTTGAGGCCCGTGTAGAACGGATTGGTGCGAAGGCGGTCGAGGTAACTGGCCATCGCTCCCACGCGTGGGCAGATCGACATCTTGTTGTCGTTGAGGATGACGATGAGATCCTTGTTGAGTTCGCCGGCATTGTTCATCGCTTCGAAGACAATCCCGGAGGGAAAGGCGCCGTCGCCGATCACGGCGATGCTCTTTCGGTCGCGGGCGTCGAGCAGATCGTCTCCAGACTTAAGCCCCAGCGCTGTCGAGACACTGCAACCTGCATGCCCGGTCATGAACAAGTCGTACTCGCTCTCATGAGGGTTCGGGTAGCCCATCAAACCGCCGCGCAGACGGATCGACTTGAATTCGGGGTAGCGTCCCGTGATCAGTTTGTGCGGATAAATCTGGTGGCCGGTATCCCAGATCAATCGATGCTTGCGAAAATCGAAGACGCTGTGGAGTGCCAAGCACAACTCGACCACTCCAAGGTTTGATGCGAAGTGTGCGGTTCGGGTGGCGAGCAGGTTGCACAAAACATCCCGGATCTCTTCGGCCAGGCCATCCAAGTCTTCGACCGACATCGACAGCAAGGGTTCTGCAGAATCGAGCTTGGATAGCAATGGGTGCTCGTCCATCAATGTGTCCTCTCCAGGATGTAATTCGCCAGCCACACCAAGGGTTCGTTCCTGTTCCCAAGACATTGGATCGAAGCAATCGCATCGTTGATCCATGAGCGAGCTTGTTCGCGACTGGATTCAATGCCGAACACGGCCGGGTAAGTCAGCTTGCCTCGCGCCGAGTCCTTGCCCGTCTTCTTTCCAGTTTTCTCGCTCGTACCCTCGGCGTCCAGTAGGTCATCGGCGATTTGGAAGGATATGCCGATTGCACGGCCATATTCGGACAAAGCCTGCCGAACTTGCGGGCTGGCGCCACCGGCGACCCCCCCCAATTCCACAGATGCCTGGATGAGAGCCCCGGTTTTTCGGCGGTGGATCGAACGCAGCCACTCCGTTCGCTCCTCCACGGACAGGACGGAAGTATCGCGTTTTTCCGCCAGCAAATCGTCCATCTGCCCCCCGACCATCCCTTCGGCCCCCACGGCCCGAGCCAGAATCCGTGCGCTTTCGCGTATCACTGCCGGTGAAAGGTTACTGTCCAGCAAGGTTTGGAAGGCAAGGGGTTGGAGAGCGTCGCCAGCGAGAATTGCCGTGGCCTCGTCGAATCGGACGTGGCAGGTCGGTCGGCCGCGACGCAGATCGTCGTCATCCATCGCAGGCAAGTCGTCATGGATGAGCGAATAGCCATGCATCATTTCCAAGGCCATGGCGCCCGGCAGCGAATCATCGAGGGATCCTCCGACCGCTTCGCACGCCATCAGGCACAGGACCGGCCGAAACCGTTTTCCAGGGGCCAGGAGTGAGTAACCAATCGCTTCGCGCAACCGCGTGGGGCATCCGAGGCCCAGGGTATCCAATTGCTCCACTAACCGGGAGTCAAACCATGCTGCAATCCCATGCCAACGGTCTAACATGGCGGGGTATCGATTCCTTCTGCAGCTCGTGGTAGATGAAAGACCGAAACCCATACACCAAGCACCGGGTTCAAGTCATAAAGCGGAGGATTATAACAATGCAGCTAGCCGGCGAAAGGATCGGACCGAGGCCTCGAGGTCCGGTCCATCCGAAAACCGAAGGAGCATCCCGTTCAAATCCTACAATCCGCAGACTTGGGAAGGGGTTGCAGTCGTTTCCGTCCAGCGATCGATAGAGGAAAAGATGGCGACAAAATCCCTGGAAAAACACTCGGGAGCAACTGTCCGGCAGCACCACTCCCAGGGATAATTCGATGGGACTCAAGCGGGTCGCTGTGGCCCGGTTGGCAAATCCGCGCCGTACAAAACGGAATAAAAACCATGAAATTGAGCTCCCGTATTGACCGAGAACGCGCAGCGCTCGCTGGGGCAATCGTCGCGGTGTGTCTGATGGCTTCCACAACCCTCGCCCAGTTCACCGGTGGCGGTTTCGGGCAAACGGGAATCGGTCAGGGCGGCTTCGGTCAACCAGGCGGCTTCGGACAACAAGGCGGCTTCGGTCAACAAGGTGGCTTTGGTCAAGGCGGATTTGGTCAACAAGGTGGCTTCGGCCAAGGCGGTTTCGGCCAACAGGGTGGATTCGGTCAGGGCGGGTTCGGCGGAGCGCAGGGTGGAGCGGGAACTGGAGGTCGAACCCTGCCGGGCCAATTCGGCGGAGCAGGGGTGTCCGGTTCCGCCGTATTGCCGAACTACATCACACAACCTATTGCGGGCGGCATCGGTGGCGCTTCGGTCTTCGGTCTTGGTCCGACTGGCAACGCAACGGGAGGCGGCCTCGCAGGTGGAACGGGCCTCGGGGGAATCGGCGGATTGGGTGGGGGCCTTGGTGGGCTGGGGCTCGGAGGCATCGGCGGATTGGGTGGCCTGGGAGGAGGGCTCGGCCGCAACCAATTAGGCCGCGGCAATCAAGGTCAAGCCCAAGGCAAGGGTACCTTTCGCGCGGCCGTTCGACCCGACATCCAAATCCGCGAGGAACGCGTGAGCGACATTTCCGCCCAACTCCAGACGCGACTGACTCGAGTGCCACTCCCAGAACGGCTGCGGAGTGCAGAGGTCTCTGTCGAGGATGGTCAAGTCGTGCTCCGAGGCACGGTGGCTAGCGAGGCCGATAAGCGGATGATGGAACGCTTGCTCCAGTTGGAGCCTGGGATCGACTCGGTTCGGAATGAACTGGCGGTTGGCCAGCCGAAGCCGGAGCGAACCCGGGTAACGCCGAAGCGTTAAACCCACCCGGCGAGTCGCTCATTTTGGGAAAGGCGACAGCGGGATTATGAAAGCTCGGCATCGGCGAGGCAATTTGGGTTGCCGGCACAATCGAATGGCTAATCGAATGGTCGGCCGATGGGCCCGCTGATTGGCCAACGGCCGAGTTTGTGAGATCCGGTTGCAAGCTTGTTGGCAGCATCAACGGGACATCGGGTTGCTGAGGTTCCTGGCTCTGAATCTGCTGTAGCAATGCGGCCGCTTGCTCGGGTGAGAGCACGGGTCTCGCTGAATAGCCACGATTCGGAAGTTGGATCGTGGTGGTTCGCGGCGACGGGTTGTTCAAGCCTTGCGGATTCGAGACTGGATTCCGAGCGCCCGTGTGCGAGGCTCGCTGCACGCCTCCCTGTGCGGAAGCCTGAATCACTCTTTGCTGGGAGTCGGGTGGTGTTATTCCTGGCAGGATTACGGTGGCGGAATTGCCGCGAATCACCGGCCCATCTTTGGACTTGAAGGTCGGGATCAGCATGATCTTCTTCTGCATCCCCGGCGCTGCATCCCATGGAATCCATATGCTGTAGGATGCTCCCAACTCGCTCTCGGAAAAGTGGCTGGTGAATTGTTCCGGAGTGAATCGGAACTTCTTGTCCGCTGACTCGATGGAAGATCCATCATGAGAGCGTTCGGTGTCGTCGAATCCATACACGGTCAGTTCGCCATCGACCGGTATGGCTTGACTCTTCTCGTTGTAGAAATAGAGTCGACCTCCAAACCCACGCGTGGGCTGCTTCCCCTCCTTGGTGAAAATGTCGTACGTCCACGTGACATTCATGCTGTGAGGTATCTGATACTCTTTCTTCTTGAAGAAAGACCAGTTCGAATCCTTCTTGCCATTCTTGTTTTTCGCTGTCGTCAGAGACGAACAACCGGTGAAGGCCAGCGCGAGTATGCAGCATGGGACCAAGCACCAAGGATAAAGGGCCTTTGTCATAATCGTTGCTTTCATGTTGCTGCCGGACCAGTACGGGATCAATTGCATGTCATCCTTGAGTTTGCTGTCCTGGGTCTATCGGAAATCCCAAGAAACTGCGGCTAACGCCGACGCGTCTCATGGTTTTCGGATATGCGACTAGCGTCGGATCGTGGGGGTTGTCGACGGGCGATATCCGACCGGTGCGACGGCGTTGTTGGTCGTGCCGATCGGGACATAAGAAGAGTTGTCGATCGAGGACGAGTTGCTTCCCGGCACGGCGTTGTAGCTGGCTCCCTGCATCACGCTGCGACGCGGATTGCGCGATGATGTGGGCTCACTGGGGAACAATGTCGGGGAAGAGTTGTTTGGATCCCCGAAGTAGACTTCCCCTTCGACCGGTTCCAGTTGCGTCGGATCTTGGATCGGTTGACCTTCCATAGGATAGCGCTGTGCGGGAACCGGAGTTGGGTTGGGCTCGAAATCCACGGTGGGGTTTTCATCCGGGTAAATCACCGGCGATGCCGCAGGGCCCCACAATCCGTTTCCGGGAGACAATCCCTTATCACCGTTGATATTGAGGACGTCCGCCAGGCACCAGCTCATGCGTGATGATTCGACCATTTTGATCATGTCCAACTTGCTTGAGTCGTTGAAGTTGATCACTCGGGGAGTCATCACTACCAAAAGCTCGCTTCGCTTCTCGATCTCTTGATCGTAACGGAACAGAGCGCCGGCGATCGGAATATCGGCCAGCCAAGGAACTCGCCGAGAGTTGGTTTGACGCGCCTTGCTGATCAAGCCCCCGATAATGACCGTTTGTCCATCCTAAGCGGTGACTCGCGTCTGTGCGATCGTCTGGTTGAAGGCGGGTGTCCTCGTTTCACCACCCGCTCCGTCACCCACAACCAAAGCATTGTTGGTATAGTCGGGCACGGAACGACTGATTGCGACGATCATATTGACGAGCCCATCCTCGTTCGTGCGAGGCTGGATCTGCAGCGTGAGACCTGCCTGTACATATTGAACGTTTTGCTGCGCCAAGCCGACGCTGGCGATGGTCCCCCCCAGGACGGGAACGGACTGACCCACGTTGATGGTCGAGATATTGTTGTCGATAGTGGTCAAGGTGGGACGAGCCAGGATCTGCGCACGCTTGGCATCCTGCAGCATGCGGAACAAAAGTCCGACCGACTCACTACTGGCCGCCAAGACCAGTCCGCCGTATTGCAGGTCGGCATTGGTTCTTCCCAAAGCAAATCCCGATGAACCTTGACCCGCGACATTCTGCGGTCTGCGTTGAGGATTATTTAAATTGAAGGCTGGGTTAATGTTGAACAAGGGGCTGGTCAGCGAACCTCCCGATGCGCTGTTGCGGTCGAACAGCAGCGAGTCCTGCAACCCGAGTTCCGTACCGAATTCGAACTGGTCGTCCAAGGACACTTCCGCGATCAGCATTTCGACGAAGATCATCGGCTGCTGGCGATCGAGTCGCTCGATCACTTCGCGGATCTGCTGCAGATAGCGAGGCGTCGCGCTGACGACAATACTGTTGGTCGACGGTTCGGCGATGACAAAGACTTCGCGATCGACCCGTTCGAACAAGCTGATCGCCTGGCCGGAGATCAATTGCTGGGTAATCACTTGACGTTGGGTGTTGAGCAAGTTGTTGAGGGCGGTGAAAACATCCGACGCATTTGCGTTGCGAAGCCAAATCACTTCGTTGGATCGCTGTTGGCCGCCTGTCTCATCCAGTCGATAAAGGAGCACTTCGATCACTTCCAGGTCCGATGCCGCACCCGATACGATGATCGAGTTGGTTCGCGTATCGGCCGAGATTCGAAGCGGTACCAGCGAGCTTTCGCCGCCACCGGTCAAGGCGGCTAGGTTCTGCAAGCCGATGACAGCTGCGGTCGCGGTGGACGCGCCCGCCGTCGCTGGCAGTCCGAAGACCTGTTGCAACGTCAACGTCAGGCTGGTCGCATCTCCATTGATAACCGGGAAGACCTTGATGCGGGCATCGGCCGCGGGAAGTTGGTCGAGTTGGTCGATCAAGGAGGCGATCAGCGGCATGCTCTTGGAGGGAGCCCGCACCACCAACGCATTGATGCTCGGATTGGTCGTGATCACCACCCCTGCGAGAATGCCGGAGTTCACCTCCACGCCATCGCGCGGCGAAAACGAAAGTCGACTGCTCGGAGGAGTCACGCGGGAGGAGCCCGAGTTGCCCGAGCTGCCCTGCGTTTGCTGGGCTTGGCCTCCTTGCTGATTCGATGTCGTTCCTGATGAGGTCCCCGTGATCGCCGCTTGCAGAACCGGTTGCAGTTCCGATGCGATCGCGTTCTTGATCGGGAAGACGCGGATTTCATTCTCGGCGGGAGTCGACTCCACATCGATCTCCAGCAGCAAGCGAGCCACCTCGGCGAGGTCGCGCGGCGATGCTTGGACAATCAGCGAATTGGTCCGATAATCCGCGATCACCTTCACCCGCGTTGTCAATTGCGTGTTGGCTGCCGCATTCGTGGTGCCGGTCGTGCCGGTCCCGGTCCCAGGATCGTTGAAGAAACTCTTGATGATGGTCTCCGCGTCGTTGGCCGAGGAATTCACCAGCCGGAATACTCGCAGCTGATTGTTCGGATCGAGCGGTTGATCGAGTTTGGCGATCAATTCCTTGATGCCCGTCAGGGCCTCTGGCCGGCCGATCAGCAAGAGCACATTGGGTTGCCCGAGGGCATAGAGGCTGATCTGTCCTTGGCGCGGCGAAAACACTTTGTCGTTGAGATCCTTGAGCACAGGCTCGATCGCGACTCCATTGACATGCTTCAGAGGATAGAGTTCGATCTCCGGTTGCGTTTCGGCGCTCTGCTTCTTGATCTGTTCGATGACTTCGAGAACGCGCTGCACATCCCGCTTGCCCCCTTTGACAATCACCAATCCCATTTCAGGGACGAACGAGATATCCACATCGCCGATCAAGCCGGTGCCGCTGCTGAGCGAATCCGGCGACCCCACAGCCATGCCTGGCGCATTGTCGTCCTCCGGATTCTGTGCATTGCCAACCCGCGCGCTGCCGGTCGCCTGCTCGTCTTGCACAGGTTGTTGGAAGGTGGCCAGGCGAACAAGGCTGATCGCTTTCTCGATCCGTTCCGGAGTCGCTGGAGTGATCGGAACAATTTGCGTGGGGCGCTGCGGGTCGAGGGTGGCCAAGTCGATCGCGGAGACCACTTGTGTCCACGACATCACCTCCTGGGGCGTGCCCTGCAGGCGGACTTCATCGTTGCGACGATCGATTTGGAGCAGTTCGCGGGTGCCCTCTTGAGTCAGCATTTGTAGCTGGGCAACTTCGCCATTGTTCGACGTGGAGAGAGTCATCCGGGCGCCGGCAATCCGCATGATGGCGTCCTCGAGTTCGCGCCAGGTCACACGTTGCAATTTATAGCGGCGCGACTGGACCGCACTGCTCGTCACTCGACCTGTCGCTGGATCGCGCACAATGTTGGGGGCTTGGCGACGCCACCCCTCCACGGTCGCATCGATTTGTGCGAGCGTCCCCTGAGGCGCCATCACCATCAGTCGTCCGGAGTTGTTTTCGGTGGTGATCCGAACCCTCGCATCGGTTCCATAACGCACCGTCAGCTCGGCTACCGCATTGGCCACCATTTCGGTGGGCAAATCGTAAACATGCAGTTGAGCATCGTTGGCGGCCGGTGCGGCAGTCGCTGGTCTTTGCCCGCTCGAGGGCATCGGTATCCTTGAGGATTGGCCGAACGCGTCGGCTCCGAATACCCCGAGGGCGACCAGGAGCATCGACCCTTTTCTCCAGCTACCGCCTCGCACGAGACACCAAACTCGTCGCAAGACCATTTCCGCTTTCATGTGATTTTGCACGGCTTCTTGCCCTATACCCAATGAATGCCGAAACCCACAGCGCAGGGTTTCACTCCTTGGAATCATCGGAATATGCGGCAACCCCTCTGCAGACAATCCAAGTCCTCGAGACGGCAAAGTTTCACTTATTCACAGAATCGGAAGTCGGAAGGTCCCGTTGCGAAAGCTAGCGATTCTGCGACAATCTGGCGGTTTCCAGGGTGGCTCCAACCAGCTTGCAGGAAACAAAAATGATGATTGAAAAGCTTGCTTATGAGGGGATTACCTTTGACGATGTGCTCGTCGAGCCCCGGTTCAGCGAGATTCTCCCTTCTCAGGTCGACGTCAGTACCCAGCTGACGCGGAAGATTCGCCTTGAGATTCCTCTCCTGTCCTCCCCGATGGACACCGTCACCGAGAGTGAGATGGCCATCGCATTGGCCAAGGTGGGGGGGCTGGGAATTATCCATAAGAATATGGATATCCAATCCCAGGCAGCGGAGGTCACGAAGGTCAAGCGGTCGGCCAATGGCATCATTCCCGATCCGGTGACATTGCTTCCGACCGACAGTGTCGCGACGGCTCAGGATGTAATGCGCAAGCAAAACGTTTCCGGGATTCCGATCGTGGAGTCCAGCGGCAAGTTGGTGGGAATTCTGACGCGTCGCGACATGCGATTCCTGGAATCCAGCGATACGCCGATCTCCTCGGTCATGACGCGTGAGAATCTGGTGACGGCGCAGGGGAGTGTAACGCTTGCGGAAGCTGAGAGAATTTTAACGGATAAAAAGGTGGAGAAACTTTTGCTGGTTGACGATCAATACAAACTAACGGGCTTGATCACCATCAAGGACATCGACCAGATGAAAAGCTATCCCTCGGCCTGCAAGGACGAGTTGGGGCGACTTCGGGCGGGTGCTGCGATCGGTGTTCACGATTACGAACGAGCCGAGCAACTGATCCGTCGCGGTGTTGACATCCTGGTGGTGGACAGCGCGCACGGTCACTCCTCGAACGTCATCGAAACGGTCCGCAACCTGAAGCGCCAGTGGTCCATCGACGTGATTGCCGGGAATGTTGCGACATTCGAGGGAGGCAAAGCGCTCGCGGACGCGGGTGCGGACGCCGTCAAGATAGGAATCGGCCCAGGATCCATCTGCACGACGCGTGTCATTTCAGGAGTCGGTGTCCCGCAAATCACCGCAATTTACGAAACCACGAAGGCTTGTTCGCAAGCGGGTATTCCAACCATTGCCGACGGCGGCATCCGTTACTCAGGCGACATCGTCAAGGCGATTGTGGCCGGAGCCCAGACGGTGATGATTGGAAGCTTGTTTGCCGGGCTGGCCGAGAGTCCTGGTCGAACCATTCTGTATCAAGGCCGAACTTTTAAGGCCTACCGCGGGATGGGGTCGCTCGGGGCGATGGTCAAAGGGTCCAGCGAGCGGTATCGCCAGGGGGCACAAGATCCACTGTCGAAATTGGTGCCTGAGGGTGTGGAAGGGCGAGTTCCGTTCAAGGGGCCTTTGGCTGATTACGCGTACCAATTGGTAGGCGGACTTCGCGCGGGCATGGGATACTGCGGTACCCGGACGATTGCGGAGCTCCGCTCGTCGGCTCGTTTCATCAAAGTCTCAGCCGCGACAGTGCGGGAGAACCATCCACATGACATCGCGATCACGCAGGAAGCACCCAATTACAGTCCAGAAGTCTCGGGTTCAAACGATTCTTAGGAATCGTCTCGCGGCATGGCTTGCAGTCGGGGTGATCGGCAGTTCGGTATTTACGGCTACGGAAACACAAGGAGAGGAGCCTAAATGGACGCCGCATCCTTACCAGCCCCCATCCGCTTCGACCCCTGCTGCGCAACCGGTCGATACCAGGCTGGCAGCCGCTGGCAGCGGATCGGAATTCGCACCTGTCCAGCGCTGGCGTAAAACGGAATCGACGACGCGGGAATCGCAAACCCAGCGTCCCGAAACGCCTCGCTTGGTCTTCCCCGAACCGTCGTCCAATCCCGCCGCATCGAAACCGTTGCCTCCGCGCGAGGTGGCTCAGCCGATGCGGAGCCCGGCAGATTCCATCGCGAACGCGAAGCACGAGGGGAATTCGCTCAGTTCCCGAAAATCGGTGGTCCCGGCTCAATGGACTCCTGACGACGGCGCGACTCAGGAGGCAGCCCTTCCTATGGCTCCCGTTCGGTTGAAGACACCGCCGATCGAAAAGGATCGATTGATCTATCAAGATGCGAACCCGGTTCCCGCCAATCCGCCGGGGATTCCGAATCCGTTTTCTCGCCCTGGTGCCGCCGACGAAACCCTCCCAGGTTCCAAGCCACCCAGCGATGCGATGAACGCGATGGATTTGCCCCCTGCACCTCCCCGCGAAACGCGACGGCCCGGGACCAATTGCGACGCGGTTCGAGACTTTGTTGACGGACTGGATATTCGAAGAATTCGCGTCGATTCCTCACCTGCCTTCGTCGAAGGTTATCCCACCAAGGATCGGTCGTTGACCAACACCAAGGAGAACTTCATCGCCGAGGCGACCGACCGCGCATGGTATTCCTTGGATGGCGAGGAAATCGCTCGCGGCAGGCTGGTAGACCTCGTTTTCGACAGCGTGGTCATTCAGAAGCTGGATGGAACCAAGATCACGTACTTGCTGCGCAAGCTGAGCGACCCCGACCAGGTGTATGTCAGCGAGGCCTGGGGAGTTCCGGTTACTTGCTCGCTGGGTGACCAGGGAGTCGAAGCACGCATGTTTGCCGACTCGGTCCTGACTTGGAAAGCCAGCGGCGTATGTCACAAGCCGCTGTATTTCGAAGATGTGCAACTGGAACGTTACGGTCACGAATGGGGACCGGTGGTTCAACCTGCTCTATCGACCGTGCGGTTCTTTGGAGACCTGGCTGTACTCCCGTACAAGATGGGAATCCATCCTCCGCATGAGTGCCAGTATCCGCTCGGTTACTACCGCCCCGGGCAATGCGCTCCGTGGACTCACGGACCTGTTCCGATCAGCCTCCGAGGAGCGCTGTCGCAAGCTGCCTTCGTAACCGGAACCGCTTGGGCTCTGCCGTAGCGTTCCTCTCGGGTTCGTTTATCCGAAACGGAAGGGATCCATCCAATCGTTGCGATCGCCCTGGATGTCTGTTACATTCCTCGCGAGCGGGGAGGACCGGCGAACACGAGTTCGCTGGGCCTGTGTTCGCGGGGCTGCGGGAAGCACGCGAGTCCAGACGGATGGATAGGAACAACACGATGCACCGAAGTTGTCGGTCGATGAACCGCGCGTCTCGGTGCCGATGAGGGTTTCATGACGAAGAGCAAAGGGCTGCCGGCAGAGGAATCACCTTCCTTTGAGAAGGCGATGTCGGATTTGGAGGTGATTGTGCGCAAGCTGGAGAGCGGCACGCAGCCTCTCGAGCAAATGCTGGAGGAGTACGCGAGAGCTGTGGAGTTGGTCCAGTTCTGCCACAAACATCTCGATACTGCCCGGCGTCGTATCGCCCAGCTCGAAAGCGTCGGTAGCGACGGGACCGCTGTCGTTCAGGAGTGGGACGACCAGGCCCCCGTGGTTCGCGAATCGTCCGAGGCTCCGGTTCGTCGCCGCAAAAGCTAAAGTTGTCTATTTTCGGACTTCAAAAGAAGCGTTGGAGTGGCCGTATTTGCCACCCTTCTTGTCCTGGATGGTCAATCGCAATTCGTAATTGCCCGGCGCGATTTGCGACGGGATATAGATGCGATAGACCATGAAGTAATCGCGCCGATGATTCATGCAGACTTCCGGCTCCATCGGCAATTCTTGATCCACCACCAAACGGCCCTGTGTGTCTCGGATCTCGTAGCTGCCCTGCAACTGCGTTTCAAAGCCTCCCTTGACCTTCACTGCAGCGACATTGTCGATTTCGCAGTAGAGCAATACGTCTTGATCGGGAGTGAATTGGCTCTTCGGAAATTTTTGATAGGTCCCATAGCCATCCACTTGCGTGCAGAACACCACGGACCGAACCTCGAGATTGCTTACCGCCGCGAGGTGCGCCGTCGCTTCGCGCTGACTCATCATGACCGTGCTCCAGTGCCTGGCTCGAGCCGGGTTGGCATCGGGATTGCTCGCCTCGTACAGGGCCTGCATTTGATGACGTACATATTCCTGTTCATGCGGCTCCATCCGTTCGATCGGACGCAAGGCATCATCCAATCGCCGCTGGGCTACGTAAAGCATGCGCAGCGTCAGTTCATGGCTGCGACGCAGCGATTCGTCCGCAATCGGCTTGGACTCCAATTCGCTCTCCAAGCGTTCGATCGCGTCACTGACCATCGCGTGCCACGTGGTAGCCTTGGGGGATGTCACCATGGTCGTGGCGGCGGCACTGACTGCAGGTACCGGCGCGTTGGGTGCCGGTGCAGAGGCGGTCGCCGCCGGCGACGCGGGGACAGGGGCCGCCTGCACTGCGGCCTTTGGATGAGGGGTCGTCGCAACACCGGTGTTCGAAACATTGGATGCAGGAACGTTTGCGCTGCTCTGGACGACGCTTCCCGGGCTTGTTGTGTCGGCGATCGCGACAGCGACCTCCGGAGCCGTATTCGGCGCAGGCAGCGCCGTGATGCTGGCCTCCGTCAAGCGGACGGATACCGCCTGAGACGCTGCTGGCTGAGACGCTGCTGGCTGAGATGCTGCAAGCTGAGATGCTGCTGGCAGAGATGCTGCTGGCAGAGATGCTGCAATTGGGGATGGTGCCGGTTGGGAAGCCAAGAGCTCGGATTTTTCCTGACCGGTGGCGGTGGGAGGGGGCATTTTTTCGATGGACTTCCCTTGCTTGACCGCTTCCAGCGTGCGCATCACCACATCTCGATACTGTGGTGGCAGCGTCTGCAACGAGGCTTCCAGGTCCAGGTCTTGGACACCGGTGTCCATCAGGTTGGGGGTAGCTTCTGCTGGCCCGGTTCCCTCGGGCGGAGGGGGAATAATTTTTCCTGCGGCGCTGTTGGGATTTGGACCAAAGGCAACGATCTCTCCCTTGGGTTTGCTCTCATTTTTTTCAATGTTGGGTGTCGAGGGGTTTGGAATGGAGGGGGGGCTCGTCGGCTGGGAGGGAGCTGCTTGTGATTCCGGAGCGAAGCTGACCCGCGGGAGCTGTGGTGCGTCGGATGGTATTTCACGAGGAGGCTTTGCTTCCGCCAGCTTCCGATCGCGAGGCAGGATGACGCGGGGAACTCCTTTCATCGAACGCTTGCCCCACCAGGTTCGATTCGTCGCCGTATCGGACGGCTCATCCTTGCTTGTCGAGTCCTTGGGAGCTTTGACGGGCGGTTCCCAATCGTCTTTGACTTCTCCCCCGAAGAAAGCGCCCATGTTTTGTCGAAGCGACCATTTTTGGCAACCGCTCGACAGGCAGATCGTGATGGCTATCGCGATCCACGAGGTAGCCGAAGGAGACAACCGAAAAATGCCTGAACGCATGTCGCACGACTCCGCATGTCAAAAGATTCGTATCTCAATTGGGTGAAAAACAGACCGCGTCGCAGTTCTTGCTGGCAACGCCGGCACTCGTTTCGAGGACCTCTCGCGCCAGGGCGAGGTAGTCTTCCGCACCATGGCTATTGGGGGCGTAATCGAAGATCGATTGACCAAAGCTGGGTGCCTCGGCCAAGCGAATGTTTCGGCGGATTTTGGTTTGGAAGAATCGAGCCGAGGACCAAACAACGCTTTGTTTCGTGTTGGAGACCAAGAATTCCTCGACGTCGCGCGAGACTTCTGCGGCCAATCGCGTGCTGGCTTCATACATGCACAGCACGATTCCCTCTAATCTCAAGCTCGGATTCAGCCGCTTGGAAACCACATCGATGGTGCGCAGCAATTTGCTCAATCCGTGAAGCGCCAAAAAGTGAGGCTGCAACGGGAGGAAGACTTCGTCCACGGCCGTCAAGGCGTTGAGAGTCAATACGCCCAGCGAAGGTGGGCAATCGATGATCATGAAATCATGGCTGCTTTCCTCCGCATCGAAACGGTCTCGCAAGATGACTTCGCGCCCGACTTCTCCAGCCAATTCCAATTCGGCGGCCGCGAGGTCCAGATTCGCGGGCACGACATCCAGTTGCGGTGTGATCTGGCGACGCACCTCCGAAACGGTTGCATCCCCACACAGAAGATCGTAAACGCTCGGTTCATTTGGCCCCAGGGTCAAGCCCAGATGGAGCGATGCATGCGATTGTGGGTCGAGATCGACCAGGCAAACTCTCTTTTGACACAGAGCTAAACCCGAGGCCAAGTTCACCGCAGTGGTCGTCTTGCCTACCCCACCTTTTTGGTTGATTACGGCGATTTTGCGCATCACAAGTTCCAGAGCGATTCTTAAAAAAATTTCCATTTTCGCTCATGGAAAATAGCAATCGTTCCATCTTGGAATCCAGACCAATCTTGACAATCCACGCAATTCCGACATCCTGAGTCCGCTAGATTCGTTGCGGCAGGATAGACACTCTAGAGAAACAGGTTGAAGACGTGAGAAAACTTTTCATTGCTGGCAATTGGAAGATGAACCTGCTGCGAAATACTTCGCACGAACTGCTGGCGCGTTTGAAGGAGTCTCTGGCCGGCGTCGGCCAAGTCGATATCGCGGTCTGTCCACCCTCGGTGTATCTGAGCGCAGCGGCCCAAGCCCTTTCGGGCAGCAACATCGCTCTGGGGGCCCAGAACGTCTACAGCCAACCCGAAGGAGCATTCACTGGCGAGGTCAGTTGCGCCATGCTGCTCGATGTCGGATGTCGCTACGTCATCCTCGGACACAGTGAGCGCCGGGCCATTTTTGGAGAGACCGACGCGTTGGTGAACGAGAAACTGAAGGCGGCGTTGGCAGCAGGGCTCACTCCCATCGTTTGCATCGGCGAAACCCTGCAGGAACGGGAATCGGGCCGCACCCTGGATGTCGTCAGCTCTCAGTGCCGAGGGTCCTTGGCGGGGCTATCGCTCGACCAAATGCAGCGCACCGTGCTGGCTTATGAACCGGTTTGGGCTATCGGCACGGGAAAAACCGCTACGCCCGCTCAGGCGGAAGAAGTTCATGCGGAAATCCGCCACCTCCTGGCTTCCTTATTTTCCACGGAGGTCGCCCAAAAAGTTATTATCCAATACGGGGGGAGTGTGAAGCCCGATGGCGTGTCCGAAATCCTCTCGCAACCCAACATCGATGGCGGGCTGGTTGGAGGTGCCTCGTTGAAGGCCGATCAATTCATCGCCATCATTGAGCAAGCAGCAAAAATCCATAAATAACCTCCTCCCTTTTTACGAAGCGATCCCATCATGCGTGCCAGCGAAGCGACGACCTACTACTTCAACAAAGCGGCCGACCAGCTGCAGCTTCCCGACTGGGTTCGCAAACTCCTGATCACCAATAAGCGAGAAGTGACGGTGCAGGTTGCGTTCGAACGGGACGACGGTCGCATCGAAACGGTACTCGGATATCGAGTCCAACACGACAATGCGCGCGGCCCCATGAAAGGAGGCCTTCGCTATCACCCCGCGGTCGACCTCGATGAAGTTCGCGCGCTGGCTGCACTGATGACCTGGAAGACGGCGGTGGTTGAGCTTCCGTATGGCGGTGCCAAAGGGGGAATCGGGATCGATCCCAAAACGCTCAGCAAGCGCGAGATGGAGCGGATGACCCGCGCCTTCGTCGACCAAATCCATGAGATCGTCGGCCCCGATTCCGACATCCCCGCGCCCGACATGGGAACCAATCACGAAGTCATGGCCTGGTTCCGCAATCAGTGGGAAAAGTATCACGGCTTCAATCCTGCCGTCATCACCGGCAAGCCGGTCGAGGAATACGGCGCCCGCGGTCGCGAGGAAGCCACCGGTCGAGGCGTCGGCACCATGGCGGTGAAGATGATGAAGCGACTGAATATCCGACCCGAGCAATGCCGCACGGCCATTCAAGGCTTCGGCAACGTTGGCTCGCACGCTGGCAAATACCTGCACGAAGCCGCGTTTCCGATCGTCGCCGTCAGCGATTTGAGCGGAACCTACTTCAACGCCAAAGGACTCAATATCCCCGATCTCTGTTCCTACGTGATCAAGAACACAGGGACCCTCGAGGGCTACACCACCGCGGAAAAACTCCCCGCCGAGGAACTCCTC
>JBKDPB010000085.1:0-9595 GCA_046342615.1 Planctomycetota bacterium | reverse complement strand
GGAAATCCCGGATGGATCGTTGGTTGGTCCGCCCTCGATTGGAACCGCTTGTTCGATTTTTCCGTCTCGGAGTTGCCGGGAGAGTCGACGGCGTCCGCGATGCAGGGGTCCCTCGGTTACCTTCGCGATTCCTTTATCTCGGTGGTCGACGGTCGAGTTTATCGCCATTCCTTAGCCGTCTCCACGGGAACGATGGTGGCGATCAGCGAAGGTACGCTCAAGCAGATCGCGATTGGAGTTCGATCCCGAGGCAACAACACCGCGCCATCGCTAGAAGAATTGCCGGATTTTGCAACCGATGAGGACACTCCCGTCGCCATCTCGCAACAGCAGATCGCCACGCGCGGTACCGACCTCGATGGCGACACCCTGTACTACTTCGTTCGATCGCCTGGGGACAAGGGAAAGCTTCAGTGGTCGTCAACATCGTTCGCCGTATTCGTCCCCTCTCCCGACGCGAACGGTGAGGATCGATGGACCGTCCAAGCGTTTGATGGGCGATCCTGGTCGCAGGCTCAATCGTTCCGCATCGACATTCGTCCCGTCAACGATCTCCCCTCGGAGCTGGCAGGCTCGAGCAGCTACAACGTCCCAGAATTGGAGCCCGGCGCCGTTTTGGGCCGACTCGAAGTCAAAGATCCTGATGCGGATGCGGTCTACCGCTACGTCGTATCCGACGGTCGTTTCGTCGTTGCGAATGGAATGTTATCGCTCGCCCCAGGAGTCGCTTTGGATTACGAAGCGGCAACGACCCTGGTTGTCTCGGTAACGGCGGTGGAGGTCAATCAACGAGACGCGATCAGCAAAGCGTTCACAGTGCATGTTCAGGACCGGAACGATCCACCCCAAGGAATCGTCTTGACGGGCAACGGCTCGGTGCCTGAGAAGAAGGCTCCGTACGTTGTCGGCAATATCGGCGTGATCGATCAAGATCGATCGGACATCTACGATATCAGCGTCTCCGATAGCCGATTCGAAGTGGTGGGGAGCCAGGTTCGAGTCAAAGCGGGTTCCGCGATTGAGTACCGAGATCCGGGTTGGATTGAGCTCACGTTCGTCGCTGTTTCAAGAAACTCGGGGGACATCATTCGCCGGACGGAACGTCTCCGCGTGATCAAAGATGACACACCCTACCATAACGATGCCAATCCCATGGATGTCGATGGCGATGGAGCGGTCACTCCGCTCGATCCGCTCATCATCATCAATCACATCAACAATCGCGGCATCGGTACGGTCGATTCCGGCGAAGGGGAGCTAGGGGGAGATTTGGATGTCGATGGCGATGGCAGAGTCTCGCCGCTCGACATTTTGATCATCATCAATGAACTCAATTCTCGGCGGAACTCGTCGGGGCAGGGAAGTTCCTCCCACTCGAACTCGAACTCGGGGGGCGGCAGTCTGCCCGAGGGAGAGGGATCCGGTGTGTCGGGCTTTTCCCCTGTAGCGCTTCAGGAAGAGGATTTGCCTGGGAGACGCAGCCGAAGGCTGGCACGCTAAGAGCGTTCGACATCGACTGCCGTCGGTGACTCGGCGATCTTTTTTCGGGCGCGCCGTCGTGCGGCCAAGCAGTACTCTCGGCGGTTGTGCGCCAATTGCCTGGCTTCCACCCATTCAAAGCCCCAGGAGCGAACGCGCTCCACGTGCTCGGGAATGGCTTCCGCATGTTGCCACTCAGGCAGTTTCATCGTCATGATCAAGCCTCGGAAATGCGAGGTTGGGTAGGTCACGATCGCTTCGACCGTGTCGAGCGTGTAGTTCGGAGTCACGTTCGCGTCGCAAATCAGAATGCGGAATTTGCGAAAGGCGCGGCGCTTGACTTGCAGCGAGCGGCTTCGCCAATGCGTAAAACGTGGATGCGCCGAGATCGACGGGTCCATCTCCGCAGGATCGACGCCGGTGACGTTCGCCCCATGTTCGAGCAGCCATTGGCAAGCGCCACCGGGGGACGATCCGATTTCGACCACTTGCTCGCCAGGGCGAAGCGCGAAGCCGCTCCACGCGAAAGCCTCAGCAATCTTCAGATAGGCACGGCTCACGATATTCTCGGGATGAGGGATGTCGGGAATCCCTCCCGGCCAGCGATCGTACCGAGTCTGGACCGCTTTCGCCCCCAACCACCATCGATTGGGGGTGTCGATGATCACGTCCAAGATCTTCTTGGAGGACGAATCGGTGGGAGAGGCTTCCGAGGCGACGGTGGCGGCCGGGTGGGCGAGCACCCGTCGCGGATCCTGCACCGCACTCCGTCGCTCTTGAAACCGCGCCGCGATTTCGCCCGCGAGGAGCGATTGGCCAGGTTCGAATCCTCGCCAACCCACGGGATGTGGATCCCGTTCCCAAATATGCATCGCCTCCCAATCCAGGTCCCGAATTGCCCCTTCGATCTGATGGATCAACGAGTCGGCATCCGTCCCTTCGAACTTGCCAAGGACCAAGCCGCGAGCGCGAACCAGGGGATCCTGAGGCAGAGCCCGCGACCAGATAGGCAAGGCCATGCGTCCCTTCAGCGTCAGGAATCCCTTGCTGGAATAGGCGATTCGGAATGGACCCGTCGGCTCGCACCATTGATGTTTGATGAAGTTTTCCGCCCCGTGCTGGCAGGAAAAATAGATGAAAGGGCTGTTGGTTGTTGCATTCATAGAAGTCCCCAAGGTAATCGAAAAACCGAAGAAACCAACGACCCACGCGAGTTAAGATCACCGAAAACAGCCCAGTCATCGAGTTTGCCGTGGACGGTGGAGGGTTGTTTCGCTTATAAACTAGGGGAGCGTCGCAAGGAATCCCGCTGTATTTGTTTGAGCCGGCTGAGGGGTATGGGGAAGAACGAAGAAGCTTTTGAAGTTGAAGGTACGGTAACTGCGGCGTTGGCCAACACCCGTTTTCGGGTGCAGTTGGAGACGGGCACGGAAGTTCTCGCACACGTTGCGGGAAGAATGCGCAAGAATTTTATTCGCATCGTCCCTGGGGATAAGGTTCGCGTGGAACTGTCGCCCTATGATCTGACCAAAGGTCGCATCGTCTTTCGAGAACGATAGCCACTTTTCTGCATCGCCCTCTGAGCCCGCTGGTGGCTCATTGCGAACTTCGTTATTATTACAAAAACCGAAGTTGTCGCCCCCGATTTTGACACTCGTTGCCAAGGAACGGCGACCAGCGACGAACTTTGTATCGCATAACACTTCCACTCGTCTCACCTTTTTAGGAGTTCGGTATATGAGATTGCGTTGGTTTGCCATGGCGGGCTTGTGCGCCGTGAGCCTTTTCGGAGTGGCGGCTACGTCGTCCTCCTCGGTGCATGCTCAAGACACAAAAACGTTTGATGTTCCGAGTCTGGAGTCGAGCGAATCAGCAGGCGACGGTGTTGTCACGGTCGCGATCGCTCCTCTGGATCGACTCTTGCCCAATATCACCCACGTCATGCGACTGGTGGGTGCGGGAGCACAAAGCGGTCTCGTCAATTCCGCAGTCAATGGCTACACCAACGGCATCGATCGGGATCGACCGATCGGTGTCTTCGTCACGTTGGGTGACGCAGGCGTACCGGTTACGGTCGCTGGCCTGCCCATCACCGACCTGGATGACTTCTTGGGTGGCCTCGAGCTTTTCGGCGAACCCGAAGACCTGGGTGATGGTTTGTACAGCATGAGCCTCGGCCCCAACACGATGTTTGCTCAGGAAAAGGACGGATGGCTTTACGTCTCCAGTTCCGAAGAGGCCCTCGAGGAATTGCCTTCGGATTCCATCGATGGATTGAAAAAGCTGGTGGCGAACAACGACCTGTTGGTCGAAGTCAATGTGCAAAACATCCCTGACGACTTGGTCGATCTTCTCACAAGCCAAATGCGAGCGGGTTTCGAACAAGCGATCGAGTCGCAATCCGGGTCGGTTTCCGATGAGGAATTGGAAAACACTCGGGCTCAAGGCGAGCAGATGATGAAGAATCTCGAAGAAACCATCTCGGGGACGGAAGTGTTCGCGCTCGGATTGGGCATACGACCGAATGAGAAGACCGTAACCATCGATACCGGAGCCAGATTCGTTTCCGGATCCCGGTTCGCAAAGCAAGTCCAGGATCTGCGCAGTGCCAAAGCCAAGCTCAGCGGCGCCTATTCCCCCGAAAGCATGATGTCGCTGAAAGCGTTTCAGTTGGTTGCCAGTGAAGATCTCGCCCAAATGGAAGCGACCATCGACTCTTCGATGAAGGCTGCATACAAGGCCATCGATGAAAAATCGAGAGACAAAGCTTCGGCAGAGCGGGCGAAGGCGTACCTGGATCGTTTGGTCAAAATTCTTGTCGACAGTTGCAAGGAAGGGTCGATGGAATCCGTTGTCAACGTTTCCACCAATCCGTCGTTGAATGTGCTCGCTGCCCTCAGCGTTGCAGACGGATCGCAAGTCGAAGCGCTCGCCAAGGACCTGTCGGACGAATTGGCCAAGGAGAAGATTCCCGTCAAGGTTGAATTGAAGTCGGGATCCTACAAGGGAGTCACCTTGCACAAGCTGACCGTGCCGCTCCCCGAAGATGCCGAAGATGCCGTTCGAAAAATCTTCGGTGACAACGTGAATGTCTCCATCGGCACGTCCCCCAAAGCGATCTATCTGTCGGTTGGCAAAACCGCCGAGGCTTCGCTCAAGACCGCTCTGGATGGCATCGGCTCCGCGCCTTCCGCTTCCGCAGATCCGATGCGGATGCGCTTCAACATCTCCCAACTGCTCAACTTCATCCAGAGTATTGAGCCCAACCCAGTCGTGGAGGGGATGCTCTCCTCGCTGGGTTCCAGCGACGATAAAGTGATGATCGATACCAAGATCATGGATCGTGGATCTGCGTCGCGCATCACGATCGAGGAAGGAGTCCTCAAGGCTATCTCTGGTGGGGTCCGAGCCGGCATGGCCGCTCAGGGGGGCGGCTTCTGATCAATTTCCCCCAAGAAACGCGGTTGGAATCGAGAAAATCACGGTCTTCGAACCGTGATTTTTTCATTCCAAGCCGACTTGCAAAGAGATTCAAATTGCCAACGGGAACCTTTCGGTTCACAATGCGATGGATGGAACTCGAGACTGCTCATAGGACAAGCCAGTGAAACTGATCATCGCCATCGTGCAACCCAATCGACTGGAAGCGATCAAGGAAGCCTTGACCGAGGTAGAGGTCTTTCGGTTAACCGTGCTCGATTGCTTGGGTTTCGGACGGCAAAAAGGGCAAAAGAGCGCCGCCACGTCCCAGGATCCCTCCGTGCACCTGCTGCGCAAGCTGCAGTTGCAGATCGCGGTGAACGATGACTTTGTCGAGCCCACCGTCCGAGCAATCCTCAAGGGAGCCAAGAGCAGCGACACCGGTCAGATCGGTGATGGCAAGATTTTCGTGATTCCCATGGAGGATTGCATCCGTATTCGTACGGGAGAGCGTGGGCCAGAGGCGATCTGATGTCGGCAGTCATCGAAACTCCATCCACCAAGTCGATCGGCAGCGAGTCAGGCTCGCTCGGGGCGTCGCATCATGCGCTGATCGAGTTGCGCGATGTTGCCAAGGTTTACAAGCTCGAAGAGGTCGAGGTCCGAGCCTTGGACGGGGTCGATCTGGTGATGGATCGCGGCGAGTATGCGGCATTGATTGGTCCTAGCGGGTCGGGCAAATCGACCCTCATGAATACCCTCGGATGCCTCGATCGACCAACCCGCGGGAGCTATCGTCTCGATGGCGTCGAGGTAGTGAATATGTCCGCGGATCAACGTGCGCGCATCCGAAATGCCCAGATTGGATTTGTGTTTCAGAACTTCAATTTGTTGGCGCGCACCAGCGCCCTCGAAAACGTCGAACTCCCAATGCTCTATGGGAAGCGCATGTCCGCCCGCGCGCGGTATGATCGAGCCAAGGAATTGTTGTCGTTGGTGGGGCTCGGCGATCGCCTCGACCACCACCCCGGCCAGCTCTCGGGGGGGCAGCAACAACGGGTCGCGATTGCCCGGGCCTTGTCCACGGAGCCATCGATCTTGATGGGAGACGAGCCGACAGGCAATCTCGACTCTCGCACCAGTCGCGAAGTCATCGACTTATTTCGACAGCTCAACGAAAAGAAGGCGTTGACCGTCATCCTCGTTACCCACGATCTTTCGGTGGCCAAGAACGCGCGCCGCAACATCGTTCTGCGAGACGGCAAAATTATTGCGGACACGCGAGATCATGACGAGGCCGCCGCGGCCCTTCGCGCGGCCGCCGAGTAGCTCCCTCCACGAGACATGACTGGTTTGCGAATGCACCGCTTCACCCGTGATATGAACCCAGGGTGTTACTCGTTTCGAAACGGCTGGCCTTTCGTTCCGATGGCCCTCGGAACTTTGGCGTTCCTGTCGCCCCTGTTCGCCCAGGACTCCGGCGCCAGCCGAAAGCAACCCGAAACCCCGGGCCACTCCGTGCATGCCGATGCCTTCAACGAAGGCCCCCGGCAAGCAGCCTACCTGATGCCGGGGATGGGGAGTGTGCACTGGCCAACGACGACCCCGAGTCCCATGGCTCAGCGGTTCTTCGATCAAGGATTAGCGCAGTTGCATGGATTCTGGTACTTCGAGGCCGAACGATCGTTTCGCCAAGCGGCGTCGATCGACCCGGAATGCGCGATCCATTACTGGGGCATGGCCCGAGCCAATATCGAGAATCCAAAGCGTTCGGAAGGATTCATCCAGCAAGCGATGCGTCGCTTGGACGGGGCGAGCAAGCGGGAGCGTCGCTTGATCGAAGCCTGGAATGCGAGAGTTCAGAATTGGCCCGAGGATCCTCCCCGACAAGACTCGGATCCATCCTCCAACCCGCCCAAACGCAAGCGACGGTCCGGGGACGCCAGCGAAGAGATTCGCAATCAGCGCAAAGAACGACTGAAACAATACGTCAAGACGCTCGAGGAAATCGCGCTCGACTACCGCGATGATGTCGAACTCCAAGCGATGCTCATCCTGCAATACTGGCAGAACCAGGGGGAGGGGATCGAGATCCAAAGCCATATGGCGATCGATGCCCTGTTGACGGAAATCTTTCGACTCCACCCGAGACATCCGGCTCATCATTTTCGCATCCATCTTTGGGACTATCGAAAAGAAGACCTCGCGCTGAGCGCGGCGGCCCATTGCGGCCCCAGCGCACCGGGAATTGCTCACATGTGGCACATGCCTGGCCACACGTATTCCCGGCTGCATCGATACTCCGATGCCGCATGGCAACAGGAGGCATCGGCTCGCGTCGACCATGCCCATATGATGCGCGATGTGATCATGCCCGATCAGATCCATAATTATGCTCACAACAACGAGTGGCTGATCCGCAATTGGATGTTCTTGGGACGGGTCGATGATGCGGTATCTTTGGCGAAGAACATGATCGAATTGCCGAGGCATCCCGAGTTCAATGTGCCCGATGGGTTCGGGAGCGCGTCCTACGGTCGGCAACGACTCCTCGCTACCCTGACCTCCTACCATCGCTGGCAGGAATTGGCCGATCTGTGCCAGACCGCGTACCTTTTGGACCATGGCGATACCGACGAGCAGCGCGATGCAATCTTGGCATGGAACGGAATTGCGCAGGCGAATTTGGGAAATGTGGCGTCGGCAAAGAGCGCTCGCGATGAAATCGCCGCCCTTCGCCAATCGCTCCGACAGTCCTTGACGGAACTCGACGATACGGGAGCCGGGGAGACGGGAGCCGGGGAGACGGGAGCGGGGAAAACAATTCTTCCACCGACGCTGTTGGAACCTTTCGATCCACCCACGGATCTGCTCCATTCCGAGAACGATCGAGCGCTGCCTGAGAAAGTAGGCCGCGAGTTCGACGATGCCGCGTGGAAAGATAAACCCCCGGAGGAGCGGGACCGAGCCAAGAAACGCCACGAACTCCGGTATCGAAACTATCGCTTGGGTATCGGCCTGGCGGCGCTGGACGCCTATCTCGCCGCCGAACGCAAGGATTATCGAACCGCCGTCGTGCGATCGCACGAAGGGAGGGATATGGTCGACCTCCTGCAGCGACTCGAATGGTGCTCGCTCGCAGGCGAACACGAAATAGCGGTTCAAAAAGCGAATGATAAATTGAATGATTCACCTGGGCAGATCCTGCCTGCGGCGTTGGCAGCATCGGTCGCGCATCGGGCGATCGCGAGTCGGCCGCAGGGGGGAGCGATCGAGTCGTGGATCGAGATTCGCAAGCGGGCGGCACAGCAGGTTTCGGATCTTTATTCGGGGAGTGATTCGGACCTGTTGTGGGTGGAGCGGGTCAAGTCGATGGCGCTCGAGGCCTTGCCCGAGATCGAGTGGGGCAAGATGCCTGTAGCGCCCAAGGATCTGGGGGATCGCCCAACGTTGGACTCTCTCGGCCCGGTGCGTTGGAGTCCTCCTGCGGCGCCGATGTGGGTGGCGAGTCGTTCGAATGGAGAAGAGGTGTCATCCAAACAGATGGGCGGTAAGCCCTACGTGCTTATCCTCTACCTCGGTTTTGGTTGTCTGCACTGTGCGGAGCAGCTCGGCAAGTTCTCACCGGAGATGGATCGATTCCGGGAGGCGGGCATCGAGGTTGTCGGAATCAGCACCGAGACGCTCCGCTCCTTGGAGGAGGGGCTCAAGCGATACGAGGGGGAGATGCGAATCCCGCTGGCATCGAATTCGAGTTTGGGCGTCTTCCAAGCCTTCCGATGCTTCGACGACTTTGAAGGGCAACCGTTGCACGGCACCCTATTCGTGGACGGCTCGGGACGGATTCGTTGGCAGGATATCGGGCACGAGCCGTTCATGGATGTCGATTTTGTTCTCCGCGAGGCCAAGCGGTTGTTGCAGATCAGCGGGACGGGCGACGGGGCGTTGTCAGCGGGACGCTAACCTGCCGCACCCTTCGCCTCGTGCGGCGAAGGAGATTGCCGTTCGTTGCTGGTCATACGGTGATTTCATCCGGGGCGAGGTGTTGATAGGAGTTCCAGAATTCGAGTTTCCACTTTCCCTGTCGTTGAGATAGTTGGCTGATCGAGGTGTTGACCACGTCCCCGAGGTGTTCTTCGAGATCATGGCGTTCGAGCAGGGCCTCGAGGAGTCGGAGCTTGAAATCCGCATGGATAATCAACCCCCATCGTTCGCTCGACCGTGACGGCGTTGATGCGATCCATTGGGCAACCCGTCGTGCGCGCTGGCGAGCTTCATCGAGCGGCTCGTAGTGATTCAAGGTGTTCCAGCCCGTCTCCGGAATTTCAGGATCGATCGACCAGGTCGGGCACAGTTCTTGGAGGGCCGTTCGGCCCATACCTGGGACGGGGTGCCGATCGCCGATCGCGTGGCCGCGGTAGCATCCGCCCTGTTCGTAGAGTTCCCGATGAATGGTCGGTTGCAAGCCCAATGAACTTGCGACTTCACGCGTGGTTTGAATGGATCGCAGAAAAGGGCTTGTGAGCAAACGCGTCAGCCGCAGGGGCTGCAGGGCCTCGGCCAATCGTTGAGCCTGTCGCGTGCCCAGCGCGGTGATCGGCGGATCGGGGACGCGCTGGGATTCCTCTTGAGCGTTGTTGGCGGATTGGGCATGGCGGACGAGAAATAAACTGAGGCTCATAGGCAAGTGTTGGAT
>JBKDPB010000084.1:0-13520 GCA_046342615.1 Planctomycetota bacterium | reverse complement strand
ATCGATGGAACTCCTCGTTGAACATGATCATCGAACGCGACGGCGAAGGCTCGATGGCGGAACTCGCAACTCGGGAATTGATGACCTATGTCGGAAGCACCGAGGTTCATCGGCTGGTCCAGGATCAATGGGCAACGATCGAGATGTCGAAGAACAGCTCATCGAAATCGGAGACGATCGCTGCGACCGCTCAATCGTCCCCGTTCGCAACCGGTAATGCCGTGGCATTCGCCTCATTTGATAGCGGCGCACGTCTGACTCCGATGGCGCGACTTCGCGGCACCTCCAACTTTGAGCGAATCCTCGCCCGCTGGCCGGAATCGTGGCAAAGGTATCGCACCGAACCGGAGTGGGCTTGGCTGATCACCTCTCGCTATCGCACGCGAGCATTGCTGCGAAACACACCGGTTTCGGAAATGAAGGACCAATTGCATTGGCCTCCCAAGCATCCTGGGATGTCAGGTTGGACGCAAATCCTCGACCAGGAACAAGCCCTGAGTGCCGCCCAATCGATCGCTCCGCCAGCAACGCGGATTCCATGGGTGACATCGAGACCTTTTCTGGATGGAAAAGCAGACGAGGCGTGCTGGTCGCAGGCGAGTCGACTCGAACTCGCTTCTCCCTGGTCGGATGCCAACGACGTTACCCAGATTCAGATCGCTCGCGATGCTGAATTCCTCTACATCCACAGCCGCTCGCGCAAACGCTCGTTCCATCCCGGTTCCGAGTCAAACTCGCGACCAGCCCAGCAAAACCACACCCAGCGACGGCGCGATGCCCTTGATAGCGGCAAAGACCATATCCGTCTCCGCTTGGATCTCGACCGGGATTACGCCTCGTGGTTTGAGTTTGCGTGGGATATCGACGGCGAAACACTCGACCAATGTATCGACATGAGTTGGTGGAATCCGGAATGGTATATGGCGATGGACCACCAGCGGGAAACATGGTCCGCAGAGATTGCGATCCCCCTTGCGAGCATCTTGCCCGATACCACAGGGAGCTATCCCCCCCCTTCCCGTTCCATTCCCGGAGTGATCACGTCTGCCGATAACGCAGGCGATCGCGATCGCGATGTGGAAGCCATCGATTGGACCGAACAAACCTGGGGGATCTCCTTGGTTCGCGAAATACCGTCCGAGCCGCTCCTGTCCGTGCCGATGTGCGAGGACGATCGTTGGTCGCGCGACCGATGGATCCTGGCATACCCCCAGCGATCACGACCGGCACAACCCGAACAGCCTGCACAGCTTGCCGATCCCCACTCTGCCTTCCGCGATACAAAACGCTGAATTTCCTGAAACCTTCCCCGGGCGAGCTATATAGCTCCGACAGAGATATTTCGATCCCGAGGGATAAACATGGTTGTAATTGTGGGTTGCTTGGTGGTAACCGGGTGCGTTTTGGGGGGCTTCATGTGGGCCGGAGGTCACGTGGAATCCTTGATCCACCCCTCGGAGATTCTCACGATCGGCGGTGCGTCGCTCGGCGCGTTGATCATTATGTCTCCGGCGAGCGTCTTGAAAAATCTCGTCAAAGGGATGATCCAAGCGATTAAAGGAAGCCCCTATAGTGTGAAGACGTATGAGGAGACGTTCTGCGCTCTTTACGAATTGTTCCGCATCGCTCGACGCGATGGATTGCTTGCGTTGGAATCCCATATCTCGGACCCGCACAAGAGCAGCGTGTTTTCAAAGTACCCCAAACTGGTGGCGAATCATCATGCCACCGATTTCATCAAGGGTGCTTTCAGCCCGGTGATCGACGGTTCCATTCGGCCAGAGGACATCGGAAGCCTCATGGATATCGAAATCAATGCCATGAACGACGAGCACCATCATCCGATCGGCGCTCTCAGCAAAACCGCCGATGCGCTTCCAGGATTCGGAATCGTTGCAGCGGTACTTGGGATCGTCATCACGATGGGTCACATCGACGGTCCCCCCGAGGAAATCGGTCACAAGGTGGGTGCGGCTCTCGTCGGGACGTTTTTGGGGATTCTGGCTTCATACGGTTTTATCGCTCCGCTGGTAGGCAAGATGGAAATCATCGGCCATGCCGAGACCGCTTATTTCAAGACGATTGGCCAAGTGCTGCAGAACTTCTTCAACGGAATGCAGCCCAAAATGGCGATCGAAACCGGTCGTCGAGGGCTCGAACATGACGTTAGACCCACGGTCGAGAATCTTGAAAAACTATTCAAATCCGTCGAGTCCGGAGGGGCTTAATCCATGGCTGGCAAAGGGGGTGGCGCATGGAAAGTTGCGTACGCGGACTTCGTGACCGCAATGATGGCGTTCTTCATGGTGATGTGGTTGACCAGCCAAAGCGACGACCTGCGGAAGGCGGTCGCCGAACATTTCCGCAATCCCGGTGGTAAACGATTCGCGGGAAGCGATGCCAAGTCGCTGATCTCGAACAATTCCATCGGTGCGGGGAGTCGCCGAGCGGTGAAAGCCAAAGGCTCCAAAAAGTCTGAACCCGAGTCGACATCGCGCAAGATGACCGATGAGGGGGAACGTTCCAATATCGGGAAGATTCTTCCCTTCGATCTTAATTCGGATGCATTGACCGATCCCGCCAAGCGAGAGCTGAACGAACTATTGCCGGAGCTCGAAGGGAATCAATTTCGGATTGAAATCCGAGGGCACACGGCCCCCAGCGGCAGCAAGTCGCTCCAAGCCAATCTCGATGCCTGCACGATTTCCTACAAGCGGTCCCTCGCCGTTATGGAATATCTGATCGGGAAAGGAATCGATCCGCATCGAATACGATTGAGCCAAGCGGGTAGCTCCGAACCCCTTATCTCGGACGATGAATCCCAACGGCAAAGCGATTCACGCGTCGAGGTCTTTATGCTCAAGGAATTGCACGAATCCGCCGAATCGAAAGTTCAGCGACTGGTCAACACCAAAGCGCTCGACGAAGAGGCAAGCGTGCTGGCGGAGAAAGACAAAGCGGCTGCCGCGGCTGCCAGCAAATCGGACGAAGCGAAACATTGATGCTGCCGGAAGGCGGTATCAAGACGCACCCGCCACGAAGGGAGTGGCCGCGAGTTCTGCCGCTAGTGCACCGCCCCCGGGATCCGTCGGCGATTGACCCGCCATCTCGGCTTCGCTGAATGTCAGTGCGACATAGAGCCGGTACAGCAGCGGCACGACGAACAAAACCAGAGCAGTCGATGCAACAAGGCCGAATGCCAGGCTTGTGGCCATGGGAATCAACACCTGTGCCTGAAATGATTTCTCGAGCAACATCGGCAATAGCCCGGCTACGGTCGTCACGCTCGTAAGGAATATCGCTCGCAATCGCCGCGAACCTGCCGTTAGAAGCGCCTCATTGACCGACATCCCCTTGGCCAGGCATTGGTTGATGAAGTCAACCATGACAATCGAATCGTTGACAACGACACCTGCCAACGTCACCATGCCGAACATGCTGAAGAGCGTCAGCGGCAAACCCATCAACGCATGCCCGAAGATCGCACCGACCATACCGAACGGCACGATGGCCAGAACAATCCAAGGCTGCAGATAGGATCGGAATTCGAAGACCAGCAGCAAATACATGGCTATCATGGCTGCACTGAAGCCGATGACCAAGCTATTGAAGGATTCGGCTGTCTCCTGCTGTTGACCTTCCCATCGAAAACGCAACGTCGGATACTTGGCAATCAAGTCGGGAACGAGTTTCGCCTTGAGATCGGTAGCGATGGTCGCGGCGTTTGCCTTGGCGGTATCCAGCTCTGCCGAAACCGTGATCGAACGGAGTTGGTCCAGCCGATTGATTTCCGAGTACCCGCGAGTGACCCTGATGTCAGCCAACTCCGCCAAGGGGCGTTCGACACCGTCGGCACCGCGAATCCGAAGATCCTGAAAACTCGCCAGGGAACGACGTTCCTCGGAAGGATGTCGAACCATCACCTTGACTTCATGGCGATCTCGCTGCAGCCGCTGCACTTCTGCGCCGTAATACGCGGCTCGAATCGCCTCGCTCAAATCTTCCTGTCGAATCCCCAGCGACTTGGCTCGGTCCTTGATGGTGAACTGAAATTCGGTCTTGCCCGGATTCGAATCGTCGCGAATGTCATAAACGCCGGAATATTGAGCCAGAGCGGACTTGGCCGCTTCCACCGCAGCTTCGAGCTGAGCGACGCTGCCGCGCGGCGCGAGAATCTTGAACTCGAGCGGTTTGCCACCCGGGCCGATGTTCTCCGCTTGGAAATTAACCCGTTCCGCACCGGGAAAATTCCCCGCCGCCTGCCGCCACATTTGGATCAATTGATCGCTGGTCACGTTGCGAAGGGTCGCCTCGTGCAACTCGGCTTGGACCTGCGCGACGTGAGAACCCGACTGCCGATCGCCCGCTCCCTGATTTCCCGCCGTGACCGACCCGACTTGCAGATACGTCAGCTGCACCGGTCCCCGAGGCGCCAATCGATTGGCCGGTTCCGGAGTCTTGTTGACACCTCGCTGAATTTCGTCGTCAGCGATCCGTTCGCTGATGTCACGCAACGCACGCTCCATACGGCGAGCCGCTTCGGTTGTCACCGACGAAGGGGTTCCATCCGGATACACGACCTGACCGATGATCGTCTTGCCATCCAAGGTGGGAAAAAATTCGAACGGCACCTTGCCCGAACGGACCAATCCCGTCGCGAACAAGACGACGGACACGGCCAGGGCGACGGGGAGAAGAGGATGGCGAAGGAAAATCTTGAGCATCGGCAAGTAGAAGTGATCGCCAAACCAATCCAATCCACCGTTGCAAACTTTGGAAACGCGATCGAAAAATCGCTCGACCACCCAAAGCGGCTGGGTAACAACCGCCCAGAATCTACCGACAAGTGTTTCGGGTTGGTGATCTGGTTCGTGGGACAAGTGACCGGGCAACGCAATGGATGCTTCGACGAGCGAGATCGTCAACATCAGAATGATGGCTGCGGGCATCACCGCGATAAACTTGCCCATCACGCCGGAAACATAAAACAGGGGGATAAACGCGATGATCGTGGTCGCGACGCTCGAAAAGACGCTGGGGAGCACCTCGGTCGCCCCATCGATCGCGGCCTGCAAATTGGATTTCCCCATCAGTCGGTGCGCATAAATATTTTCACCGACAACGATGCCATCATCGACCACGATCCCGACCGCCATCAAGAAGGCGAACATGGTCAACATGTTGAGCGTGTCGCCCATCACATACAGCCCGATTCCAGCGCCCATCACGCTGATAGGGATTCCCATAGCAACCCAAAAGGCAAGCCGCAAATTGAGGAACATCGCCAGCAGGATAAAGACGATGATTCCGCCCTGCAGCCCGTTCTCGCGCAACATGCGCAAACGATCGCGCACATCGAGGCTCTCATCGCCCCACGCAACGACATTGTAGCCATCGGGTACGTCGAGTGCCTTGACGAACGCGGTCACCTCTTCGGAGATATTGATAAGATCTTCGGCACTGGTCCGTTCGATGGTGATGACCAACGCGGGTCGTCCGTTGATCTCATTGAGAGCGGAAACGTCTTCAAAATCATCTCTCACCCGTGCCACATCCCCGACTTTGAGAACTACGCCGTTGGGCTGCATGATCAACGGGAGTTGGGCGATGTCTTCTCCGATCTCACGCTTGTTCTTGCCGCGAAGGAGGATCTCCTGACCATCGCTTTTGAGTTGGCCGCTGGGCATCTCGAGATTCTCTTTGCGAATCATCGTGGCCGCCTGGGACAAGGTTAGGCCATACTTTCGAAGCGTGTCTTCACTGATCTCTACGTCGATTTGAAACGGCTTGACGTTTTGAATCTGGGCTTGAGACACATTAGGCAACTCGATCAATCGCGAACGGATGCTCTCTGCGAGGGAGCGGATCCGCTGCTCCGTGCCGCTGTCCCCAGAGGATGGACCGATTACGGCAACGCGAATCGCGGGGACGCGAAAGGTGACTTGTTCGACCGTTGGTTTCTCGCTTCGCACCGGGAAGAAAACGGAGATTCGATCGACCGCCGATCGGACTTCCGACAGCGTCTTCTGCACATCCTTGACATTCGATTCGAGTTGCACGAGGGTGAAACCGCCACTCTCGCGACAGATGCTCGTCAATTTCTTGATTCCCGAGATCGATTGCACGGCCTCTTCGATTTTTTGGCAAATGCCACTCTCGACTTCATCGGGAGTCGCTCCGGGATAAGGAACCGAAACCAGGATGACTTCGAGTTGGAACTCGGGAAAGGTCTCGCGACGCATGCCAAAGAAACTCATCAGCCCGCCGACAAGCACAGCGAAGACCAGGAAGTTGACTCCTGCGATGTGCTTGACTGCCCAGCGAATCGCCGTGTTCATGTGTGCTCGCCTCCTAACGATTGCCGCCTAGGGAAATCCGAACGCGATCGTTGCCGTCCCCAACGATGTTGGCGAGCGGAGATACAATGATCCGAGTACCTGGCGTCAGGTTTTCGTTCGCCTCTGTCACCCAAAACTCTGAATTTCCCGCCTCGGGAACTTTCACCAAGCTGATGGAATTCACGCCGCCAAAGATCTTGACGCGGCCAACCTCCCAATCGCTCAGCTTGGCTCCGTCCTCTTTCTTCTGCTCCGTCGGTTTATTGGGTTCTTGCGCAGGCGATTTCGTTACGAGCATCGCTGGATCGGAATCGAATCGCCAAACTTGACCTCCCGGCCGCAAGGCGAGTTTCGGAATCAACACCAGGGCGCGCTTCGGCTTGGTCTTGATCGCGACATCGACAAACATACCTCGCACGAGGGCGGGCAAGCCTCCGTTCCCATCTTCGTCGATCTTCTCGCCGTTACGTCGGACTTCCCGCGGGTTGTCCACCGTTATGCGAACAGGCACCGTTCGGCTCTGGGCATCTAACCCCAGCCCCTCGTAGCGGCTCAAATGCCCTGTCCATTGATACACCACCTCTTCCCGATCCGTGACGCGGTAAGAGATCTCAACCGGAGTCTTTGGCAGTTCATAGCTCGCCGAGCGAACGACTCGCGAGGAAGGATCGCCACCGGATCGATCCTCGAGTTGATCCAAGATCATCAGCAACTGATCGGTTCGAAGATTGCACGAAACCTCCACCCTTTCCGTGTCTTCGATCAGACAAAGGGACGCCCCTTTCTGCACAAAGGAATCCTCTTGAACCGATTCGTTGATGATCACTCCCGAAATGGGGGATTTGATTTCGGTCCGCTCCAGATTCGCTTTCGCCTGTTCCAATTGGGCGCCCGCCAACCGCTCCGCCAATTCAATTCGAGTGCGCCGAGTCTCGAGCAATCGCAACTGATTCTGAACAGTAACCACTTGATTGGAGGCTGCGATTCGAGCGCGGCGAGTCTGAGCGATCTCGGTCTCGCTCACGAACCCGGAGCCCAAGGACTCCATCCGCGTTAATTCCTTTTCCTGAAGCGTTAACTCCTCATTCGCTAAGCTCAACGAGCGATTGGCGTTGGCCAGTTCCTGGTCGAGTTCATGCTGCTGGGCGTACTCGGATTCGCGCAAAGCCGTCAAGCGTTCCACTTCGAGTGCGTAGTCTTTGGGATCGATCCGAAAGAGGAGATCGCCCTCGTGCACAAAACGACCGATGCGACAGTCTTCGCTCTTAAAGAGAACCCGGCCCGCGATCTCGGAAGCAAGGGTGATCTGACGAAACGGAACCACCGTTCCCGAGATCGAAATGTCAAGCGTCTCCTGCCCCTCGAACGGTCGAATCGAATCCACGCTGGCAATCGGCATTTTGACCAACTGGACGCGCGGGTCCGACGGATCCTCAGCCACCTGCTTCGGCTTCTGCTCGCCGAGGATCAAAAACGCTCCGATCCCGAGAACGGCAATGGCAATGGGCAAAAGTAAACCGAGAAACCAGCTCGCATGAAGGGGGGATTGCTGTTTTGTCATCTCGATCGATCAGGAAGGATTTGGACACGAATTCTCCAGATGGTCCATCGTAGTGGGATACCCCCAAATTGTCATGGGTCGAATTCCAAGCAAAAGTTGAAGTGTGCCGAAGCCCCCCTTCGACTTGGCTGTTTTTTCAGGAATTCATAGAAAACGAAGCGCCTCTGCCGTTCGCAACCGACCCAGCCCTCGTCGCCTGGTGACCCGACGGACCACGCAACTTTACTGCGAATCCGCTTCCTTCGCGCCCGGTGAACCGAGATCGAGCTTGGCCCATTTCTTGGCCTTCAACTTGGCGGCGTTGTCCTCCGACAACGGACCGTTGTTCTTGAAAGTCAAGGACTGCAGCTTTGGCATCGCCAGGATCTTGGCGACCGATGCCTCGCTGACCCCCGTTTCGCGGATCGACAACTCCTTGAGATTCGGCAGCGCGGCGATGATGTCGACGGTCGTGTCGGTCATCTTTGGCAGACTCCACAGGTCCAAGACCTCGAGCGATTTGGCTGCCGCGAGATTCTTGAACCCTTCATCGCTCACGGAAGCGATCTCGTGAATATACAACCTCTTGAGTGCGGGCAAATCCGCGAGCACCTCGAGCGCCGGATCGCTGATGTTGGGAAGATCCCGCAACGTGAGACGGTTGATCTTCATGCCTTTGAGTGCCAGCACCCCTTCGGTACCAAATCCTTGGCATCGGAAGATTTCCAACGAGGTCAACTTGTCGAGTTTCGCGAGGTGCCTACCCGATTCGCTGGTAATCACGAAATCCTGCAACAGCAGGGAACTGACGGTCTGGCTCTTGGCTAACTGCTCGAGTCCGTAGTCGGTCACCGCCGTACTTCGATGCTTGAACGCCGTCAGTTTCGGCAAACTCCCGATGACCTCGAGCGTCATATCCCCTGCTTCCATATTGCCTCGCAAGTCGAGCGCTCGCAGGTCCTCCAATTTCGCCAGACGCCGGGTGCTCAAATCATTGAAGCGATTTTGAATGAGAGTCAATCGCTGCAATTTTGTCATCGTTGCGATGATCCTCATTGCCGAAGTGGTCATATTCGTATTGGACGACAAATCCAAGTCGGTGAGATCAGGGAATGCCTTTGCAATCGTCTGCACCGCTTCATCGGTGATGACCGTATTGGTCAGCGCGAGGGCTTCGAGCTTGATGAGGCCAATCAACTCGGAAACCATCGCGTCATTCAAGTCGCGGCAATTAAACACTTGCAGTTTTTTCAAATCCTTGAGGCGACCGAACAACTCGACATCTGCGGCCGTAACTGCTGAGCCGTCCTGGATGACAATCTCCACCAGCTTTCCGCTGGCATCGAGCGTGACCTTGGCGGTGCTTCCCAGGGCCTTCAATCGCTCTTGCGCCGCCGCGACATCGTTGGCATCCGCCAAGGCAGGCCCCGAGTCCGCTACTGCGGCCTTGCCCTCTTGGGCAAAAGCTCTGTTTGAAAATGCCAGAATCGATACGCTGGAAATAGCTCCTGCAGCGAAGACGCCTATCCACGACGTTCTACGAAATCGAGTCAGTAAACCCATAACCCCCAAGCCTCTCTTTGCGATCCACCGGGATCGATTTTCTCGTGAATACATCCATCAAATGAAACTTCCAGCAGAACCGAAATGGGCTCTGCTGGAAGTTAGCTCATGCATTCCATGTCCAGGATGCGATCAATCGACTAGTCCAAGCGGTAACCTTGCGGGTAGGTTGGCTTGATCAGGTCGGCGACGCGCGGGGTCTTGAGCGAAGCCAAGTTGGTCACCTTGAGATTCTTCGCATCCCACTCGACCTTCTCGCCCCATTCGCCCATCTCCCCATTGGCGCCACCTTTTGCGGCAGCCCACACGGCGAGATTGCCGAGAAGGATGGTTTCGGTGAGCGGGCCGGCTCGGTTGATGAAGTTGGACTTGGCGATCATCGGGTCGCCAGCCATCTTGGCGCGGAACAACTCGAACATGTTGTTCACGTCGTTCCCCTTCCCCTTGTCTTCTGCCGGTTCATAGTCGACTTTGACTTTCTGGACACCGCGAAGTTCGTAAACGCCGCAGTAGTCATCGGAGCTGTAGAAGGCACCCTTTTCGCCGACAACCAACACACCGCTGTCGGAAACCTTGTCGATTCCCCATTTTGCAAACACTTCCGCAGGTGGCTTGTTCCCCTTGCGGTCGTACCACCAGAAGGGAATCGCCGGGCGATTCTTGGTCTCGGGGAACTCGAACTTGATGATCGAGCTGGCTGGGAAGCTGTCGAAGTCATGCCCTGTGGTCTTGGCGACTACCGAAACAGGATCTCTCAGCTCGCAAGACGCGAATGGCACCGTCAACTGATGGCAAGCCATATCGCCCAAAGCACCCGTACCGAAATCCCACCATCCACGATGCTGGAACGAATGATAGATACCCGGCCAGAATTCGCGAGGTGGCGCGACGCCAAGCCAACTCTTCCAATCGAGTCGATCCAGCGCTCGAGCGATTTCTTCTTTCTTCTTCGCAACGAGCTTCTTGACGAGCTCGGCAAGTTCTTGCGGCTTGGCATCAGGCTCTTCACCTTTGACTTCCACCAAGGCTTGCTCTTCGAACTTCTTCAAATCCATTCGACGGTTTGGTCCTTGAGCCCAAACGGGTCGATTGGACCACGCGTAGACTTCCTTTAGCGTTCCCAGCACGCCCGATTGAATCTGAGCGATCGCTTCGCGCGACGAATTGAGCGCGGTTCCTTGATTGCCCATCTGAGTGCAAACGCCTTTTTCCTTGGCGACTTGAGCCAACAAGCGAGCTTCGTAGATCGTGCGAGTCAGCGGTTTTTGCGTGTAGCAGCTGATGCCGAGACGCATCGCTTCCAGCGTGACGGGAGCGTGCATGTGGTCAGGAGTACTGATGGTGCAGATGTCGATGTTCTTGCCATGCTTGGCGAACAGTTCGCGGTAGTCGGTGAAACGCTCAGCACTTTTGAACTTCTCGGAATTCCCCTTCGCTTCCAAAGTATTGCGATCGACGTCGCAGATCGCGATCGGATTTCCAAACTCAGCGGCATTATCGGAATCGCTTCCCCCTTTACCACCAACGCCGATACTCGCGACGTTCATTCTCTCCAGGGCAGAATTACTCCAAACCGGTTGACTGCCGGCTGCGACGAAATAGCCGAAACCGGCCATCGAAGTCGTCCCAAGAAAATCGCGACGTGTTGTCTTTGGCATACAAAAAGATCCTTTCAATACTTACGAATCAGCGCAATACAATGTGTGAACGAAACCGCCGCGAACCGAAACGCGTTCGGGCGCTCTGAGATACCCCGTCGCTCAAGCGAAGCCAACACGAAGGATGCTCGATTCGAGCAAGGCAAACTTGGGTGGGGATTCAAGCAGAGTTTTCGATATGCCGCAAAAGCGTCGGTTGAGGAACTTCATCCGCCCTCATGATACCTTCTGCGGCGATTTTTAACATGCTATTCCGTTTTTTGTCCATCCGGGTTTTGGTGCCGCCGCGAAGCACCCCTGCGACCCCAGGCTGCGTCCAGACGCAACCGCAATTCCACGGGTCGGGAACGCGCCGGGCCTTCGGAAAATGACAAGTTTTCCGAAAAGACACGCGGATTCCCGGGATTCAGGTTCGGGAAAGCAGGTTTTTTTGGGGATCGAATCGGCGCGATGCCGATCCCGCAAAGAGAGTGCATCGCGACCTTTCCAACCCAATCAACACAAACGATCATGATTCGACCTGCGACCATGTGGCGAGCTTTCTTTTCCGCCATCGGCATTGTGCTGATCATCCTTGGCTTGGAGTGCCTAGCCATCGACAGCGCGACGTTTGTCGCCGCCGCGTCGGAAGATCAAACCGCCGCAGGCGGTCTGGGTGGCATGTTTGCGTCGGCGGCCCCAGCCGCTTCCAATCGCGTGTTTCGACCCACGGAGTGGTTCCCGTGGTCGTTGTTGGCCATCGGATCCATCGTGGTTCTCTACTCGATCTCGTTGCGGCCCAGCGCCGCGCAAGGGTGATCGAGCGGCGCACTGGTTCGGCGCACTGGTTCGGCGAACCAGTTCGGCGCGATGAAGACGCCCGTTCTCGGCGACCCTAGACGCGGCGCCCAGGTCGGTACCCGACTCCGTTTCCTTTACCCGACGAACGCTGCTGCTTCCTGGATCGCTTTTTGTTCTGGGGCTGACCCGACGACGCATCCGCAACGGGTTTCTGGGGTGCACCCGCATTCGGACTCGAACCTGCATTGGGACTCGAATTGGGGATCGTGTGCACATACTCCCCTCGAAAACGGTTATTGGCGTCGTCGCGTCGCTTTTCGATAGCCTCCTTGGGAGGTTTCGATGGGATCAAGCAATCGCATCCTTCGCCGATCAAATCCGAACGGCCGACCTCGCGGAGAGCATCGCGAACTTCAAAATAATTCTCAGGCTTGAAGAATTGCATCAAGGCGCGTTGGGCCTTGCGATCGCGGAACGCCCGCGCGATATGAACTTCCTTCAAGGTAAAAGGATCCAACCCCGTGTAATACATGCTCGTGGCGACGTCGAGCGGTGCCGGGATGAAATCCTGCACCTGATCCGGCTTGTAACCATTGCGCTTCAAGAAGATGGCTAGTTCGATCATCGATTCGATGCTGCTGCCGGGATGCGATGCGATGAAATAGGGGACGAGGTACTGCTTCTTGCCCGCCTTGGCCGAGGCCTCTTTGAACTTGTCGGTGAAGAACTCGAAGTCGTCGTTGTAGGGCTTGCGCATCTTGAACAGCACATCGGGATCGACATGTTCCGGGGCCACTTTCAAATGGCCGCCCACGTGATGCTGGGTCAGCTCCTCGATGTACTCGGGGGAATGGCGAGCCAGATCCATCCGGATACCGCTGGCGACGAGAACCTTCTTGATCCCAGGTACGTTCCTCGCTTCGCGCATCAGTTCGATCACCGGCGTGTGATCGACCCCCAGTAACTTACAGACCTTGGGATGCACGCAAGATTGGCGACGGCACACGGCTTCGACCTCGGGCCGAGTGCAACGCATGTGATACATGTTGGCGGTCGGACCGCCGATATCGCTGACGATTCCTTTAAAATCGGAGTCGTTGGTCATCTCGCGAATCTCATTCAGCACGGATTCCTTAGAGCGAGACTGGATGACCCGCCCCTGATGGGCTGTGATCGAGCAGAATGTGCAACCGCCGAAGCACCCTCGCATGATCGTGACCGAATTCTTGATCATGTTGAACGCCGGGATCGGTTCGGTGTAGCTCGGGTGGGCCTTGCGGGTGTACTGCAAGCCGTAGATGCGATCCATGGCTTCCTGGCTGATGGGCAAGCCGGGGACGTTGCACACGATGGCTTGGTTGTCGTGCCGCTGAACCAAGCGACGCGCGTTGAGCGGATTGGTCTCGTTGTGAATCATCCGGGTCGCGATTGAGAATGCGACCTTGTCGGCGCAAACCTGCTCGTAGGAGGGGAGTTCCAACGCATCCTCGGGTAGGGACTCGGAGGCACCGAGGGCGTAAGCGACTCCCCGCATGTCGCGGAGGTCCTTGACCGTCTCCCCCGCCTCCAAGCGCCTCGCCATTTCGACGATCGAATTCTCTCCCATCCCGAATGCGACGAGGTCCGCTTTGCTGTCGAGCA
>JBKDPB010000083.1:0-23333 GCA_046342615.1 Planctomycetota bacterium | reverse complement strand
CGGAGTTTCGGCTTTCGCAGTTCGATCACCGGAAAACGGATCGAGGGAGCGACGCTGCCGCAATGGGAGCAATTTCTCTGCTTGACGTACCCCGACGTCGACTTGGACGCTGAGTTAGCGGAAATCGAAACGACACCGGATCCGTTTCAAGTCTTCTACTCGCTTCTTCTCCCCTTGGAGAACGTCAAACAGCATCCCAAGTACCATCCCGAGGGGGATGTCCTCTATCATTCCCTACAAGTTTTCGACCTGGCTCGCGACGCGATCTTTTACGATGAGGAGTTTTTGCTGGCGGCGCTGCTGCACGATATCGGCAAGGGGATCGATCCCGAGAACCACGTTCTCGCCGGGCTTGAAGCACTGGAGGGTTTCATCACCGAGCGGACCGCTTGGCTGATCGCCCACCACATGGACACACACCTTATCGCGGATGGAACCTTGGGGGCACGGGCCCACCGACGGCTGATGCGGCACGAAAGCTACGAGGAACTGATTTTGCTCGGCGAATGCGATCGAGCGGGTCGTGTTCCGGGAGTCGAGACGCCGTCGCTCGAGGACGCTTTGGATTACATTCGTTCCATCGAAGAGGGAACCATCGAATTCTGATCCCGATCGATCTCCGCCGAGATTCACAAACAGACTCCCGATCCACCTGGGTTGGAGTAAGATAGAGGACGTTGATTTCCCTGCCCTTTGTTCTGATTTCTCCCTGCATGGCAACATCGTTGCGTCGGTGGTTTCTGTTTGCCTGGCCGTGTGCTGGTGCGATACTGGCTTGGGTCGCATGCCAAGCCATTATTCGCCAGTACGAATCGGTATGGCAAATGAATCAGAACCAGGTTGTGCTCGAGGAGTTGGAGTTTTTCCATCGCTTTGTCGATTCCGGCAAGCTGTCCCCGTCGGAGGTAGCGCAACTGACCGAGGAAACAACGGGCGGTCAACTGATGTTCTTTCCGGACGATGCGGGGACCATGGACCGCAGTTTGGTCCAGCGACCGTCGATGGAGTGGTTTGACGAACCGGATGGATTTCGTAGGGTCAGAGCGGTACGAAGCGTCGAACTGGGGAAAGACGCCCTCCACTGGCTCGTATTCACCCGGCGTATTCCGCCTGTCAACCGCAACGTTTATGGATGGTCCTACTGGTTAATCCCCCTAGGCTTGCTCGCGGGGGGCGGGATTTCTTGGGTTCAACTTCGCAAACGGCTGCAGAGAGAGCGCATGCTTCGGTCGCTGCAGGGCTTGAGCAACGCGTCCCGCACCTTGACGCCGCGCGAAGCGATGGTGGAGATGCTGCCCCGAAAAGCATTTGGTCCGGAGATCCATCGGGAACTCATTGCGCTCGTCGAACGTTTTCAAAAGACCTACTCCGATATTCAGATCGATGCGGAGCAGTCGCAGTCCGTCCTCGCTGCTATGCCGGTAGGCATTCTCGCACTGACGTCCGACCTGCGGTTATCGTTCGCGAATCGCGCCGGTATCGAGATGTTGGATTTGAGTGAGCCGGTGCCGGTCAATGCCCGATTGATCGAACTGACGCGTCAGCCCAAGGTCATCGATGTTGTTTCCGAAGCTCAACATTCGAACCAAACCCTGGACAGCGAAATCGAACGCAACGAGGGGAATGCGGTTTTGCGATTGAGGGCCTATCCCCTCGCCACCGATGCTGGCAGCGTAACAAAGCCCGCTATGCTGTTGATCCTGACCGACGAGACCCGGCTTCGCAAGCTGGAAAATGCGCGTCGCGATTTCACAGCAAATGTCTCTCATGAACTGAAGACACCCTTGGCGGCGATCAAAGCATACACCGAGACACTCCTCATGGGGGCTATGGACGATCCCGATGCCAAGGAACGCTTCGTCCAACGGATCAACGAACAAGCGATGCGCCTCGACAACTTGATTCAGGACCTGCTCCGCTTGACCAAAATACAGTCACTTCCTGATCGGATCCATCTATCGCGCGTGCCCGTGGCCGAGCTCGTCCACACCAGTGTCGACGAACAAGCCCCCATCGCAGCGACCCGGCAAGTGCAGGTGATCAACCAGGTTACCGACGATTCCTTGGTGGTGATGGCGGAGGACGATGCCCTCAGAACCATTCTCAGCAATCTGCTTTCCAACGCGATTCGTTATTCCCAACAAGGAGGACGCGTCGAGATCCAAGCCGAACGCGCATCGGGACACATACTGATTTCGGTCATCGATAATGGGATTGGCATTCCCGAATCCGATCTGGAACGCATCTTCGAACGCTTCTATCGCGTCGACAAGGCCAGAAGCGCCGACTCGGGCGGGACCGGGCTCGGACTGGCGATCGTCAAGTATCTCGTGCAAGCCCTGGGAGGATCGATACGGGTTCGCAGCCGACTCGGGGAAGGAAGCGAATTCACCGTTCGACTCAGCGAGGCGTCCGAGACCGCATGACCCGTCCCGCGGGTTCAATCCCCTCGACGAAATCGGGCCTGGAAATCCTCCGGGAGCAAGAACCGGGGATAGGACAGGCCGAAATGACCAGCTGAGACGGCTGGAAATTGACAAAAAACCGCTCGATCTTTCCTTGGGAATGCAGAAGCCCAGAACGGACGAGTTAAACTTGAGGCATTCGTTTCCAAGCCCGTAATCGGTAGCGTTTTCAAGCGACTGTTCACGTCATGAGTTTGCGCACTTTGCCTCTTTTTGCCGCTTGGTTCGTTTTTGCGGTTTATTCCGTCGACGCTCAGGATCCGTTTAGCGATTTCGGCGATGCCCCGGACGGGGTTGAGGATCGCATCAACACGCCCCAGCGCGGGGCGGGAACGGCCGATGCTGGAGTGGACGTCCGCGAGCGCGATGCCGTCGTCCTTTCGCTTCGACGCGAGCCTCCGACCGATGCCGTCGGAATCGCGAAAGCCGCGCAGTGGATGGCCCGAATTCGTCGATGGGATGAAGCGGGCCGATGGCTGGATCAACTCGGATCGGGCGACATGCCCCCAGGCACCGCACTCGAAATCGTCGAAGCCATCGGCTCCAAGACACTTTTGGATATCGAAAATCAGTTCGAGGGGCTCAGCGATCAACAGAGAGCTACGGCTGCAAAGATTCGCAACCTCGCTTCGCAGGCGACCCAAAACCCGGCTTCGCTGATGAGCCGCGTCGCGCAACTGCGCAGCAATTCCCGAGGGGAACGCGTGTCTGCGTTCGAAGCTCTGAAGGCCGGCGGCAACTCCGGCATTACAGCGATGCTCCACAGCGTGATGGCTGAGGGAGCCGAATCCCCCAACAGCTCCATGGTCGAGGCGTTCTCGCTGCTCGGAGAGCATGCAACGCGCGCTTGGCAAGCCGCGATGACTACACCTCATGCCGACGCGCGCCAGCGATTGGTCGCGCTCGTTGCGGGTGCGCCGAAACCCAAGATGGGATGCGAATTGATGATGGAGTTGTACGACCCCGCATTGGACGATTCGATGAGAGCGGGATTGGCGCGGGCCGTGGCGGGCCGAGACGCCGCGCCTCCGGCGGCGGAAACGGTGAACGAATATGCCTCGCAGCTGGTCGAGCATTCGATCATCGACTATCAACGACGCACCCGACTCAACGAAGTCGATACCGAAGTTGCCTGGGTCCTTCAACCGGACGGCAGAACCTTGGCAGAGATTCCCGCAGTGCCTGCCCACCTCGCTCTGGCCCGCGCGTCCCAAGCCGCGCAACTCGCTTTGCGTTTGAGCCCGCATTCGAATATCGCCAGTGCCACCGCACTCGCCGCACATTGGGAGCACCTAGCGTTGACCGGCTCGAGCGATACGACTCGCGATGAAGTATTTCAGAAGATCATTCCCGAAAGCCTTCGGGATAGCCACGAGTTCGCGTGCTTGGTTTGGGACGCGGCGGTAAAGAGCCGGTTATCCGGCGCACAGGCCTTGGCGATTTCGAACCTCAGCCGTTGGGAGGGGGCCGGTATCCCAGTCCCCGTACGGGATCGTCTCGTCGCAGCCACCCGGTCCGGGGTTCCGATGATCCGCTACCCCGCGACCCAGTCGCTGATGAAATCGATTCAAGAAATCAACGCCCAACCCAAAACCGACGAAACCGCCCCTGCCCCGCAACCATTGGCGCGCGCGGGGTTTCTGGGAAGCAGCCGCATCGATGCGGTCGGACGTGAAATGCAGCAATTGTCGTACGAACCGATCGCCTTGATTGTCGGAGGCCATGAAGGGCTCCGCGGCCATCTGCATGGCCTGCTCGACCAACTCGGATACCGGTACTTCGAAGCGGCATCCGCTGCAGAGGTATTCGCACTGCTTCGGTCGGGGCTGCCCATCGAAGGGGTTTTCATCGTCCACCACGTTCGAGAACTGGATCTGGGACAACTCGTCCAGCGGATACGCGCCAACCCGACGACCTCCACCGTTCCCATCGCCATGCTTGCTGATTCTTTAAGCAGGGGGGAACACAGCGTGGCCGAGGAAGACCATCGGGTCGTAGTGGGCAGCGTCCCTCCCTCCGTCGAGGGTTTAGGGGATATTGTCGCACGCATGAGGTCGGTGACCGATCCGCCGCTCCTGGCTCCCGAGTCCAGAATTCTCTTCAAAGATTCGGCAGACAATTACTTCCAGTCGGTCCGCTCGAGCCCGTCGGAACTGGCCTCCAGGTCCGCTGGGAACCTGATGGCAGCCTCCCGCGATGAGCAAAACCTTCTCTTGCGAATCGCGTCCGATTCGACGGAGTCGGAAGCGAAACGCGAGCAGGCTAGCCGAAATTTTGTGCAATCGGTTCGCCGATTTGGGCTGCTGATCACTTCCGAGATGGCCCAGGACCAGTACGATGTGTACAACCTGCGAGGGGAATCGGAGCCGGTCACCCGAGCAGTCATGGGACGGATTCTCGACGCGATCGAGGCGGGCGACGGCAAACGCCCGTGGGCGGAGGTCTCACCGTAACCCCTGGTCAAGATCGGCTCCCCGTGTCGCCGCGACGCGTCGATGGCAGGTCCTGGATCAGATTACGTGGGAAAAATGGGGACCGCTGGAGGAACGCTTCTACCTGGGGTTATCGGCTCTTCGCCGGCCATGCAAGGGATCGCTCGCCTGACGCGCCGCGTTGCGATGACCGATGCATCGGTCCTGTTGCTCGGTGAAACCGGGACTGGCAAGGAAGTTATCGCCAACGCGATCCATCAATTGAGCAACCGTGTGAGCGGTCCTTTCGTCAAGGTCAACTGTGGAGCCTTGAGCGAGAGCTTGCTTGAAAGCGAATTGTTCGGACATGTTCGCGGGGCCTTTACCGGAGCCGTCGGCAACCGCGCCGGTCGCTTCGAAGCCGCGCACACGGGGACGATTTTCCTCGATGAAATCAACAGCACATCGCTCCATCTGCAAGTCAAATTGCTGCGGGTTCTGCAACAGAAGGAGTTCGAACGGGTCGGAGACACGGAAACCGTGACCGTCGATACCCGGCTCATCGCGGCCAGCAATCGTGACTTGGCCGAGGAAATCCGAGCGGAACGGTTCAGGGAAGACCTTTACTGGCGGCTCAACGTGGTCCCGATCGAGCTTCCGCCTTTGCGAAAACGCCGCGAAGACATCCCCGCGCTGGTCGCGTATTTCCTCCAGCATTACAGCGAACAAAACAGTCGCTTTGTCGTCCATATTCAACGCGAAGCCATGCTGGCCCTGCAGGATTACCATTGGCCTGGCAACGTGCGGGAATTGCAGAATTACGTCGAGCGAGCTGTCGTCATGGCCGACTCGGATGAGTTAACTGTCGATTTGCTTCCCGGTGTGGTAACTGGGTCGCAACCTGTTCAGTCGTTCACCGCAACCTCCGCAGCCCCACCCGACTTCGAGACCCTTGCTTCGCAACTCGTCGCCGAAGGCATGCGATTGGCCCCCAACGATGCCTGCGATCTGCACGCGCGGGTTGTCGATCGCGTGGAGAAGGAATTGATTGCGCAGGTCCTGCAATCCTGTGCGAACGTGCAGACAAAAGCCGCCGCACGGATGGGAATCAACCGGAACACCTTGCACAAGAAAATCAAAGACTACAATTTGGAAGGATCCGAGTCCGGGGACCTCCCCACCGGATAGGATTCGGAGACGCACCCCTATGCCGCATCGATTCAGCACGATCCAAAATGCCGTGAAAGCCATCGCCGACGGACGCGTCGTTATCGTCGTCGATGACGAAGATCGCGAAAACGAAGGAGACTTCGTCTGCGCGGCCGAACTCATCACCCCGGAGATGGTGAATTTCATGCTGGCAGGCCACGGCCAGCTGTGCTGTTCGATCCTCCCCTCCGTGGCGGAGCGACTCGACCTCCGCCCGCTGGTCGATCAAAACACTTCGCCCTTGAGCACCGCGTTTATGACCCCGGTCGATTTCGCGGGCTGCAAAACGGGAATCACCGCCGCCGAACGAGCCGAAACGATACGAAGACTCGCCAAGTCCGACTCGCGCCCCAAAGACTTCGTCAAGCCCGGTCACGTCTATCCGCTTTTGGCCAAGGAAGGCGGAGTCCTGCGACGTGCCGGACACACCGAAGCATCCGTCGACTTGGCGCGCATGGCCGGCTTGACTCCCTCGGGTGTCGTCTGCGAAATCTTGAATCGCGAAGGGGACCGCGCTAACCGAGACGAACTCGTGGAACTGGCCGCCAAACACGAACTGGAAATCATCTCGGTCGAGCAAATCATCTCGCATCGTCGCGTCAATGAAAAACTCGTATCCCGCAGCGCCCACGCTAAGCTCCCCACCAAGTACGGCAACTTTGAGATCATCGTCTACGACGTGCAATACGAACCGCAAGAACCGATCGCTCTGGTCCTGGGAAAACTGGACGAACCTGGATCCGTGCCGCCTCTGGTCCGAATGCACAGCAGCTGCTTCACCGGCGATCTGCTGGCCTCGCTCCGATGCGACTGCGGCGACCAACTGCATTTGGCCATCGAAGCCATCGCACGCGAAGGACGCGGTGCACTCGTCTACCTCCCGCAAGAAGGCCGTGGCATCGGACTGGCCCAAAAGATCCGCGCCTACGCGCTGCAAGACGAAGGACTCGATACCGTGGAAGCCAACCACCGGCTCGGGTTCAAAGCAGACATGCGCGACTATGGGGTGGGCATCCAGATCCTCAAGGATCTGGGCTTGCGCGAAATTCGACTCCTCACCAACAACCCGAAAAAGACCGAAGCATTCAATTTGCGTGGCTTCGATTTAACGGTGGTCGACCAGGTGCCGATCATCCCGCCCATCCATGAGCACAACGCGAGCTACCTCGCCACCAAGCGCGACAAACTCGGGCATCTGCTCCCGTAAGGACGGAGACGGCCTTACGGCGTCGCGTTCGGAAGTTGATCAAGCTGCGCCCGGGTCGACACCGCCAACGGATAGGGATCGTTGTCATTGGCACGCTCGCCTGTGTCCAGATTTCGGTTCTCGAGATGGACGATCTCGCTGTCGACGTGACGGCGACATTCCTCGCACGTTCGGACGATCCCCGACTCCATCTCCTGCGTGTACTGGGCCGAGGGAAACAACGGATCCGCATGCGCGATGATCCGCGAGTCCATTCGAGCGAAGACCAGTGAGCGGCGCACCGTATCAACGGTACAGCCAGCCAGTGAATACCGCGATCGATGCGATCGGCGATGCAATCGGGCGAGCCAAAGCATCCACGGTGCAAATCGATTCAATGCGGAGCACGATTGGACAAACCACGCTTCGGCAAACGCGCGACCGTACGAGGCTGCGTAAGTTTGGCTCAACATCGTTGCGATCGAGTCCAAATGGCCCCGATCGATGCGCGGACAGGGATCGAGGCGGGGGTCACCCGCAAATGCATCAAAACCAAATTCGACGCGAATGTGCATGGCTGGATCCTCGACAAAGGGCACCGCGCGATCGACAAACAGGCGTCGACCCGCCTCGCGATTGACCACCGGATGAAGGATTGCATCTGCGACGACGTGCGTCAGCCACCCCAGCGCGAACGCCCGTTGCGCTTCGCTGTCGGCGAACGCCAGCATCGTCCGAACGAGATCCGCCGGACGAACATAATGAGCGCAGTCCGATACGATCGCATGGCCTCCAGGGTAGGAACCAAAGTCGGGTGCATTCGCGCCGAACAGGAACCACGCCGGCTGCATGCGAGCGGCATCCCAACGCGATGACGAATCGGCCAGAAGGATTCTTGCGATGCGCCCATGGGTTAAACTACCCGCCATATCGCTCTCTTTTTTGCGGCTAGGATACCGAGCCGAACATCACTTCACCCGCCGTTTCAAGTTGCAGCGACCGAAACGTCTCTGCTTGCACTCGCCAAACGCTCGTTCCATAATACGTTCGAGTCGGCTGGATGGGCAGACACCAACGGGATGGATCGAAGCGCAAGTTGGTTCGAAGAGCGAAAAGCGAGGAACGACGGAGCCATGTCCCATAACGCGAACCCTGAATCCAACCCATCGGAATTCAATCCATTCGAGCCTCCGACGGATGTTGAACAACCCACCGTACGCTTTCTGGGACCCGGCTACTGGTTGCCGATCATCGCGCTCGACGCGTTTTCTATCACCCTTCTGTTGACCGAGGCAGCACCGATCGGATGGTTTGGACTAGCCACCACCGTATTCGCTGCGTATCACGGATTCATCTACCAAAATCGGGTGGCACAGCGTGCGATGGCGGGTGAACCGGTCTCGCCTATCTCCAACCTGGCCCTCAGCGCCTTTTCGCTCGTCCTGGGTGCCGCCGCTTCCATCGCTGGTTCCATTGCATTCGTCGGAACCTGTTTTCCCGCCGGCTTCATGGTCGTCGAAACCACCAGAAACGGGAATCCAGCGCTGGGTTGGGTTCTCATGAGTGCTGTTTGGGGGATCTGCGGGCTCCTCGCACTTTATATTGTCGGAGCGCTGCTCCGATTGTTTGTTCCTCGCAAGCCTTCCAAATGAAGACGAGATCGCCTTGAGTACCGCCGACTCGACCAAGCTCCCTGTAGGCTATCGCTACCTCGGGGCGACCCAAAGCCTCTGTCCCGAGTGCTTGCAGCTCGTTCCTGCCAAGATCATCGATCGGCAGGGTCGCGTCTACTTTCGAAAGCGCTGTCCGGAGCATGGTCTCCGCGAAGACTTTATCTGCAGCGATGTTCGCTGGTACGATCGGTACGATTACTCGCTCCCGGCAAAAGTTCCCGCCACCTCGCGCGCTCCGATCGACAAAGGGTGCCCGTTCGATTGCGGACTCTGTGAGGAACACGAACAGCATACGTGTATCGGGGTCTTGGAAATCACCGACAACTGCAATCTGGAATGCCCGCTCTGTTATGCCCACAGCAAACCGGGCCTGAAACATCGTTCGGTCGAACAGGTGCGCAGCGCCATCGATGCGTTGGTGGCGTCCGAGGGGCGCGTCGAGGTGCTGCAGATTTCCGGTGGCGAACCCACCACCCACCCCGAACTGGAGACCGTTCTCGATTACGCGCTATCCCAACCGATCGATTATGTGATGATCAACACCAACGGGATTCGCCTGGCCCGCGATTCCAAGTTGATGCAGCGATTGGCCCTGCATCGCGACCGCATAGAAATCTACTTGCAACTGGACGGCCTGGAGGATCGGGTGCATGTCGCCCTCCGGGGCGAACCACTTCAGGCCACGAAAATGGCGGCCTTGCACGCGATCGGCGAAGCCGGCTTGAACGTCACCATCGTGTCCGCACTCCAGGCGGGGGTGAATCTAGACCAACTCGGCCCTCTGCTGCGACTGGCCGAACAACATCCTTTTATCACTGGCCTCAGCCTGCAGCCGGCCACCTACTCGGGCCGTTTCTATCTCCCGGAAGAATTGGAATCTCGAGTCACCTCACCGGATTGCATCCAAGCTCTCTGCCAACAATCCAACGGCACGTTTCGGGAAGAGGATTTCTTTCCGCTCCCTTGCGCACATCCCAATTGCCATATTCTCTCGTTGGCTTTTCGACACGAAGGGCATCTGGTCCCCCTGACCCGATTCATCGATGCCAAAGTCAACTTGGATCTTCTCGCGAACGGGCTGAGTTTTACCCGCGACGAAGGTCAGCGACTCATCCAGCTGTACTTGGCGCGGAACCAATGCTGTGGACCGGGCGGATGCTGCGATGATACGAGCGCGGGAGCGAGCGAGCCTCGATCCCCAAGTTCCTCTTTGCCCGTGGTGACACCACCGGCGGCCTCCCCCAGCGAATCCCCGAGCGAATCCCCGACCCGGGCATCGGCCGCCGATGCATTTATCGCCAGGGCCTTGGAGCGACAGCTCGGCGCGAAACAGTTGTTCCGGATCACGATCACTTCGTTCCTAGACAGCTACAATTTCGATGTGCGCCGCGTCATGAAGTGCTGCACCCATCATGTACTCCCCACCGGGCACATCATTCCATTTTGCGCCTACAACGTGCTCTATCGGGATGGCCATGTACCGCTTCCCGCGTTGCATCAACCGAAGGCGCGATCCGCTCGCCGATCGGACCTACGTCGCTCGGAACCATCGAGCCAATAAGATCGTCGGCACAACCATCAACGCGATGCAAATGCCCGGTAGATCACCTGCGTACTGAAGCGCAATCGACGCATCGAGAAACAGGATTGTGAAAATCGCCTGCTTGATCGCCAATCCCAGCTGCTGAGGTCGAAGAGATCGGACAGACGCGATGGCTCGCCGAGCTAACGGGAACAACAAGATGGCCACGAGCAAGGGGAATACCCATCTCGGCTCAAGCCGATAGGTTCGTTCGAGTTCGAGGCTTGACGAAAAGGCGATGAGCGCCGCTCCGACTCCGCAAATCCCCCAACCCAGCAGCAAGCGCCCCCGCGATTGCGACAAATCCGCTTCCCGTCGCGCCGCGATCGTCAGCCCGGCGATGTAGACCCCGTGGCCGAGAATTACCGATACGACCGACCAACCGAGTGTCGTCGGAACCACCGCGGCGACGACCGCTACGCCCAACGCCATGTTCAAACTCCGGCAGATCCCCATGATCCATGGAGCCACCGCCGACTTCTTGCAGGGCCCGTCGTAAGCCACCACGGCGGCGGCCAACAAGCATCCGATACCCCCGGGCACCGCCGATCGCAACCACGATCTTGGATCGCCGACCAACGCGATCCCGAGCGGGGAAGCCACGCTCAGGACGATTCCGCTCCCCAACAATGCGACCCCGACGCGCTTTGCGGAATCGATGGAAATCGTTCCAGTCACCAAGGGACCTGGGCGACCTTGTTCCCGATCTTGATCGACATCGAATACATCGTTGAGTACCATGCCCGCCCAATAAAAGCAGATCGAAGCGGAGCAGGCGAGCACCGCGGCGAACGGATGATGCACGAAGTGATCGGCGATGCCGCCCGCCAGGCACATGCCCGCCAAGACATCCGCGCAACTCGTCAACGTATTGGGCACACGAACCAATTGGGCCCAGGCACGCATATCGCTCATGTTTCTGTCCTAGCGTCCGCACTCAGATGCGTGTCGCTGATTTGCAGAATATGGAGGCTCATCGGGAGGGACCTACGATGACGTCGATCATGGCTGGTACGAACCACGGCAAATCGTCCGGCTTCCTGCTCGAGACAAAATGCCGATCGACCACGACCGGGGCATCTTCCCAAACGGCCCCGGCATTGATGAGATCATCCTTGATGCCCGGGGAACCGGTGACGCGAACCCCTCGATAGACTTGAGCCGAGATGGCTAACCAACCTCCATGGCATATGGCCGCAATGCACTTCCGGTCCCGATCGAATTCCGAGATGAGCGTTTTCACCCCATCGAGCCGTCGCAGGCGATCCGGCATGAACCCCCCCGGCAGCAGGACTCCGTCGAAATGGGACGACTGCACATCGGCGATCGCCACATCGGACGTGCAAGGGTAGCCATTTTTCCCTGCGTAGACACGTTTGGCTTCCTCTCCCGCCACAACGACTTCGGCACCCGCCTCCTGAAGCCGGAGCTTGGGATACCACAGCTCCAGGTCTTCGTAGATATCGCCAACGAAAGCTAAAACGCGTTTGTTTGCGAGCGGTTTTACGGTCATCGGATTGCGTCCTTCGAGAAACGATAGGAATGGAAAACGATTACGGAGCTGCCCTATCCCCGTGAAAAGCAATTGCCGTTAAAGTATCGTAGTAAGGATCGCATGATGTGTTGAGCCCAAATGGGTTCGGCGGATTATCCCAGGACTGAGGTTTCCATGCAGCTAAGTGATTTTTTCAGCTCCGATCGCAAGGGGTTGTCGTTCGAATTGTTTCCGCCGAAGACCGACGAGCAGGTCGAGACATTGATGGCAACGGTCGCGGAGCTCAATGAGTTCGAGCCGGACTTCTACACATGCACCTACGGGGCAGGGGGCTCAACGCGCGACCGAACCCTTCAAATCCTGCAGACGGTCAAGGAACGATTCGGACATCGCATCGCATCGCACCTGACCTGCGTCGGATCCACGGTGGATCAGTTGCGAGCCTATCTCAAGACCGCGTTGGATCTCGGAACCGATTACATCGTCGCCCTGCGGGGCGACCCGCCCAAGGGGCAAACGGAGTTCCAACAGGTCGACGGTGGGTTACGATACGCGAATGAACTGGTCTCCTTGATCCGGGACGAATTCCCTCAGTTCGGTGTGGCCGTTGCGGGTTATCCGGAAATCCACCAGGAGGCGCCGTCGGCAGACATCGATCTCGAAAACCTCAAACGCAAAGTCGATTGCGGAGCGGACATCGTCGTCACGCAACTGTTCTACATCAACGATGACTACTTTCGATTTGTGGACCGATGCCGCGCGGCCGGGATCGAGATTCCGATCGTGCCCGGGATTCTCCCTGTTACCAATCTCGCTCAAATCCAGCGGATCACTTCGCTGTGCAAAGCCCAGCTGCCCAAATCCTTTGTCGAGCGGCTAGCCGAGCAGGAGTCTCCCGAGTGGCAGTTCCAGGTCGGGGTCGAGTTCGCCACGTCGCAAGTGGCCGAGCTCTTGTCCGGAGGTGTGCCCGGCGTCCACTTCTACGTCCTCAATAAATCCCAAGCGACATCGGAAGTCCTCCGATCGCTTCGATTCGTATCGTGATGCGAGATCCGGCAACCTGGGGGTTGCCAGGCTTCCCGAAACTCTCAGGCAACGAACAGCGGATTTCGGGATGGCGTTACGGCGAGGTTGTCCTGCGAAACGGCCAGATCACCGCCGTTCAGGCCCGCTGGTGGCCCCGTTGGGGTACGGTTTGGGGAGCGATGATGGATCGCGTGGTCCGCACACTCCCGGAGGATGAGTGCCGATTCTACTATTCCTTTCCTATCGGCTCCCCAGGGTACATGTCCCTGTTATATGTGCACGCTGGTGAAAGAACCTCCTATCGAACATTCCATCAAGGAATTGTAGCCATGGATACAATTGCTGGCTTGCGGGCGTCGCGAGCGATTGTTTGCCAGGTTACGAACGATCGACTCACCGATCGGATGATGTACCGATGGGGATACGTCAAACACGCAGAGAACTTGGGGCCCAGTCATTACATACGCCGACTGAAGTCGTCGCAGCTGTAAACAGGTTTTTCGCACTTCTTGCTGGCACATCCCATCACAGACACATGCATTTCGAAACAGGATCGAGTAAGCTGCTCATCTCGAGTGCAGTCTGTCCAGATCGCTAGACCGAACAACTGCCAAGTTCCAACTTTCGTCCCGTTCGCCGTGGGCCGAGGACCTAACTTTCGAGGAGATACCATCCATGCAACCCTTCCCTTCGCTGCCATCATCGGGAAATCGCGTCGACGCCAAGTCCCTCGTCGAACCCGGCACATCGCTCGCGGTCACCACCAGCTGGATTGTCGGGTTAATTCTCTTGGCCGTTGCGTCGCTAGTGACCATGGGTTTCGCACTCATCGGCGTGGTACTGACCCCGATCTTTTCTTGGTTTCAGCATCGAAAAGCCTTGGCTCTGATTCACGGATCCGGAGTCAAAATTTCCGAATCGCAGTTTCCGGAAATTCACAAGGTCGTGGCGGAGTATTCTCGAAGATTAGGGATCGACGCACCCGAGGTCTACGTGGTCGAGTCCAACATCTTGAATGCATATGCTGTCCGTTTTGGAAAAAGCAATTTGATTCTGCTGACCGACGAGATCATCAACGCCTGCATGATGGCTGAGAAACCTTCGGCCCTCTGCTTTATCCTCGGCCACGAACTTGGGCATATCGCTCTCGGGCACAACAACACGATTCGAACCTTTTTCAAAAGCGTCAACAAAAAAGTGTCCAGACTCGACGAGTATTCCGCGGATCGGGTGGCGACTGCGCTGGCCCAAGACAAAGACGATGCGATCACAGGTCTGATCCTCCTGACGGTTGGGCCTCAGTTAGCAAAGTACCTCAACGAATCGGCGTTGAAGGAGCAGATCGATCAGGTCGTGCGCAACAAGGACTCCCAGAAGGCAGAAAGGCCTTTGACGCACCCGCTGTTGCTCCATCGACTCAACAAGATTGGGATCGATTGAACGGCACATGGAGAGCGCCGACTACTTTGACTTTTGGCGGGGGCGTCTACAATGCTCGCGAGGCGTTTGTTCTTTACTTTCAACGCGTAGGGAAAGGTTGCTATGGCAAGGGATATCTTGTTTCTGTTGAAGCAGGACTTTGTGGACGGGGCCGGGGCGCCCTATTATTGTCCTGACTGTGCTCAAATCACGGGCGTGTTGGACTATTTTTCCAAGCTGCGTTACGAGCTTGATATCCGTTATGTCGACTTTGCCCGTCCGAGAAAGGACATTGTCGCAATCCTTTCCGAGCAGCATCAGGGTTGTCCGGTGCTGATCCTGGACCAGCCCCCGCCCATGGACGCGCTCGCGTATATCACGGGCCACGTCAACGGGAAGAACTTCATCTCGGGTGCCAAGGCGATTGGCAACTACTGGTCGTACAAGTACGGCGTATCGCGTCCTCACTAGGAGTCGGCGGTCGCTTCCTCGGCCTCTTCCGGAGTGGAGGGGCCTTCGGGGCCAGTGTATCCGCCCGCTGCGACAATCGCGTCTCGGATCTCTTTCGCAACTTCCTTGTTTTCCAGGAGGAAGTTTCTGGCCTTTTCCTTGCCTTGTCCGATGTACGTTTCACCGTACTTGAACCATGCACCACTCTTGGAAATGATCTTGTGGGCGATCCCCATATCGATCAAATCCCCTTCGTAGCTGATCCCGTTGGTGTGCATCATGTCGAACTCAGCCACCCGGAACGGAGGAGCAACCTTATTCTTCACGATCTTTGTCTTCACACGTTGGCCGACGACTTCTTCGCCATCCTTGAGTTGTCCGATACGACGAACGTCGACACGGCAGGAGGAGTAGAATTTCAGCGCGCGGCCACCAGGGGTGGTTTCTGGACTGCCGTAGCTCATACCACCAATCTTCTCTCGAATTTGGTTGATGAAGATCACGACGGTCTTGCTCCGAGCGATCGCTCCCGTCAACTTCCGCATCGATTGGCTCATCAATCGCGCTTGGAGTCCCACGTGCGAATCACCGATCTCCCCTTCAAGTTCCTGACGCGGGACCAACGCGGCAACCGAATCCACGACAATCACGTCGACCGAGTTGCTCTTGACCAGCATCTCCGTGATCTGCATCGCTTCTTCGCCGCTGCTGGGCTGGCTGACCAGGAGCGAATCGAGTTCCACGCCCAGCTTCTTGCCCCAACTCGGGTCAAACGCATGCTCGGCATCGATAATTGCGGCGATTCCACCTCCTTTTTGCGCTTCGGCGCAAACATGCAGTGCCAAGGTCGTCTTGCCGCTCGATTCCGGACCGTAGATCTCGATGATTCGTCCACGCGGCAGACCGAACCCACCGAGCGCCATATCGAGGGACAGGGACCCTGTGCTGATCCCTTCCACCTTCAGCAGTATTTCACCACCGAGGGGCATGATGGACCCTTCACCAAACTGCTTCTCAATCTGCTGCAGCGTCGTCTTGAGCCCAGGTTCCCGCTTCAGGATTTGCTCCAGCCCGGTCACGGGCTCGGGCGCTCCAACCTTGTCCACTTTTTTCTGCTTGCTGCTGTTTTTTCCGGAAGATGCGGCCACGAGACATTCTCCTAAACGTTGTGGTGAAGAAAACAATCCTTCGAACAGGACCAATGCTAACGCCTTCAGGTGTCGTTAACAACTACGCATCTAAGATCGCTCGGCCCCGTGACACGTTTGGTCCGTGAGACGGGCCTTTTTTCCAATCCCCCAAAATTTCTTGGGAGAGCCGACAAAGCGTGGCAGCTCAGGGTCCGGGGTTTTCGCGGTCAGCGAAAAAGGAACGAACCGCCTGGGCGACAGCAAACATCGCCTCCCGATCCTTGATCCCAGGCGCGCTCTCAATCCCTGACGCCAAGTCGATTCCGTCTGGCCTGGCGATCGAACAGGCCTCGAGGACGTTGTGACGATCGATACCCCCCGCGAGTATCAACGGTGCCGTGGCGGGGGATCGCGTCCCTCCGGGCTCGCGCCAGGAAAAGGATGGCGGCCGCGGGTACAGCAGATCCCAGCGAGCCATTTTTCCGGTCCCGCCTCGCGCGGCGGGGTCTGCGGGATCATAGGCATCGACAAGAATCGCAACGACCGGACTGGCAGGGTCGTTCGCCGCGCGACTCCATGGTTCGATGGCGGCATCGTCGTCCCTGCCTCGGTAGGGGAGCGCCCTCAAGATGGGCAATCCGCGCAATCGTTCGATGCGTTGCGACCGCTCGAGCCACTCCAGACGCTCGTCACCATGAAGCTGGATTGCATCCAACTCGCAGAGGCTGCAAACGTCGGCCACCTCCTCGGGCGTCGAGTTGACGAACACGCCGACACGCAAAATTCGTCCTGCGGCAACTCGAGATAAACTCGATGCGATACTCGGCTCGACAAACCGTTTACTGTTGGGAACGAAATTCAGTCCAATGGCCGACGCGCCCGCTTCGATCGCGCTTTCGACATCGACCTCACGGGTGAATCCGCAAAACTTCAAACGCGGAAATGGCTTCATTGCCCCTACAATCGTTTTTGGATGCTAAAAATAATCCACCGCAATAATATGACCGACAATAATCCAGACGCCTAGGAACAAGCAACCCATCATGGCGTTCATAAAATCAAGCGACATTGATCGCGACCTCTCGAAATTGATAGAGAAACCGCCGTCCGTAGAATAAATCGGGTCGACACTCTCCTCGTTCGACCGGTTCGCCCATTTGCGAGTATCGTTGCATCGACCGTCGTTCCAACAGAATTGAATGAATTCTTGGGCGCTGCTCCATGCGGTGCAATCGTTCCAATCCGCTCGCCTCCAGCGAGCAAATCTTGGCTGCAGTCCGATCATTCGCCCTGTTTTCAGCCCTTGCGCGAACCGGTATCATTCCCGGGGAGGATGAACCAGCAACCTGACGTAAACGCCGGGGTGCAAAATCGTTTCGGAAAAACTTTTTGGTAATCCACACCGTAGATGCCGCAACGTTGATAACCAGTCGCATTGTGGGACGAGCCGTATGAAGCCAGACAAAAAGACCCTTCTGCTCCCTGTCCTTTTGATCACGATCGGCATCGGTTGGTTACTGAGCACCCTCGGCGTCGCCCCAAATATTGACTGGGTATGGACGCTCGGTTTGGCAGCGGCCGGCCTCCTGACCTTGGCCATCGGGGGTTTCGATAAATCGACGGTCGTGGTCGGCCCCTTCTTTTTGATCGCGAGTTTCCTGTCCGTACTGCGGCAAACCGGTCGAATCAGTCTGGATGTCGAAGTCCCAATCCTCGTCATCGTCGTCGGCGTCCTCCTTCTGATCGCCCGCGTAACTGCCATTCCCAATCCCAGGTGGATGATCGATGATACGAAACGGGACTCGGACACTTAGCGCGTTTGACAAGTAGCGCGTTTCCCGAGCCGCGATCGCGGGTCCTGCTCACGACGTGTGAAACAGGGTTCTCCCTACAACCCACAATGACTTCTCCTTCCAACGAACCTATTGATGCGAATCGAACGTATCGCTGCCTACCGTGTTGAACTCCCCTTGGTGGAAGGATCCTATAAATGGTCGGGCGGAAAGTCCGTTTCCGTTTTTGATAGCACGATCATCGCCGTTGAAACCAGCTCCGGCTTGATCGGTTATGGCGAGGTATGTCCTCTCGGTCCGTTTTATCTGCCAGCGTATGCCGAAGGCGTCCGAGCCGGGCTGCGCGAGCTCGCTCCACATCTGATGGCATTCGACCCTCGGGAGATTCAGAAACTCAATCGCCGAATGGATGCCGCGCTCAAGGGGCATCCCTACGTCAAATCCGGGATCGATATGGCTTGCTGGGACCTTCTGGGAAAGGCGACGGGCCTACCTCTCGCGACACTGCTCGGCGGATGCTTTGGCGAGCACGTCCCGTTGTACCGGGCAATCTCGCAGCAAGCTCCGGATGCTATGGCCGCGAACGTTGCCGGCTACCGATCGCAAGGCTATCGCAAATTCCAACTCAAGGTGGGGGGCGATCCCGACGAAGATATCCATCGCATTCGCGCGGTCCGAGAGATGCTTCCCCCGACCGATCGATTGGTCGCCGACGCAAATACCGGCTGGACGCAACACGAAGCGATCCGCGTCGTACGAGCTGTCAGCGACCTGGATGTCTACATCGAGCAACCTTGCCTCACGTACGAGGAATGCTTGGCGGTCCGACGAGCCACCAACCATCCCTTGGTGCTCGACGAGAACATCGATGGGCTCGAGATGTTCTTGCGCGCGAAAGCGGACCTGGCTATGGATTTGGTCAATCTCAAAATCAGCAAACTCGGGGGGCTGACCAAGACCGTCCAGATCCGCGATCTTTGTGTTCAGATGGGGATCGCGATGACCCTCGAGGATTCGTGGGGAGGCGACATCACGACAGCAGCCATCGCTCATCTCGCCCACAGCACACCGGAAGAGTTCCGATTCTCGAGTACGGACTTCAACAGCTACGTCACGGTGAGCAACGCACTGGGCGCACCCACCCGTCACGAAGGAACGATGCGATCCAGCCAGCAACCCGGCTTGGGCATTGAACCTCGCATGGAGGTTCTGGGCGAACCGGTCCTGACCATTTCCCGATCCGGAGCCACCGCATGAACCGGTTTCTCGCGATGTTGCTCTTGCTGGGTTTCGGGACCGTCCCCTCAAACGCTCAGGATGTTCGTCGGCCGCGATTGCAGTGCATCAACGGCAGCGATCGGCCGATTGAAATCTACTGGCTTCGGGATGATCAACAGCGAGTGTCGAACGGTCGGCTTGAGCCTGGCGAACAAGCCACGATCGATACCGCGATCGGACACCGGTTCGCTATCGTCGATTCGGCGGATCAGAGCGAGAAGATCGTTGAATGTAGCCTGATGGTGCAATCGGTTCGTTTCGATCCCTCCGATCCCGATGGGATACCGAGTTTTTACACCCAACGCGTATCCGCCCAAGGGTATCCGATTGTGGGCTCGGCGCACGTCGACCCCTACGCGCTCAAGGAAGCCGCATACTGGGTTGACCAGATGCTGGCCAACCGCCCGGACATTCGGGATGCAATGATCCGCTCGGGCTCTCGGCTATGCGTCATCGCGTGGAACGAATACACGACCGACCTGCCTGAGTTCGCCTGGCTGGGACAGGACCCGGTCGCCGAGCTTCCGGACGCAAACCCTAAGGATTACTGGGATGCTCGCGCGCGGGGGCTGGGAGGAAGTGAATCCGATCCGCTCTGTTCCTGTGGCGAAGAAAACTTGCTCGCTTATCCCGGAGACCCCTACTCGAGCGAATGCATCCTGATCCATGAATTCGCGCACAACATTCATTTGCGGGGGTTGATCAACGTCGACCCAACGTTTGATCGTAGGCTTCGAGAAACCTTTCGACGCGCGATGGACGCCGGTCTGTGGCGCGGCAAGTATGCCAGCGTCAATCATCACGAGTATTTCGCCGAAGGGGTCCAGTCGTGGTTCGACAATAATCGCGAAAACGATCACGACCATAATCACGTTGACACCCGTGCCGAGCTGGAGGCCTACGATCCTGGTCTTGCAGCGATTTGCCGCGAGGTATTCGGGGAAACCCAGTTGGTATACTCTAAACCTGCGAGTCGACTGCACGGTCACCTCGAGGGCTTTGATCCAGCATCGGCGCCCCGATTTCGCTGGCCGCCACGACTGGAGTTGATCAATCGTCGCATCATCGAGGCGGCCGAAAAGCGATCGGCTCCAACTCCGTAGAGGCTTTCCGAAACCATTTTTGAAAGAAGGATCAAGGCGATGACACGAAGACAGCGACACGTTGGTCTGTGCGGCATGATTTTGGTCGTCTTCCTTGCGGGCGATAGGACGCAGAACGCACGGTGTCGGGCCCAGGAATCTCCGGATGCTGATTTCACGTTTCAAGGCGAATACCTTGGCGAACTCGGATCGGGCAACGAGAGGCGCAGGTTCGGACTGCAGGTCATCGCCATCGGAAACGGGAAATTCCGCGCCGTGGGTTACAACGGCGGCTTGCCTGGGCAGGGCTGGGATGGCGAACCTCCCAATCGCGTTGAGGAGCTCGGCGAACGAAGCGGGGACACCGTCAGCTTCAATAGCAAGTATGGTCGCGGCACGATTCGCTACGGGATGATGACCGTCTTCGATCCGCAGGGCGTCCAGCTCGGCGAATTGCAGAAAACCGAGCGTCAAAGCCCCACGCTCGGCAAGAAGCCGCCGGACGGAGCAATCGTCCTTTTCGACGGCAGTCATACCGATGCCTGGGACGGAGGCAAGCTGAGCGAAGATAAACTGCTCCAGCAGGGGACCACCAGCAAGCAGAAGTTTGGCAGCCATCAACTGCATCTTGAGTTTCGTTTGCCTTATCAACCGACGGCAACAGGGCAGGGCCGAGGCAACAGCGGGCTGTATGTCCAAGGTCGCTATGAAGTTCAAATGCTCGACTCGTTCGGACTCGAGGGTCTCGACAATGAGTGCGGAGGCATCTATTCGGTCAAAGCGCCCGATGTCAACATGTGCCTTCCACCGCTGAGTTGGCAGACCTACGACGTCGAATTCACAGCCGCCAAGTACGATGGAGGCAAATGGGTTTCCGCCCCGAGGATAACGGTCTACCACAACGGCGTGAAAATCCACGACAACGTCCCGTTGCCGGGTGACCGAAACACAACCGCGGCTCCGGTTGCCGTAGGACCCGAGCCGGGTCCAGTCCACTTGCAGGATCACGGAAACCCTATCCGCTACCGAAATATATGGGTCGTGGAGACGGCAAAATAAAGACGCTCCGCCATCAGGCACCCCTCGCGCTATCGAGGGGGGCCTCGAATCGTTTCTCGAGGGGACACGGGGTCCAACCAGGGGAGCATCGGGATCAGGCGAGTAGCCAGTCCAGCCATGCGTTGGCTCGCGAGGCCAGGATCCGGCCGAGACGCTTTCGGAGGCCGGGAAGCTTGTCGGCATCCAACCCCGAGATCCGGTTGCGCCGCAGCTCTTTTCGGAGATCCGACTGACGCATCGGCGATCGTTCCGGAGCATAAGTGTGGATGTACCAGGCAACCAGTCGGTAGGCATCGATAAACCATTCATCGACGGTCGACAGATCGACGCGCGATAGCCAGTAGCCCGCTTGGTCAGGTGACGCTCGCAGCATGGCATCGAGAGCTGCCCACAACCGCATCGTGTTCGCATACTCGTCATCGGGCAGACGAACTGCGGACTGGACCCACGGTCGGGCCGCTTCCGGTTGCTTTTCAAACCAAGCCGATAGCACGCCCGGATACCACTGGCCAGGACGCTGGATGTTGGGAACGCTTCTCCATCGATGGCACCAAGCGACGGTTTCCTTGAATTTGGAGTGGCGAATGAAGTTGAACCCCAGCGCTGACCAGAGCTCCGCCTTCCGGAGCAAGCGTTGATGGAAGCGTCTGCGGATGGCTTCGCTATCAGCCAGGGGCATGAGTCGCTCGTCCTCTTGTTTCAGGAGGTATTCGACCGCCCCGTCCCAGCCTTTGGAGTCCGGAATGCGTTTTAAGTCCTTGAGCAACGGTTCGCTTGGGTTCACTGCCAACCTCAGGTGTGCCCAAATGCGTCCGAGAGCTTCGCTCCCGTTTCCGGTCATGATTTCACGTTGGCATCGTTGGAAAAGATCTTGGCGATTGGCCCACAGATCGACGGTCAACAAAATCAGCCCCCAGTTCGCCGTGGGCGAGTCGGCAATTGCCTCTCCGAGCGACTTGAGTTTCTCGAACGCTTCGTCCTCCTTTCCGGCTTGCAGCAGGAGTCGGATGGACATGCTCCAGCTGAGTTCCTTGGCAACAAACGATCGGGTCCGTTCCAACGTCTGCTCGGCGGCTTGCGTTTCGTTGTCTTTCATCTGCAGATCGAACAACGTCTGGGCGGCGTATTCGTAGCCGGGTTCGCGCTGCAAGGCTTCACCCAGGAGCGCCTTGGCTTGCCCTGAATCTCCTTTGGCGATGAGGGCACCGGCAAGACAACCATAGCCGTCGACGTTCTCAGGTGCGATCCGGACGCAATTCCGTGCGGCTTCCTCGTGGATCTCCGCATGCGCTTGGTTATCGGTCCAAGCCATCAAGCGTCGCCACCCGACGTAGTTGTCAGGGTCGAGTTGAACCGCCTCGCGCCTCGACTCAATGGCGGCAGCGAGATTCCCTTGCGAAGCGAGTAAATCGGAGCGTGTCAACAGCAGGGGAGGGGACGGGGCATCGCGAAAAACTTCGGGCGACGTGGCATCGAGCGCGGCCTGATGCTGGCCAGCGATCGACAGGGCCCAAGCCTTGAGAAAATAGGCATCGATGCAACGCACATCGATTTTCAACGCCTCTTCGATGGTCTCCAGAGCGGCGGGAATATCGGACAGTTCGATGGAGGCATCGGCCAGACGGAGAAAACCTCGTACCTGCCGTGGCCGAGCCTCAATCAACGCGCGTGCGGTATCGCGCAGGACCGGCAACTGCTGCCGTTCGCGGCACCATGCCGAGAGCGTGTTCCACGCCCAATCGTAATTGGGAAGCAGCACGAGCGCCTTTCGCATGGTATCGATCGCATCCTGCGGTTGACCTAAATCCCACAGCGTCTCCGCCCGAAAGGCGATCAGGACTCCATCGCGAGGATTCGCCTCGAGGGCCTTGGCGAGAACCGCATCGGCAGCCGGCCAATCCTTGCGGCTTCGATGCAGCTCGCTCAACTGCCTGGCAACATTGGCATTCGTTACACCGATCGTCTGGGCATGCTCGAGGGTTTTCTGGCATGCATCGAGATCACCGGCTGTCCGTTGGGCTTGGGCTAAATCGAGCCACGATTGGATATGGAGCGGAAACAACCCGGTTGCTTGC